>JBGPDH010000021.1:0-23023 GCA_041482195.1 Verrucomicrobiia bacterium
ACAGACCGTTGGTGACAAACACGCCATTTGTGGTCACCGGCCCGGCCACCGTTGAACCTCCGCCGCTGACGTTGAACAGAGAGAACGTCAGATTATAGGTTCCACTGGCCGGGTTGCCATTGCTCTGGAGCCGGCCCTGGTAGGTAAAAGCTGTGCCCTGGGCGGAAGCAGAGAAACCGATGGCAGTCAGCAGATAGCAGATGGTGATTAGGGCGAGTTTGGTTTTCATGGTTTGTCGAAGTATTCTGGTTTTTGTTGGAGTCCCGTTTATCTTCCCTCTCAATTGATTTGGAACAGTTGCAGACGGAAAAAACGTTGCGGAATGGTGGAAATGACCGCGTTGCTCACCGTGAGATTAAACGCGCCGCTGGGCATGGGATTGGTCGAAATGGAGGTCCATTGAGCCATCGGTAACGCGACGTTCGTGCTGGCCAGGACCCAGACGGAGCCGGACGTAAGTTCATTCGTTCCATGAACGATCAGGTTGGTTCCCGACAGGCTGATGCCGGCGATGACCAACAATCGCGGTGGGTAGATCCTTTCGGGCACGGAGGCATTCAGCAGGGTACTGTCGCCTAATTGGCCGTATTGGTCGTCGCCCATCCCCCACAAGCTGCCGTCCGATTTGATGAACAGGCTGTGATAGGCCCCGGCGGCGATCGCCGTGACGTTGCTGGACAGGATTTCCTGCGGCGTGTTGGTGTCCGTCAACGTGGCGTTGCCCAACTGCCCGAACTGATTTTCCCCCATCGCCCACAAGCTGCCGCCGTTTTTGACAAAGAGACTGTGAAAATAGCCGGCGGCGATGGCGTTCACTCCGCTGCCGACAATCTGGAAGGGGACATACGAAGTATTCGTGCTGCCGTTGCCCAGTTCGCCGTATTGATTGTCACCCATGGCCCATAGCTGGCCTAACGACCCGATTTGATTGAAGAGATACATGCTGTGGAGTCCCCCGCCGGCGATGGCCGTCAGACCCGTGAACACGGAGTGGTTGGTAACGACTTCCTCCGGCAAATAGGTGTTCAAGACGGAATTGTCTCCCAATTGGCCGTACGCATCATAACCCATGCCCCACAGACTGCCGTCCGTAGTGATGAACAGGCTGTGCCAGTCTCCTGCTGCAACCTGCGCCACGTTGGTGGACACAATCTGTACCGGAATATTGGTGCTCGAACCGGTGGAGCCAATACCCAGCTCACCGTCGGCGTAATAGCCCATGCCCCATAGACTGCGGTCAGATTTTAGAAAAAGGCTGTGGTAGAATCCTGCCGCGACGGCGGTAACACCGCTGGAGACGATTTTCTCGGGCACAAGATGATTGGTCGTTGCGCCATCGCCCAACTGGCCAAAATCATTGCCCCCCATCACCCACAGGCTGCCGTCGGATTTGACGAACAGCGTGTGCTCATATCCCGCGGCCATGGCGACCACGTTGCTCGATACGATTTCATAGGGGCTGTAGCGATTGGACGTCGTGCCGTCTCCCAATTGGCCGAAGGCGTTGAAGCCGATGCCCCAGAGACTGCCATCCGACAGCAAAAACAGCGTATGGTCGAACCCGCCGGCCACTTCGGTCACCGTCGGCGCGGCCGGACTCACAACCGATTGCATGAATACGAACGTAAGAAAAACAAGTTTCAAGATTATTTTCACGGATTGGGAGGCTGGTTGAGGGTGATGGGGCGCTGACTGCCTGTTGCTAATCGACGCAGCGGAAAGTGAATGGGCGACGGCAATTGCCGGATGACAACCCGGAATGTATCCATGCGGAAGATGAATGGTTTTATACCTCCGCGACTGACAAACGACCCCGGATGTCGTTTCGGGTTCACACCTTTCAGACCTAATTCACGCTAATCTTAAACATTTCCTAAAGTAATTTGCAAGGGGAAAGTGATTGGTTTCCTTGCCTGGTCCCGATTTTTCCTTCCGCTCTGGGCCCGGTCTGTGTTCAATCTCCGGCCGTTGACGGATTTCCAGTCAAAAATGGGTATAAAGCATATCATCGATGCCGGCGTGTCGGGTAACCTGGGTTTTGGGATTCGATGGCCATGACCCCTGTGCCATCCAGCAGGTCCCGGAATTGCCCAGGCTTTACGTTGATTGAGCTGCTGGTCGTCATCGCCGTTATTGCCATCCTGGCGGCCCTCCTGCTACCCGCCCTGGCTGTCGCGAAACAACGGGCGCAGCGGGTTGCCTGCGTTTCCAATCTCCGGCAAATCGGCATGGCGTTTGCCCTGTCCCTCGGTAGTAACAATGATCGTTTTCCCGACCGGCGCGATCTGAAGGCCAGCCTGCCGGGCGGTTATCGTCCCTGGACCACCTGGCCTCCCTCCGATCCGCGCGGCGGTTGGGCGGCCGTGGAGTTGCACCCCTTCGGTGCGGCCGATTCCATCTGGTCCTGTCCGGCGGCGGTCAATGCCCCGGCCGGAAACATTGTGCAATCCATGCAGGCGTATTCCACCAACGCCAATGCGCGCCTGGTTCGTTATTGGCTCTGGCGATTTGACCGGCCGGATGATCCGGTGGGGCTTGAGGATTTTTGGGGCAAGACCTCCGTCCAGGCGGTCTCCGATTTGCGGGCCACAAACGATCCGACCGTCGGCATCATCATTGGTCCCAGTGGCGTGGAGCTGACCGTGGACCCTTATTTCCCAAAAACCGTTCCGACTGTACCCCCGAGGATGTCCGGCCGCACCATTCACGCCGGCGGTCGCAACCGCGTGTTCCTGGACGGCCATACCACCTTTATCAAGGACGCGCGAACCCCCTTGCAATAGCTGATGCCGCTTGCTTTCGCTGGAGGCATTGAGCGGCCAGGGTCGATCCTCGCGCCGCAATTTGCTTTAACTCCACGCTGAATTCGTGTTTCATCTGTGGCCGTTTAAAGGCGATTGAGGGTGCCGGAGTTTTTGGCGGCCAAACGAACGACGTTCTGAACTGGTTTCGAATCGTAAATCGTCAATCGCAAATCGTAAATACGAAGATGCCCAAGCGCACTGACATTCATTCCGTCCTCATCATCGGCGCCGGACCGATCATCATCGGCCAGGCGTGCGAGTTCGATTATTCCGGCACCCAGGCCTGCAAGGCGCTCAAGGAAGAAGGCTACCGCGTCGTGCTCGTCAACTCCAATCCGGCCACCATCATGACCGACCCGGAGTTCGCCGATCGCACCTACATCGAGCCGGTCACGCCTGAAGTCGTCGAGAAAATCATCGTGCGCGAGCTGGACGAGATGAAACGGCTCAAGGCGAAAGGCAAACTCGTTTTGCTCCCGACGCTCGGCGGTCAGACCGCGCTCAATACCGCCATGGCCCTGCATCGCTCCGGCGTCCTGGAAAAATACGGCATCGAAATGATCGGCGCCAAGGCCGAGGCGATCCACAAAGGCGAAGATCGCCTCGCGTTCAAGGAACTCATGCTTTCAATCGGACTTGATGTGCCGATCTCCGGCGTCGCTCACGACATGAATGAAGCGCGCGCCATCGCCGACAAGGTTGGCCGTCTTCCGCTGATCATTCGCCCGGCCTTTACCCTCGGCGGTACCGGCGGCGGCATCGCCTACAACCGCGACGAATTCGAGGAACTCGCCAAGCGCGGCATGGACCTCTCGCCCGTCAGTGAAATTCTCATCGAGGAATCCCTGCTTGGCTGGAAGGAATACGAAATGGAGGTCATGCGCGATAAGGCCGACAACTGCGTCATCATCTGCTCCATCGAAAATTTTGACCCGATGGGTGTGCACACCGGCGACAGCATCACCGTTGCGCCCATCCAGACCCTGACGGACAAGGAATTTCAAATCATGCGCGACGCCAGCTTCGCCGTGATTCGCGCGGTAGGCGTGGAGACCGGCGGCTCGAACATCCAGTTCGCCGTCAACCCGGACAACGGCCGGATGGTCATCATCGAGATGAACCCGCGCGTCAGCCGCAGCTCCGCGTTGGCGTCCAAGGCCACCGGGTTTCCTATCGCCAAAATCGCCGCCAAACTTGCCGTCGGCTACCTGCTGGACGAACTCAAAAACGACATCACGCGCGAAACCCCGGCGAGCTTCGAGCCAAGCATTGATTACGTCGTCACCAAGATCCCGCGGTTCGCCTTCGAGAAATTCCCGCAAGCTGACCCGACCCTGACCACGCAGATGAAAAGCGTGGGCGAAGCGATGGCCATTGGCCGGACGTTCAAGGAATCGTTGCAAAAATGCCTGCGCTCATTGGAGATTGGCCGCAGCGGTTTGGGCGGCGACGGCAAACCCTGGCGCGTCGGCACGGAAGTTTATGGCGATCGCGATATTTTGCCCAGGGACCTCATCAGCCGCAAATTGAGCGTGCCCAACGCCGAACGGATTTTCTTCATCCGGCATGCATTGCGCGCCGGCTTCACCATTGACGAAATTTTCAATCTCACGAAAATCGATAGGTGGTTTTTGGTTCAAATCAAAGAGATCGTGGATTTTGAAGAGGAACTGGCGACCGCCAAGAACTGAAATGACCGCTTCAAACCGATTACGACCGCGCCTACCAGCTCTTCTACGCCATGCGCGAAGACGAGCTTTGAAAGCGGTGCTGAAGCCACCGCACTCCAAACGCTGGCGCGACTTCCGGATGTTCCCCCGATTTCGCGAAGCGTTTGGACTGCGGCGCGTTCACCGCCGCTGTTCGTTCCGCACTCGCAAACCGCTCCCAATTTTTCCTGTCGTCACCCGTTTCCCTCAATTCTGAAAGCGGTGCTGAAGCCACCACACTCCAAACGCTGGCGCGACTCCCGGATGTTCCCCCGATTTCGCGAAGCGTTTGGACTGCGGCGCGTTCACCGCCGCTTTTTTCTGGCAGGAACAATGAAAACAACCCGGCGATTCTCAAACGTTTACGGCAGCATCACGGCGCGGTAGAACTTATTTCCGGCAATCGGGTGCTGGTCAATCCACAGGTAGGGACTGGAATTGAGCAGCACGGTGGCCACGGTGCTCCAGGTGGTCATGTTGGGCGAAGACTGAATTTGATAGGTGCGCCCGATGGCGCCGGTGATCCGCACGCCGGGATAGGCATTCAACTGCAGGTTGGCCGGAGTCACCGGTTGTCCTTGCACATTGAACGTGATGTTGCGAATCCGGTTGTTGCCCCCGTCGGCGACAAAGACCATGCCCTGCGAGAAACAGCCTCCATAAGCCGAGTTAAAAAGCGCAGTATTACCCGGACCATTGTTGAAGCCCGCCTGGTTAAAAATACCCGCCACTGTGGTCACGTTGGTTTGAGCATCCATTTTCCGCACGTAAGTGTCGCAGATCATGTAGAGATTGCCTGCATGATCGAAAGACATGGAATTTATGACACTAAAAGTGGCATTGGTGCCGTTCCCATCCGTTATGGGATAATAGTAACTCCCGTTGCCAGCAACCGTCGTCACATTCTGTTGTTGATCCACCCGGCGAATCCGTTCATTACCTGAATCCCAGACATAAATATTATCAGCCTGATCGCAAGCCAGGGCGCCCGGGTAAGCAAATGCAGTCAGGAGAGTTCCCTGTCCGTCAAAATATCCGGAAACTCCGCTTCCGGCAAAAGGCACAGCGATCCCGGTGACGGGGTTGTAGCGGTAGATTCGATTCCCGCCAGAATAGTAAAGGTGGTTTGCCGAATCGAAACAGATGCCGCTGGAAGAAGTCAGGTTGGTCAAGCCGCCGTTGACAATGGAGGTGTAGCCGTTGGTATCGATCGTCAGCAGATAGGTAACTCCGCCATAGTAGCTGTTGGCCATGACCAGCCAAATCAAGTTGTTGTGATCGATCCCCATCGCGTTGATCTGACCCCAGGCCAGCGAAACATTGGTACCGTAACCATCCACGTAGGAGCCCCCGCCGACAAACGTGGAGACGGTCGCGTCCGGTGTGATCTTTCGGACCCGCTGATTTCCGTTGTCCCAGACGTACAGGTTGCTGGCGGTGTCGGAAACGATTTGCATTGGGTTGTTAAAGGCTGTGAGCAAACCCTGCCCGTCCACATAACCCGGTATGCCATAGCCGGCGAAAGTCGAAACTATGACGTTGTTGGTATCGTAAATTTGGGCCTGGGCTCGGCCGGCGAAAAGCATGAGGGCCCAAGCCATCGAGATCACGAGGTTCTGTGTTTTCATAGGAGAAGACTCTGATTTAACGCTTAAAGCAGTTTATAACTGATAATGCCGTGATTGACAATCACGGTTTTGTGACGATTTGGATTCACTTGGCAACAGGCTGATAATCGTGCCACAACCATTCCAGGGCTTCGGGCAGGGTTTGTTGCTTCACCCGGCCATCCACATGCCCGGCGTTGCGGGCAAATACAAACTGGTAATGATAACCCTTCGCCGCCAGGACCTTCGCCATGTTCTCATTCGCCACGACCCAGTCGTGCATGTTATCGCGCATAACGTTCGGGTTAAACAGGTCCCGGTCACCAACTTCCAGCCAGATGCGAACGGGTTTGACGGGACTGTTCGGAATGAGGTGTTCATGAAATTCCCACGCGCCGTGCGGGGTTTCAGGATTATAAGGCCATTGCTGGTTCACATAAGTGCCCGAATACGTCAGCACGCGGTGGTAAAGCTCCGGATGATACCATGCCATGATCAACGCGCAGGACCCGCCCGAACTGCCGCCCATCGTCGCGCGGCCATCGGGGTCTTTGGTCAATTTCACGTTGCATTGTTTTTCCACGAGCGGCAGCACTTCCTGTTCGACAAACTCTGCGTAGCGGCCGGACAGGGTGTCGTATTCCAGCCCGCGCTCGCTGCCCTGGGCGTCACCGCCGCCGTTGCCGATGGAGATGGCAATCATCACCGGCACCTTGTGTTTGGCAATGAGATTGGCCAGGGCCGTGAACAACGGCTGGTCGGGTCCGTCCGCTCCGACAATGAACGGTGCAGCCGTCCCGGGAATATATTGTTTGGGGACATAAACCGACACGTGACGGGTATACGGTGCCGGATGGCTGGTGGTGACAACCAGTTTAACAGGATCGGCAGGATCCGGCGTGCCGAACGTGCCCCGCTCGCGCGCTATGCCGGGATAAATTTTGCTGTCCGCTGAACTCATGGTGAAAGTGTAAATCGTTCCTTGTGGCACATTCGTCTGAACTATCATCTCGGGCGGGCGATGGTAGGTCGGCCCGATGATAAAATTTCCGCCGGCATCCGCCGGCGGATTGGTCCCATCCGGTAATTCTTTGGCGGTGACATAGCCTGGCGTGTGCGGATCACGAGTGGGGGGCGTTGGGTGGACCGGGCGGTTCGTTGCCGACTGGCCTGGCAGATTCAGCGTTACACAGAACAACACGCCACTACAAATCATCCTGACCAAGTTCATTTCATCCCTTCTGGCGCGGTTGCTGCTGATATTTCCAGTACCGCGATTTTCCCTCGGCCATCTGTTTAATCGCGGTCTGGATCCGTTTCACGCGTGTTTCCTCGCGCTTGGCACCGGTAATCCACTCGACGTATTCGCGTTTGTGGCTGGGAGGAAAATTCTCAAACGCCGTCAACGCTTTTTTGTTCTTTCGGAGTGCGGCCAGAAAGTAATCCGGCACGACTACTGCCTGCTTAACCTTGGGCCTGGCGTACGCCGGGTTTTTAACACCGGTTTCATTGAGCTCCACCGCCTTCCGGATGTAGCCGAGCAGGATTTTGTTGCCGGGCAATTGCGAGATTGAAGTGAGGAGGCGAAACTTTTTTCTCTGGTCGAGGCTGACAATCAATTTGCCTTTCCAAAAGACAAGCGCGCAGTGTTGTTTGAACGCCGGCGTGGCGATCAAGATTCCTTTGTAGGTGTAAAATGGCGAACCCCATTTCAGGGATTCCTCCACCCTCGGGCACGCGGCGTGGACGAGTTTGCGAATGCGGTTGAGGATGGGCTTCGCAAACCCGGCAGCTCTGGTGATGTAAGCGTCAATGCGCGGATCTCTCTTAGGCATGGCCCGAGCATGGAAAAAGCTGTTGGACTTTTCAATACGGATTCCGGCGGCAGGCGGTGGACAGCCGCTTATCGTGCGGCCGGAGTATTTGCGAAGCACCCCTCGATAGGCTACCGTTCTGGTCATGAGCCTCAAGCTGCGGTTCGCCTCGTCCGGGATGATTTTGGCGTTGGTGGCTGCGCCGGCGTTGCGGGCGGACATGCTGGAAATACAAAACGGCGACCGTTATTCCGGCAAGGTGATATCCGTTTCTCCGGACACAGTGGTATGGACCAATGACCTGCTGGGCAACATCACTGTGCCGCGAAACAAGGTTTTGGGCCTGTCCTTTGGCACCAACGCCGCCGTCCCCAAAATGGCGGCTACTCCCACGCAAATCGTATCCACCAATCTTCTCGCGATTACCGCCCCGCCCGCTGTGGCGAGCACCAATGTGGATCTGTCCGCCGCGTTCAGGCAACTGGGTGCGAACACGAATTTTGTCGGGCAGATTCGCCAGCAAATGCTCGCCGGAAGTCCTGAAGCCACCCGTAAATACGATGAGATGGTCAGCGGGCTGTTAAGCGGGCAACTGAGTGTGAACGACCTCCGGCAGCAGGCCCAGGCGGCGGCCACGCAGTTGCGAGAGATGAAACGGGAACTGGGCCCGGAAGCCGATGAATCGCTGGATGGTTATTTGCAGATTCTGGACAGCTTCGTCAAGGAAACCGCCAACACGCCGGCGGATGCCACGTCGAAATCCCCTTAGTTAATCCAGGCCGATGGCGCCGCACCAGGGATCAATGCGAATGGCATTCGCGGCCAGTCGTGTATTGGCGGCATAACGTCGCCAGAGCCAGGCGGCCACCACCGAGTTCCGGGCCTGAATCAACGCGGCGACTTCCTTGTCCAGCGCCTGGGGAAACGTGGCATACATTTCTCCAATCGAAATGGGCTCGGATTTTTCAGCATTTTCGTCCGATGACACATCGAAATCGGGATTATCCGCTTCCGGTACGTCGGGAGGTTCGACTTGCGGTGCCATCGGGCTCAATACGCTCAGTACAAAAAGAAATTTCCTGTCGCTCACCCAGTTCAAACCGGAGCGGATGTCTTCGGGCACATCCGATTGCAGTGTCCCGGCGCTGAAGCTCAATTTTTCCGGACGCACGACCTGATCCACGTCCACCCAGTAGCCTTGTTCAAAGTCATCCACCGGAGTCGATTGCAGTTGCGCTTCGGCCTTTTTGAGGATTTCCGGCCAGTTCAGCGGTGTGTCACCTGATTCAGTGAACAATTGGTCCACGAACCGGGCGGCTGCGATTTTACGGATGGCGACTTTTACGGGATTTTCTCCTTCCGGCGTCGCGCACAGCCAGGTTTCGAACTGCTTTTGCGCTTCTTCCGGTGAGTCACCGAAAACAATCAGGGTCCCGCAGGCATCCCACGTCTGGATCGTGTCAACCGGGCCGGAACGCCCCGTGGCGGGTCGCACCTGCGACCGCGTGGTGACACCGGTAAAGAGGTAGGCGTTCATGGCCGCTGTTATTTGATACGTGCTCCGCCGGATTGAAACACCCGCCGGGCCCGGAAGGCGACATAAATTTGCTGCCCGGGTACACCCAATGGCGCCGGGCCCGTTCGACAGCGGGTTGAACGTAGTTTACCCTTCAGGCATGCAAACCCTGGCACGAATGTCGTCCGTTGCCGCCGTTTTGATTGCGGTTTTGGCCTTTGGTTCGCCCGGCGGGAAGTTGACCACAGGTGCTTCAACGGCTGAACCATCGGCCCATTACGAAACGGCGACGCTGGCCGGCGGTTGCTTCTGGGGGTTGCAGGAATCCCTGCGCCATATTCCGGGGGTTATCAAAACCACCGTGGGTTATTCCGGCGGCACCACGCCCAATCCAACCTACGAATTGGTTGGCACCGGCAAAACCGGTCACGCCGAGGCGGTACAGGTGATTTTTGATCCCGCCCGACTGAGTTACGAGGAACTGCTCGATCGCTTTTTTCAGAGCCACGACCCGACGTCGCCCCGAGGGCAAACCAAAGGCTTAAAAGTGCCATACCGGTCTGCCATCTTTTATCACAGCGACGAACAACGCCAGATTGCCGGGCAGGTGAAGGAGAAAATGAGTCAATCCGGTAAATGGCCCGACCCGGTTGTTACGGAAATCACGCCGGCCGCGGAATTTTATCCAGCAGAAGCCTGGCACCAGGATTACCTGGAAAAGAACTCCGCCGCGCACACCTGCCACGTGGCGCGGGATTGAGCGGGGTTGGATTCTTTGGTAGTGTCCTCATTTGGAGTCCGAATTACCGAAGTGGAGCGCGAGTTGTCTCAACTCGCAGCCTGTTCGGCAGCTTCCCCGAACGCTTTCGGGGCTGCGGATTGAGGACAATCCGCGCTCCCGGCAAATTAGGACACTACCGATTCTTTCGCGTCTTTGCGCCCGGGCGTTAAATTTGTATCGTCGGGCGGATGAATTCACGGCGTATCGGCATCGTGGGCGGCGGCGCGGCCGGATTTTTTGCCGCGCTGACGTGTGCCGAAACGCAAAACGACGCTGAAATTGTCATCCTCGAAAAAACTTCGCAATTTCTTTCCAAGGTCAAAATTTCCGGTGGCGGCCGATGCAATGTCACCCACGCCTGTTTTGACGAACGCGAATTCGCCACCCGCTTTCCCCGGGGTGAACGGGCATTGATTGCGCCGTTCAAGCGGTTTCAGGCGCGCGACACGGTGGCGTGGTTCGCCGCCCGCGGTGTGAAACTGAAAACCGAGAGCGACGGCCGGATGTTTCCGGTGACGGACTCGTCACAAACCATCATTGATTGTCTACTTGACGCGGCGCGCGCGGCCGGCGTGAAGTTGATGCCCAATTGCGGCGTGGATAGCATCATAAAAAAGCCAGACGGACGTTTTGAACTCACGCTTTCAGATGATGCTCATGGTAGGGCCGACCTGCTGGTCGGCCGGGACGCGCGGCAGCGCGTCCCTACCGCGCTGACTTGTGACAAACTTTTGCTGGCGACGGGTGGCTGCCGGACGCCGGCGCTGGGACAACTGGCCGTTTCGCTCGGTCACACCCTGGAACCGCCCGTACCCTCGCTGTTCACCTTTCACATTGAGACACCGTGGTTACGGGAGCTGGCGGGGATTTCGGTGGAATCCGTCGAGGCGTCGGTGCCGGCCGCAGGGCTCAGCGAGCGCGGCGCGCTTTTGGTAACACATTGGGGCCTGAGCGGTCCGGTGATTCTCCGGTTGTCGGCATGGGGCGCGCGTAAATTGCACGAAAGGAATTATTCCTTTTCCCTCCACGTGAACTGGCTGCCGCATCTGAACGCGGAGAAACTCGTGTCGGAATTTCAACGACGGCGCCATTCGCAACCGGCCAGACAGATCGTAAATTCGCCCGTACCGCCATTGCCGGCTCGCCTTTGGGAACAACTTGTCCTGGCATCAGGCATCCCAGGCGAAATGAGATGGTCGGCGTTTTCGCGGGTTGCCCAACACCAGCTCGTTCAACAGCTGCGGCGTACGGAATTTTCCGTCAACGGAAAAAGCCTGAACAAGGATGAGTTTGTGACGTGCGGCGGGGTCCGGTTGAGCGAGGTAAATTTCAAAACCATGGAGAGCCGCATTTGTCCCGGGCTGTTTTTTGCCGGCGAACTGCTGGACATTGACGGCATCACCGGCGGTTTTAATTTCCAGGCGGCCTGGACGACCGGCCGGATTGCCGGACGGGCCATGGCGTGACGGCGCTTCGTCCTCCGCGGTTCCGGATCTATTTCATCAACTGGGTTTTGAATTCGGCGAGCCGGTCATCGTAGAAATCCAATGATTTTGGAGTGGTGCTCACTGTCGAATCGTAATTGACGAGTGTCACAAGGGTACTGTAAGTGGCAATGTCGTGGACTGGCAGCACGGCGCGGATGCCTCCGGCCGGCCCCAGCCGGGAATAGCAATCCTGTTCATGAATCTGGGGCAGAAGAATGACACGGTAGCCCAACTTGCTTAAAAAATTCCGGTAACAATTGGTGGTGACAATCGCAGCGCGCATCGCCGTGGCATCCATTTGCAACTCGTCAAAGACGGCTTTCAGGATTTTGAATTGGTCGTGCGACAGGATGCGGTCGAAATGTTGCTCCGCCGTTTCATCGACCGCTGATGAGTCAGGGGACGGTGCATCAATTACTGGTTTCTTGGCCATAAAATTATCGGGTCGAAATTTAACCTTGATCCGGCTCGCTAGGCGGGAGCGAGGTCAGTATCGTTGATAAAGGCGCAAAAGTCCATGATTTGTTTGTGGGCTCGCGGTTTCACCGAATTCGCTTTGCGCCTTCCCGAACGACTTCGGGCTGTTCATTTTGTTAATTTTGCCCTAACCTGTTCCTCATAATGGCAGGTGATTGGAAATTTCCGGATAATTTTCTCTGGGGCACGGCCACGTCACCGACCCAGGTGGAAGGCCACGTCGCCAACGAATGGACGGATTATGTCGCGTCGGACGGCGGGCACTGCCGCGTGGCATGCAATCATTATCACCGCTATGCCGAGGACGTGGCGTGGATGGCGGAACTCGGCGTCAACGCCTACCGCATGGGCATCGAATGGTCGCGCCTGCAAACCGCGCCGTTCGCTCCGCTCCATCAGCCGGAATTGGAGCGGTATGTGGACCTACTCGACCGGCTCAAGGTGGCGCGCATCACGCCGATGGTGGTGTTGCATCATTTCTCCAATCCGCCGTGGATTACGTCGGCGGGCGGCTGGTTGAATCCGGCCACGATTCCGGCGTTCGTGGATTACGTGACCAGGCTGGTATCGGCTTTGAAGGAACGTGTCTGGCTCTGGAACACCTTCAACGAACCGGATACGTATGCGTCGTTGACGTACCTGCTCGGCGGTTTTCCGCCGTCCCACCAATGGCGGTTATGGTCGTACCGGAAAGTCATCCGACACATGGCTGAAGCGCACGTGCGCGCGGGCGAAGTCATCCAGCGGGCCGGCAATGGTGGCCGGACACCGGAAGTCGGTATTGCGAAGAACTGGACCTTTTTCGGGCCGCTCGAACCGCGCGCCTGGTGGGACCGTTGGCTCGCGGAAATTTCCCATCGCATCTTCAATCATTTCGTGCTGGACGCTTTTCTGGGCGGACAACGCCGGGCGGCGTCCACTTTTTTGGGAGCGAATTATTATGGGCTGACGCGGTTCAAAAATTTTGAACCCATGGTTCCCGCCGGTGGCGCCTGTCCGAAACAACTGACGCGGTTGGGGGTGGTTTGCGACGACATGTTCGAGCGTCATCCCCGCGGTCTGGGAACGGTCCTGCGGGATTTTCAACAACGGTATGGCCTGCCGCTTTACATTACCGAACACGGTGCGGCGTCGCGCGACGAGAATTTCCGCATCCTTGACCTGACGGAACATTTGCGCGAGTTGCAGGGGGCAGTGAACCATGGGGTGGACGTGCGTGGCTTTTTCTACTGGTCATTGCTGGACAATTTCGAATGGCAATTCGGTTACTCAAAGAAGTTTGGTCTGCTGGCGGTGGATTTTAACGACGAGAAATTGCCCCGCAAAATGACGCGGGTCGGCGAATTTTACCGGGACATCTGCCGGACCCGCGCTTCGGTGGTGGCGCCGGGAAATTCGCCGGTTTCCCTTTGCTGAATTTGCATTTCGCAAAAAGCGTGTATATTTCGCCATGCTTGCGACACCGGAACTGATTCATGAGACCACGCAAGTCCCGCAACTGGAGGAACTTCTCCCCCGCTTGCGGGAGGTGCCCCTCTATCGTGATTTACTGGCGCGGGCCGGGTACGAGCGCCCTGATTTTGAGTGTTTCAGGAGCCTGCCGCTGTTGGGAAAACGCGACATGCGCAACGGTTTTCCGCGAAACTTTCTGGCCGACGACCAGTCGCTCGAATCGCTGCTGGAGAAAAACCTGGTGGAGCTGGAGCATACCTCCGGCACGTCCGAGGAACGGTTGCCGGTGATTTTTGGTCGCGACTGGTGGAACGTGCAGGAGCAACGCGCGTTGCGGTTGAATGGTTTAGTTGCCGACGTGCTGGATCAACATCCCAACCCGCGGCGGGCCACGTTGGTGCCGCCCGCGTGCAATGGGCTGACGTGTCCAACGGTCTGGATGTCGCGCGAGCAACGGACGCTCGGCAACACCCTGTACGTGAATCTGGCGCGTATCCCGTTTCTGTTAAGCGATGCGGACCTGGCCCGCATGGCAGCGGAGATTGCGGAGTGGGCGCCGCAATTCCTCGATCTGGACCCGGTACACGGCGTCCACTTTGCGCTTTATTGCGAGCGACACGGCATCCGCTTCCCGTCGCTGCGGTTCGTGTTGTGCAGCTACGAGTTTGTCAGCGTGGTGCATCGGCGGATCCTGGCCCGCGTCTTTGGTGTGCCGGTGTTCAATCTTTACGGCTCCACGGAGACCGGCCATCTGCTCATGGAAAACGAGCGTGGTGAAATGAAGCCCAGCTATGACACGGCCTTTCTGGAAATCGTGAATCCGGACGCGCAAGGTATCGGCGACCTGGTGGTTACATCCCTGACCAACGATTACATGCCGCTGCTCCGTTATCGCATCGGCGATCTGGCCGAGCGAATCGTACGCCCCTACCTGAGCGAATTTGTAGTTCACGGCCGGTCGCGGGATGCGTTGCGGGCGGGCGATGGGCGCCGCATTACCACCTGGCAGGTGGACCAGTGTTTTACCGGAGTGGACGGCATCGCGCATTACGAATTGCGGCAGGATGAGAATCGCGATGGTGTGTTGCGTTTCGTGCCGGACGGTGCGGGGCCGGGTCAGGTGGAGTTAAATCTCATCACCGCCCGGCTGGGTGGATTGCTCGGTCTTCAGAATGAAATCCAAACCGAGGCGATGCCGACGTTGGTCCCGGCGGCTTCAGGAAAATTTCGTTTGACCCAGCGGATTAGCGGAACCTGAGCATTTGACCCGGCTGGCTGAGCTTCCGACAAAGGTGTTTTATGCTCGTGGTACACATTCAAGTTCATGTCAGACCGGAGTGCGTGGATGCCTTCAAACAGGCGACGCTGGCCAACGCGCGCGCGAGTTTGCAGGAACCGGGCGTGGTACGATTCGATGTCGTCCAACAGCAGGACGACCCGACCCGCTTTGTGTTCGTGGAGGTCTATCGGGACGCGGCGGCTGCCGCCGCGCACAAGGAAACAGCGCATTATCCGATCTGGCGCGACGCGGTCGCGCCGATGATGGCCGAGCCACGCCAGAGCGTGAAGTATGATAACGTATTCCCCGGGGACAAAGATTGGTAAATGGTAGGGTCGGCGCGCCGCGCCGACCGGACGCCGCAGCGCGGTGTCCCTGCCTTTAACGTTCGTATGCATTTTGAATTTACCACGGCAACTCGAATCATTTTCGGCCCGGGTGTTTTGCGCGAAATCGGGGCGATAACCAAGGAATTTGGTAAACGTGCCCTGGTGGTGACGGGGCGCAACGTGTCGCGTGCAGATAAATTATTGGCCAGCTTGCAGTCGAATGGCGTCAGCACAGTCACGTTTGCCGTCCCGGGTGAACCGGAACTCTCCACGGTCGACGAGGGAACAAAGCTGGCAAAGGCCGAGCAATGCGATTTTGTCATCGGGTTCGGTGGCGGGAGCGCGCTGGACGCGGCCAAGGCCATCGCTGCCATGTTGACCAACGAAGGAGAATTACTGGATTACGTGGAGATTATTGGTCGGGGCGAGCCATTGAAAAAGCGACCCGCACCCTTCATTGCCATTCCGACGACGGCGGGGACTGGTTCGGAAGTCACACGCAATGCCGTGTTGTCCTCGCCTGAGCACAAGGTCAAAGTCAGCCTGCGCAGCCCGTTGATGTTCGCGCGTTTGGCCGTGATTGATCCGGAACTCACATACGATTTGCCGCCCGCGCTCACCGCCAGCACCGGTCTGGATGCGCTGACGCAGCTCATCGAGCCGTTCGTCTGTTCGCGCGCGAATCCCATGACGGATGGTCTTTGCGCTGAAGGGCTTCGGCGGGTCTCGCGGTCCTTGCGCGAGGCGGTTGCCAATGGACAAAGCAAAGCGGCTCGCGAAGACATGGCGGCAGCGAGCTTGTTTGGCGGACTGGCGCTGGCCAATGCCGGTCTCGGCGCGGTTCACGGATTGGCCGGGCCGATCGGCGGAATATTTCCCGCACCGCACGGGGCGGTTTGCGCAGCCCTGTTGCCGCACGTCATGAACACAAATCTTCGTACTCTACGCCAACGCGTGCCGAAAAGCGATGCCTTGCGGCGTTACGACGAAGTTGCACGATTACTTGCCGGCGACGCGTCAGCTACGGCGGACGATGGCGTACAGTGGGTACGTCAATTGGTCAGCGATTTGAAAATCCCGCGTCTCGGCACGTACGGAATCGAATTAAAGGACGTGGTCGGACTGGTGCAGAAAGCCACGCAAGCCAGCAGCATGAAGGCAAATCCCATTACGCTCACGCCGGAGGAATTGGCTGAAACGCTGCGCTTCGCCCTGTGACTTCTTCAAGGCAACGTCACGACCCGATAGAATCGCTGGTTCAGGCCCGCCAGGTTGTCATCTTGAAATGGCACCAGATGGCTGGTTGCCAGGATGGTGGTGAGCTCCTGCCAATCCGACAAATTTGTGGACGCCTGCACCTCGTACCGCCGATCCGGTTCGGCCTGGATGGTGAACTGGACGGGTCTGTTCGGAGGCACGCTGAGGCCGGTAAGCAACGCCGGTGATGGCGAACCCGGCGGCACAAATTGGAAACTTTTTATGACCAATTCCACTTCCTGGCCGTCCGATGGCGGATGACCGAACAGCAGCCATAAATTGATCCGCACATTCTCATCGCCGGTTTGGGGCACGGCGGCTGCGTTGGCAAACGTCCAGGCGCCGATCAGATTGGTCGGGTCTGGCCCCGGCGAATAACTGCCGGTCTGGCTTTGAAAAGTCACCGAATTGCTTTGCCAGGTGAACCAGTGGGTTGAATCAGCCAGTCCGGTCGGCACCCGGTAACGCGAGTAATGGCCGCTGAGATAATACGGTTGTACGGTAAACTGCGCGTTGTTGGTGTCGGTGGCGAAACCGCGCGCGCATTCAACATCCATTTCCCGGTTGGTGTAGGCCGGGTCGTCGCTCCAGGTAAACAGGCCCAGCACGATGTTCGTATCCAGGTCATCCACGCGTGAACCCAGTTCAAACCGATAGCTGCCATAGCCGAACGTCCGCGCGGAAACGATTTCGGCACATTGCCATTGATTGGAGCGGTTCGTAATGCGCAGATGCAACCAGCCTTGCGTGTCCGTCCAGACGTTGTTGGTGCTGTCGGAAAAGTAATTCGGTCCGGGGCCGAGCTGATTGGTGCCCGAACTGGCCTTCACCCACCAGTCGTAACCGGAAAAACCAAGCCAACGAATACCGGGATATTCACGCGTGACCACGGCGCTGGCCAGCGCCCTGGCGAAAACATTGGTCGGCAGAAACGGTTCACCGAGCACGCAGGGCTGGTTGTAGTTGGTGCTGACCAGCAGCGCGGCAATCCGGGTGGCGTTGGTGTCAGCCCCGCCGGTAGTAATGTCGGCGGACCAACTCCCGTCCGGTTGAATCAGTGTGAGAGCGTTGTCGCAAGTCGGCTTCGAATACCAGCCATAGGGCGGAACATTAATAAACACGGCCACACGGCAGGCGGCAGGGTCTGCACCCGATACCACCCCGACGAGCGTGTCAGATGACCCATAAGCGGGGAGGTTCGTGATAATAATGCTGGGCGCTGCGTTTTCTTTGCTGGTGCAGTCGGCCAGGAGAAGAACCATCAGGAATGGCAAAATGGATTTCCTGATTCTCCGACACACAATCATAAGTAATCATAGCATTTCGGCTTGGGCGGGCAAGTCCGCTCCCGGATAAGATTTGATGACTCGCAATGATTTGTCGGGCAAATTTGATTCGTGCCTGATCCCGAACTGAACGCGGGCGGATAAAATGCGTCAAAAGGGTGTGCCGATGGCCAGGATCTTACGAGTCATGACGACGCTTTTGCTGGCGGCGGGTATCGTCGCCCTGACGCGCGGTACCGGCCGCGCCCAGCCGGCTATTGCCGGCGGATTAACCAATCAGACGACGAATATGAAAGACTTCAAGAAGCCCGATGAAGCGCAGTTAAAAAGAGAACTGACTCCGGAACAATTCGCGGTCACTCAAAAATCCGCCACCGAACCGGCCTTTCACAATGAATACTGGGACAATCACCAGCCCGGTATTTATGTGGATGTGGTATCGGGACAGCCGTTGTTCAGCTCGCTGGACAAATTTGATTCCGGCTGTGGCTGGCCGAGTTTCACGAAACCCCTTTCCGGCAACGACGTGAAGGAGCATTCCGATCGTTCCTTTGGCATGGTGCGCACGGAAGTTCGTTCCGGCGCGGCGGATTCCCATCTCGGCCACGTGTTCGATGACGGCCCGGGCCCCACACACATGCGTTACTGCATCAATTCGGCTTCGTTGCGTTTTATTCCTTTGGATAAAATGCAGGCAGAAGGGTACGGCGCCTGCCTCGAACCCTTCATCAAGGCCGGGCTCTACAAACCGGCGAACCAGTAGCCTGGTGATTCGTCAGGCTCGGATGGCCGTGGGCTTTTCCGATGCCGATCTTCAAATTTTGTTCCCGCGATAAGCAAATATTTTTTGGAGGAACAATTTCTTCCACAGTTCCTCTAATAAAAGAAGCGGGTTCAAGGCCCGCGCCCGTAAAATAAAAAACCGGCATCGCCGGAACTGAAAGGTGAACTATGTCGAACAATCAAAGCAGCACCAAAGGGGCGAAAACACTTTCCCCAAATGAATCATTTCAACTGAGCTCCCGCGGCAGCACGCTTGGTCGCCGCACTTTTATGAAGCGATTGGGCCTGGCCGGCGTGGCCTTGCCGGTTGGCGGTCTGCTCTTGAGCCAGACGGGCGCCCGTGCTGGCGCCGGCAGTTCGCGACTGTCCTCGGGTGACATTGCCATTCTGAGGTTTCTGGCGGCAGCCGAAATTCTGGAAACCGACCTGTGGCAACAGTATACGGAACTGGCCCTGGGCAACGAAGCTTTTCAGATGGCCTTGGAAGTGCTGGACGGCGACATGCCCACCTACGTCAACCAAAACACGCGGGACGAGTTTACCCACCAGAATTTCATCAATCATTATCTGGTGTCCAAAGGTCGCAAGGGCATCAGCCTCGATCAATTCCGCACCTTGCCCAGTAGTCAGGCGACTGGCGCGAACAAGTCCGCCAAGCGCCTCACCAACCTCATGAACCTGACGGTGGACACCAGTTGGTTTCTGCGTTATCGCCTGTCGGGTAACCCGGACTTCGGCGATACTTTTACGCAGATCGTTAATCTGCAAAACCTGCCGGCGATACCGGCGGCGGACTTGCCGCTCCCCACAGACCCGACCTTCGGGTTCCAAATCCAGCTCATCGCCAACACCGCCGGGTTTCATTTCGCCACCATCGAGCAGGGCGGTTCGAGCCTGTATCAATCGTTCCTGCCCAAGGCGAGCAGTTTGGAAGTTCTCAAAATCGTGGGTGCCATCGGCGGCACGGAAATCATGCACTTCCAGACCTGGCAGGACAAAGCCGGCAACGCACCTGAACTCATGGACAATCATGGCAACGAGGTGTTCCCACAACTGCCGATTGCGCCCGATGCGACGCCCGACGGGATTGATCACTCGGACCCGCAGGACACGAATCAAATCATGCCTGCGCCGTGCACATTCATCAGCAAGCAACTGCCGCTGTGCTCCGTCATCCGGCCCGACTCCACGGCGCAAGGCGGCGCGCAGGCCGCGGTGGCGGGCCTGACGGCCTCGGGATTGTTTAACGGCCAGAACCAGGCGTTCTTCAATCTGCTGGTTGAACTGGCGGAAGAGGCGGACGCAGCTCGCCGCGACGGATAAATTTGCAGCCAGCGGTCAACTCAACCTCAATGCTGGTTTGCACAAGGCGGCTTTGGACGGAATGTATGCCCCCCGGCTTCACCGTCCAAGGCCGTTTTACTTTAGTTTTTACGCTTCATTCACGATCTGCCGTCCCGATGAGAGCGTTTGCAGTTATGACGTAGCGCAGGCTTTCCGGTCCCGCAGAGCGGGATTCTGGCGACTTTCCTGTCGCCACTTCCGGGCGGACGAAACAGGGGACAAGAATGTCCCGCCAACTCGCAGACAAGAATGTCTTCGCTACATGAAAGATGGAATCGCTCTAAATTCTGGCTGCTTTTCGTCCGCTATTCTTACCAATAAAGATCTAGTTTAGAGTCGCCTGTCGGTTTGAGATCACACTGCCGCCGGTGCCGTTGAGGATATGCCGGATGCCGCTGTCGTGCCGCCAGCCAAGCCGGAGGGTCACCATGTGGTGCATCCTGACGCCGGGAACGGTTGGAGTTTCAATGGCATCATCAGCGACAATATCACTGGCGTGAAACACGGAATAGACGCCCAGGCCCCAGGCATCGTGCGTCTTGACTTGGTCAGCCACTTTGTACGAGGCGAAGCCGTTGACGTCTCCCTGCCGCCAGGCTGCCTGGTCCGGGGGATCGTAAGGCATTTCGGATTGGTAAAAATAGACGCGACCACCGTTGCCGTTCCACAGGGTTTGATATCCCTGACAATGTTCCACAAACAATCCGTAAAGAGTGACATCGTTCCCGTTCACGGTCAAACCGGTAACGTTTTTGTTTAAGTTCCAGCCCACACCCCGGCCGTGGTCCGCGCGCCAGAGCCAAAAATTGTCGCCCACGACGTTGTTACAGTTGATGGTCACCATGCAAGCAACGCTCCCGACTGTCGCGCCACCTGCCCGGCAAAAAATGTCGTAAAAAAAGAGCGGGTCCGCCGCGTGGGACACTGAACTGCCCGGTATTCCGACCTGCAACAGCGTGCCGGAGTTGTTGGTTCCCGCTTCAAAAAGGATGCCTCCCACCTGCACGCCATCCACATCGGAAACCATCATGGCCGGAGTTCCCCGGTCCGGCACCAGCGTCGGGTAGCCAAGCCCCAGGACTACTGTGTCCGGCCGGGATATGTGAATGCTGTCTCCCAGCTGATAAATGCCGGGTGTCAGCAACAAATCTTTCCCTTGTTTCAGCGCTGTGTTGATGCTGGCGGCGTTGTCCTTTTCCGGATGGGCCAGATAGAAGCGGTCTATCGGCAGGGACATTCCGGGAGTCGCTCCGCCTGACCAGGTTATTCCCTGTGTGCCGTCGGTCTTAAGCTTGGGAACCATCACGAAATAATTCCCGTTGCTGTTGATGAACAAGTACGGTTTTTCCCGGATCAATGGTGTTTGCGGGATGACGGTGTACGGCGGGTTGGGCCAGGCTCCTGCCGGCGGGTTCGCCACGCCAACGAAAACCATGTTCCACGCTCCTCCGACCCAACCGCCCCAGCCGTCGTTTCGGGAAAGCCATTGCTGCTGGGTTCCCGAGTTGACCTGGCCGTCAATTTTGCAGTCCGCCATGAAGCCGCCGCTGGACCAACCGCCATCGGATAGCGTCAGATTCCCTCTCACGTGCACGCGGCGCAACGCCGTGCCCTGCGACACCGCCCAGATGTTGGTCTGCTGGTCCAGCGTCGGCGTTACCGAGAGATTTTCGGCCGCGCGCCAGAAATTAACGGTGGCGTTTCCGTTCCGCCCGGTCGCCTTGGAACGCACTGCGCCGGTGATGGCAACGTCGTCGGGTGATTCTCCCAGTCCCAGCACTTGCATGTAGAAGCCCACCCGCACGTCCAGATGGTAATCGCCGGGCTTGAAGAGATACGCGTAGCGATTGGTGCCAAACTGGTTGCGTTCCTGTTGGCTGGATATGGCATCCAGGCGGCTTTGAATATTGGTCATGGAGGCGTCAAATATCAGAACGTTCGGGCCAAAATCAGGAACCGTGACCTGAACTGAATGAGCCGAATCGGGTACCGTTTCAGCAAGGGCGACATCACGGCTGGAAAGAATCAACGCGGCCGTGAGCGTGATGAACGAAATGCAATTCATTCTATTTAATCTTAGCCGGATTACCTCACGGGTTAAAACACCTATTTCAGGTTCTGTCGCCAGGCTGCCGGGAAAGCTCACCTTTTGCGTGCGCCGAAAAGGGGTTTGTGGTTTAATCCACAAACTCTGATGGACGACACAAATTCATTGATGGAACAGCGCAAGGCCAAGCTCGCCGCCTTGCGCCAGCAGGGCATTGACCCGTTCAAAAACAAATTTACGCCGACCGAATCCTGCGCCGACGCGCGGAAGAATTACAGCGAAGGCCGCGAGGTGGCTGTGGCCGGTCGCATCACGGCGCACCGCGATATGGGCAAGTCCATGTTCATTGACGTGCGCGACCAGAGCGGCCGCATCCAGGTCTACGCGCAGAAAAATGTGCTCGGCGACGAGCAATGGAACATCTTTACCCATCTTGATTTGGGTGATTTTGTCGGTGTTCGCGGAACGCTGTTCACCACCAAGACCAATGAAAGATCCGTCAAAATCACAGGCATCGTCATTCTCGCCAAGGCGCTCCGTCCGCCGCCGGAAAAATGGCATGGTCTTGCCGACACTGAAATCCGTTATCGCCAGCGTTACCTCGATTTGATGGCGAACCCGGAGGTAAAGGACGTCTTTCTCAAACGCAGCCAGATTATCGCCGAGATCCGGAGCTTTTTGCACTCGCGCAGCTTTGTGGAGGTGGAGACGCCGATGATGCAGGCGATTCCCGGCGGGGCCGCGGCGCAACCCTTCAAGACGCATCACAACGCGCTCGGCTGCGATTTTTACCTGCGCATTGCTTTGGAGCTATATCTCAAGCGCCTGCTGGTCGGCGGCGTGGACAAGGTGTTCGAGATCGGCCGCAACTTCCGCAACGAAGGCCTGTCGCGAAAACACAATCCGGAGTTCACCATGCTCGAAGCGTATCAGGCCTTCGGCGATTACGAGAGCATGATGGAACTGGTGCAAGGCCTGGTCTGCCACGTGGCGGAAAACGTCCTGGACACGCTCGTCATCGAACACAAGGACGCCGAGGGAAAAGTCACGA
>JBGPDH010000022.1:0-22995 GCA_041482195.1 Verrucomicrobiia bacterium
CCGTTCCAGCGCGCGATGTTGAAGGCGTTCTTGTCGCCGGCCTTGCGAAAAGTTCCGCCGGCGTAAAGGTTGGGACCGACAACACCCAGAGAAATAGCCGCTCCCGCAGTCGAGCCGGGATAATAGGTGCCGCTGCCGAGCGCAGACCAGTTCGTGCCGTCCCATCGGGCGATATGGGTAAACGGCGTACCACCCAGATTCGTGAAGCTGCCGCCGGCATAAAGATTATTGCCGATGGCGGCCAGGGCCGAAACCGAACCGCTGCCGACGACGCTGCCACCGACACTGGCCCAGTTGTTGCCGTTCCACACAGCAATTTTGTTGGCCGACACCCCACCGGCGTTGGCGAAGTTTCCAGCAACGTAAAGATTGGTGCCCACCACGGCCATCGAAACCACGTTGCTGTCCAGCCCGGTGCCCATGATGCGTGCGTAGGTGCCGTCGAAGCGCATGATGTTCATGCAGTTGGTTGCGAGGGTGATGGTCGGATCGTGCCAGGTGATGCTGAAGTGGCCGCCGATGTAAATGTTGGTGTCCTGAAAGGCCACGGCGTCCATGCCGTTGAGCGGGTCGTTAAAATAAAGGGCGAAAAAGGTGTCATTGGTGTTGATGGTGTAAGCGCTCTGCCAGCTCGTACCGTCCCAGCGCTCGAAAAACGGCGAACCGTAAACCGAACCGTTGTAGGGAGCGCCCGCGGCGTAAATGCCATTGGAGCGGACGCTGACGGAGGCCACCACGCCACCGGGTCCGCCGCCCAACGGGTACCAGTTTGTCCCGTCCCATTGCGCTATGTTTTGCGCGCTGACACCACCAGCGGAAGTAAACAGGCCGCCGACATAGACGTAATTGTTACTGACCGCGATACTATAGATGGGACCGGAGCCGGAGGGGAAACCACTGCCGATTGGGTACCAGTTGGTGCCATCGAAACGGGCAATCTGGTTCGCATTAGTTTGTCCCACCCAGAAAAAAGAGCTACCCGCATATAAACTGGTTCCGTCACTCGCCAAAGCGCGGGGGGCGAAGGAACTGCCGTTGATTTGGCCTGGTGTGCCAATGGGACTCCAATTCGTACCGTCCCACGAAGCAATCGCATTCATCAGTTTGTTGCCCGCCACGAGGAAATTGCCCCCGACATAAACGTTCGTGCCATTTCCGACGACACGATAGCCGTTTGCGCTGACGCCGCCGTTGGCGGCCGACCAGGAGGAACCGTTCCACACTGCGAAATTGGTTACCGCCAGCCCACCGGCACTGGTAAACGAGCCGGTGGCGCAAACTGAACCATTGAGCGTGGCCAGGCTGTTGACGGAGCTGCCCGAAAGGCCGCCGCCGACCGCCGACCAGCTTACACCATCCCATTTGGCAATATTGGTTGCGATTAAGGGACCGGCCTGTGTAAAAATGCCACCGGCATAGAGATCGCTTCCATTGAATGTCAGGCCGAACACTTCGGAAAAAGTTGGGCCGATGCCGCCACCGACGGCTGACCAATTGGTGCCATTCCAGACAGCGATGTTGGTCATGAGCTGCGGACCTGAATTGGTAAAGAAACCGCCCGCGTAAATCAGGCCGCTCTGAATGGCAATGGCTCTGACACTGCCAAAGCCCCGGGTTCCAAGGCCGCTGCCCATCGCGTGCCAGGCGCTGCCGTCCCAATAACCAATATTCGTCATCACCACTCCGCTGACATCGGCGTTCGTAAAGGCACCCGCGGCATACAGGTTGCCGCCGTTCACCGCCAAGGCCGCCACGGTGCCCGAGAGTCCGAGGCTGCTCCAAGTGGTTCCGTCCCATTTGACGAGACCGTTGAGGGGCAGGCCGCCGACGTTGTTGAAGGCTCCGGCAACGTAAAGGGTGTTGCCGACGAAGGCGATGTCGAGAATAGGCGGGGAACCGCCCTGGAACGAGGTCATCAACGACCATTGCAGGCCGTCCCAGACCTCCAGCGCTCCGTTGGTCGTGCTGCCCACCGAGACATTACCGCCGGAGTAAATGTTTCCGTTATGGACGGCGATGCCATAAATGGTGTTCGTCGTGCCGGGCCAGTTGAACTGAGGGTCCCAATGCTCATCCCCGGGGACCGCACACGTCAAAAGTGGGGTAACGAGTAAAAACGCGAGAAGACCCGCCCGACCGAATAAAAGGTACCGCTTCATCTGATTTCTTTTGGTGAAGGATGCAAGTAGATTAACTGATGCATAGCAGCGAGGCAAGTAAAATCCAGGTTACATTCGCTATTCTCTGTTAGATTTTCCGTTCGCATTCGACGGACTTGCCGTTAGATTCGCCGGAAGTATTTGTGAGGGAATGAAAAAGTACTGGCACGTCATCGGCATCGGGATTCAGAACAACCTGACGTACCGCGTCAATTATCTGACGCGGACGCTGTTCAGCTTTATTCCGCTGTTCGCCATGCTGTCCCTCTGGCGCACGATTTATGGGGGGCAGGGCGGGGCGATCTCCGGTTACACGCTGGCCCAAATGATTTCCTATTACCTGCTGGTGGCGGTGGTGGACGTGATGACGGCGGTGAACGAGGACGACTGGCAGATTGCCGCCGACATCCGGGAAGGCAACATCAGCCAGTTCCTGCTCAAGCCGGTGGATTATGTGTGGTTCCGGCTGGGCCTGTTTTTTTCCGGACGCATCGCGTTCATGGCGGTGGCCCTGGTGCCGCTGGCCATTTTCATCGTCTGTTTCGGGCGTTATTTTGTTCTGCCCGTGAATGGAACGGCCTGCGTCGCGTTTCTCCTCTCGCTGGTGCTCACGGCGCTGCTGCAATTCTTCATTTCCTACGCGATGGCGATGCTCGCATTTTGGGTGCTGGAGGTTTCGACGTTCATCTTCATCCTGTTTGCCTTTGAATACATCGCCAGCGGGCACATGTTCCCGCTCGATGTTTTGCCGGCGATGCTCAAGCACGCGCTCTTTTTCACGCCGTTTCCTTATCAGATGTATTTTCCCGTGAGCATTTATATGGGTAAAATCACGGGCGCGGCTTTGTGGCAAGGAATGTTTATACAGGCGGGCTGGGTGCTGGTCGCGTATGCCTTTGCCCGGTTCATGTGGAACCGCGGCGTGCGGCATTATGAAGCGTTTGGAGGATAAAATGCAGAAGGCAGAAGACAGAAGGCAGAGGGTAGAAAACGACGTCGCGCGTCCGCCATCAACCGTCACCCGTTACCTGGTGATTTACGGTGCGTTGTGGCGGACGTCGGTCACACGTGAGATGTCTTTCAAGGGCAACTTTCTCCTATGGATCATTGTCGAATTGCTCTGGTTCGCCCTGCAATTGTGTTTCATCGGCGTGCTCTACCTGCACACCAGTTCCATCGGCACGTGGACGCAGTGGCAGGTGGTGTTGCTGGTGGGGGGCAGCAGTTTCATTCAGCAAACCTACCAGGCATTTTTTCTGACAAACTGCGTGAACGTCTCGGAGCTGGTCCGAACCGGCAAAATGGACTTTCTATTAATGCTACCGGTGAACACGCGCTTTCTCGTTTCGTTGCGGCAGGTAGACTTGGGCGCATTCGTTAATGCCGCCTTCGCCACGGTGGTCATGTTTTATGCCGCCGCCAGGTTGAATCTGCATCCGACCGTCGCACAATTCCTCGGTTTCCTCGCACTCTGTGTCGTCGGTATATTAATTCATTACTCGCTGATGTTCATGCTGGCGGCGATCAGTTTCTGGACGGTACGCGCCCAGGGCATCGTGTGGGGCTACTATAATCTGTTCAATATAGCGCGGATGCCGGACGACGCGTTTCGGGGTGTGTTCAAGGTGGTTTTCACCTTTGTCCTGCCGGTGTTGCTGGTATCCAACGTCCCCGTGCGCGTACTGGCGAACAAATTGCAGTCACCCGTGCTGTGGCTGGTATTGCTCGGGATGGGCGGTGCGTGTGCGGTGCTTTCCGAATGGTTCTGGCGCGTGTCCGTGCGCCGTTACACCAGCGCAAGCACTTAAGGAAAGGCAGAAGGCAGATAATTGAACCGGCGATTCCGGTTCCAAAGTACTCTTCGCGGTTGTCTGCTTGTGCCCGCTATTTCTTCGCCAGGGCCTTGGCAACCGCTTGTGACAGGTCGTCGCCCCGCAGTTCTTTGGCGATGATGACGCCGTTACCGTCGAGCAGGAAAGTCGCCGGGATGGCATTAATGCCGCATTTGACGGCGAGTTTGTTGCCCCAGCCCTGACCATCGAAATATTGCGACCAGGTCATTCCATTGTCTTTGGTATAATTCAGCATCTTTTGCCGGTCATCATCCAGGCTGACGCCAATGATCTCGAAACCCTGCCCGTGATATTTTTTGTAGGTCGCCACCACATTCGGGATTTCGGCCCGGCATGGCCCGCACCACGTCGCCCAGAAATCAATCAACACCACTTTGCCTTTGTAATTGGCGAGCGAGAGGGGTTTGCCCTCCGGGTCCTTCTCCGTGAAATCCGGAAATTTAGCTCCGGCGACCAGGCCGGCCTGCGCTTTTTTAGCGGCGGCTACCGCGGTCTCCTGTTGTTTGAGAGCGGCGACAATATGGGTGTCCGGGAACTCAGTTTTGAGTTGCGCGATCAGTTCGTCGGCCTTGGCGTTGTCTTGCAACACCTCTGCATAGAGCGTCGCCTTCATGAAAAGAATGTTCGCCACCGCATCCGTCTTTTCACCCTTGTGTTCAGCCAGCAGAACATCGAACTGTTTGAGATCATCCGCCAGGGCAGCCTCCGTCTTCTTGCCCGCCTGGATGTCCGCTTTGACTTTGGTAATCAGGGCCTTGAGCTGGACGGTGGGATCGTTGGTACTGGCGGCGAACAACGGTGAACCGGCCAGCAGCGTTGCCATTGCCACCAGAAGGGTTGAAAGATACTTTGTCATGGTTGTCATCATCGAACGGAGGTAAACCGGTTAATCATTGCTGTGGCGGGGCGCCAAAAGCGGGTGGGGTCGCCTCCTTATAATTCTTTGGGGTTTCGAAAATAGACGCGTCAACCGGGGCTTCCCTGGCCGAAACGAGGGTGGACGTGATCTTCTGACCATTCACCTGCATCTGGGTTTTCACCACCATGCCCGGCAGCTTGCTGACATCGGGTGCCGTCCCTTTGGACATTTGGGCAACCGGCGAATTGTTTAACTTATCCATTTGAACTTTGATCTGTTTGTAGTCCGGAAAATCCCTGGCCACCCAGACCGTCTGGTTGGCACCGTCAGGGCTCGACCAGGTGTAAATTTCCGCGGTGTAATTACCCACTTTCTCCGTCTTGCCCGTGTCTGTAAATTTTGGCGGCTCGGCGTTCGTTCCGGCGCTGGCCCGTGACTTTTTCATCGCCTCGGCCATCTGCTTGATTTGCGCACCGGGAACCTTCATCGCGGTCTTCTGTTCATGGAGCAGCGTGGTGGAGTCACCCGAATCCAAATCCATAATCGTACTCATCGGTCCTTGTGGGCCGGAGGCCATATCCACGCGGATTTTATCGCCTTTGATCTGGGTGGTGACGGTGCCATTAACCATGGAGCTTTCCACATTCTGCTGCAAAACCAGATCGCCACGCGCTGCCAGGACTCCCAAAGCCAAACCGACGGAGATTACGAGATTTTTCATAGGGCTGAAATGGTGCTTTGACTTTCAGGGGAAGGAAAGCAGAAAAGAAGGACCACGGATGACTTACTGCCATTGGCGGTTATGGCTGCTTCCGGCTTTTTTGCGGTTTCCCCCTGCGAGCGGCGGCTACCCGAATCGCGCGCCGTGCCCAGAGGACCAGTTCTGCCGGGTTTTCCAGCACATCCGGCGGCACTTCATAATAACTCATCGTCAACGTGCGGCCTTTCGACTCGTAGGTGAACGGTTCCATGCCGCGCGCCATATAATCTGCCTGTGATTCCGCGTCCGTTTTAAAAAATAAACGGCCTTCGTCCAGTATCCCGAAGAAGTGTTCTCCCTGATACAGTCCGTGGGCGCCGAACATGGGTTTGGCCCGCACCTCCGGCAAAGCGCTCAACTGGTCCAGCACGAAGTCCTTGAACGAATCATCCGCCATGACTTATAATGTCTTGCAAAGTTTCCCGGTGGACGCAAGTCCCGATCGGGTCATTTGGCCGCCGGCCGGCCATTTTTGGAGGTCATGAATTTACCGACGGCCAGTGGCGGTTTTTAGCCACAACAAAAATGACATTATTTTTCTCGCCAAGTACCTTGGTCATGGGCATTGGTTGCACGGGAGAGTTGCCCGTCCCTCTGCGTTGTCCACATGAAGCGGCGAGTCCGACGAGTTGGGAGACCGGTCCTTGACCGGTATTTTAAGCTGCCATGCAGAAACTGGTGGACATTTTGTTGGTGGAAGACGATGCCAAAGATGCGGAACTGGTATTGGAGGCATTGCGACAACGCCATATCTCTACCAACGTGGTCCACGTGCTGGACGGATATGAAGCGATGGATTTTATTTCCCAAAGCGGCATGTTCGCCAGTTGGAGCGACATGCACGTTCCCAAAGTCATTCTGCTGGATTTGAAACTCAAGACCGTCAGCGGGCTGGATGTGCTCCGGCAAATCAAGGCGGAAGAAAACACCAAAACCATCCCGGTGGTCGTATTTACTGCGTCCCAACGTGACATTGATTTGATTGAAAGCTACCGGTTGGGAGTGAACAGCTACGTCATGAAACCTGCCGACTCCGCCCAATTTGCGCAGGTGGTCGGCGACATCGGGGCCTACTGGTTGAACATCAACCATCCACCGGCTCATTAAGTGTCCTGCGAAGCGAGGGAAAGAATTTAGTGTGTTAAGGCGAGGGTTTTCGGACAGGGAGGTCCAAACTGATTCAGTAAACGGTCACCGCTTTGGCAACGGCTGCTTCCAGGTCTTCACCGCGCAATCCTTTGCCGATGATGATTCCGTGCCGGTCCAGCAAATAATCCATGGGGATGCTGTCGATGTTGTATTTCTTGGCCAGTTTGTTGTTCCAGCCGCCGCCGTCGAAGTATTGCGGCCACACAATACCCCGGGCGCGCGTGAACGCCGCCAGGGCATACTTGTCTTCATCAAGACTGACCCCGATGATATCAAACCCCTGCTGGTAATGCCGGTTGTACGTGGCGATCACATTTGGGAGTTCTTCCCGGCACGGCCCGCACCAGGTCGCCCAGAAGTCGATCATGGTCACCCGGCCGCGGTGGGCGGCCAGCGATAATGGCTGTCCCTCAAAATCCGTTCCGTTAAAGTCAGGAAACCGTTGGCCTACTTCCAGGCCCACGGGAATGCTGGGGTCCGGCTCGGTGGCGGCCTGGGCGTCCAGCCTCGCTATGGATATGGCCGCACCCTTGGCCGCAAGTGTGCCGGGAAAATCCCGTTCCACTTGCAACCAGATCGCCCGCGCCCGGTCGGTTTTTTTCAAGCCATCCGCATAAATATGCGCGTCCAGCAGATAAAGCCGCGCCACCTGCTCCCGCTTGCCGTCGTGCAGGTATTTTTGAATAAGACTGTTGACGGCCACCAGGTTTTCGTGCAAATCCTCCTCTGAAGTCGTACCGGCGTCGAACTTCGCTTTCAACTGCGCCGTTACCGCCTCCAGTTCCGGCGTAAAATCAACGTACTTGCCCTTCTCGGTAGCGGTCCGGGTAGAAGTTTCCTGAGCCGGTACCGGTCCGCCCTGGCCGAAGCTGGCCGTGGCCGCGAGCAGGAATAGCGCGAAGATCACTTTTTTCATAAGTGAAAACTTTCCGTTCGATGAACCCAATTAACCACCATTCCCGAATCGGCTCAAGCCCAAACCCGTCAGGCATTTCGGCGTAGTTAAAGCCGACTGCCGGATTTTCAGAGGGGTTGTCAGGCGCTCACGCGCGGAATGTCGGCGGTGTAAAGGACTCTTCCCCGATAATCAATCATCCGCACCATCATGGTATCGGCTTGCAATGACACGGTGGTGAAGCCGGAGCAGGCTTTGGCAAATTGGGTGTACCTGGTCTTGAACACAGGCCGGGCGCGCGAACCGGCGCCAGAATCAAACAAGTTCACCGCCCCGACCTGCAAATGCTGCAGATTGTGGTCGTGACCGTTGAAGTAGGCCTGAACCTGATACTGCTTGAGCAGCGGCAGAACGTCGGCGATCAGTTCCCGCGTGTCACCGTGGCCGACGATGCCGCCGCCGGAATAAATGGGGTGATGCCCGATGACAATTTTCCATGGCGCGGTCGAAGCGGCCAGGGCGGCCTTGAACCACGCGAGTTGCTTGGGAACGTCCTGCGTGCGGACATGTTCGCGATAACCGGGTTCGTGCCAATAACTCCTTACCATCGGTGTCGTGTCCAGGTAGAAAATATCCACCGCCGTGGCCGCATCAATCTGCCGGGTCACCGTGAAATAACGCGCGGGCATGTTCCAGCGTTTGCTCAGTTGACTGTAAGCGATTTGCGCGTCGCAATTGCCCTTATAATCGTGGTTGCCCAGGGCCACGTACCACGGAACCTGCAAGGACGGAGCGGTATAGATGTTTTCAAATGTCTTCAGCCATTGGGGATCCGCAGTCGAGGCCACACCGCGTTCATAAAAATTGTCGCCGACCGAAATGATGAATTGAGGCTTGCTCGCGTTCGCGGCGATTTCCATTTGCATGGCCACCTCCACCTGGTCTTTTTCACCCTGCCGTCCCCAATCACCAAAAACCAGAAAGTTCAGACCCGCGGCTTTGGCATCTGTGACCTCGGCAGCGCGCAGCGTATCCGGCAGGAAACGGCCGACCACAGCCGCCTGCGTTGCGACGAACAGAACGCGAACAAATTCACGCCGGGTTTGTTTCATACACCAACACCCAAACTACACCCATTTCTGTTGGTTAAAAGCTAAAATCTCTGTGACGGAGAAGTGGCGATGCCAATTTGTTGTAGCATCGAGTTGGTGATTTAAACGTCCAGCCTGACTTTCCCGCGCTTCCTTCGCCCCGACATCCTTCAGCGTAATCGTCCGCTCAAAAAAACGAACCGAACACAGACGGGATTTCTTTGACGACGACGCGCAGACTCAAGTTGCGGCGGCGCAGTTCGGCGTCCAGTTCGTTGTCCGAACCTTTGGGGCTTTCCAGAATGTGTCGCACGTCGGCCTCGTGCTCGGCAAAGCGTCCGGCGTGGGGATGGCGCGGGTCGGTCCAGTGCCCGAGCAGGCGTTCGCGGAATTCAGGCACGCGCCAGAGCAACCGTCCGTATTCGAGCTTGGCGTATTCTTCCAACTGGATTCCGTTCACGAACATGGCGCAAGTATAGCACGCGATTTCATCCAAGCAATCCAATGCGTTTTGCCCAATCCGCATGGGTGCGGTCGCGCGGTTCGTTGCGTTTAAGTTTGGGCGCGAGCAAATCGGCGGGCGCCGGGACGAGCAGGTTTAATCTGCTGATTTGCTTTTGCGTCGCGCGTTGTTTCCAGCCGCCGGGCAATTCCTGCAAAACAGATTCGGGCATCAAGTTGACGTGCCAGCCATGCGTGCGCTCGAATTCGCTGCCGATGAGCGCTTCATAACAAAGCATCGCCACTTCATCGCTGTCTGTCACGGAATCAACGTCCATGCTGGCTTCCGGAAGTTCAGTCGTCAGCCCGCGTTCGTGGGCGTGCCAGAGCAACGCCGCGGAACCGATGAGCGTCAGGTTGCCGGGCGCTTTCAATTGCGAACCGATTTCTGCGAGCCAGTCGGCAACTTGTTTTCCGCTTTTAAGTTCGCGCCGTGGCATAGATCAGCCTTTCTGCGCCTCCTTGGCCCAGGTGTCCTTTAAAGTGATCGTCCGGTTCAGCACGAGCTTGCCGGGGGTGCTGTCTTTATCCAGACAGAAATAGGCGAGGCGCTCGAACTGATACCGGAGTTCAGGCGTTGCCTCTTTCAGGCTCGGCTCGCATCTGGCGGTCACCACTTCCAGACTGTGCGGGTTGAGCACGGATTTGAAATCGCGCCCGTCTTTTTCCGGCTCGGCTTCGGTAAACAGCCGGTCGTAGAGCCGGCACTTCGCATCAACCGCATGCGCTGCGCTCACCCAATGAATCGTGCCTTTCACTTTCCGGTTCGCCGTGGCTCCACCCGACTTGCTGTCCAGGTCGGCGGTGCAATGCAATTCCACAATCTTGCCGCCCGCGTCCTTGACCACCTCATCGCATTTGATGATGTAGGCGTATTTTAGCCGGACTTCGCCGCCGGGTTTCAGGCGGAAGAATTTTGGTGGCGGCACTTCTTTGAAATCGTCCAGTTCGATATACAGTTCACGGCTGAGCGGGAGTTTGCGCGTGCCGGAATTCGGGTCTTCCGGATTGTTGACGGCATCCAGTTCCTCGGTCTTGCCCTCAGGATAATTGGTGATGACAACCTTGAGGGGGCGCAACACCGCGAGCCGACGCAAAGCGCGTTTGTTCAGGTCTTCGCGGATGGCATGTTCCAGCACGGCCACGTCGGTGATGCCGTTGTACTTGGTGATGCCGATGTTGTAGGCAAAGGCCCTGAGGGCCTCCGGGGTTACCCCGCGACGCCGGATGCCGCTGATGGTCGGCATGCGCGGGTCGTCCCAGCCGGAGACGAGATTTTCGTTCACGAGCTGCATGAGCTTGCGCTTGCTCATGACGGTGTAACCGAGGCTCAGTCGGGCAAATTCGTACTGATGCGGCAAGGGACGCGGCAGGTCGAGATTTTCCAGAATCCAGTCGTACAACGGGCGATGCACCTCGAACTCGAGTGTGCAAATGCTGTGGGTGATGCCTTCGATGTAATCGCTCAAGCAATGGGCGAAATCGTACATCGGATAGATGCACCATTTCGGGCCGGTATGATGATGTTCGGCGTGACGAATGCGATAGAGCAGGGGATCGCGCATCCAAATGTTCGGCGAAGCGACGTCAATTTTGGCGCGGAGCGACCGTTTGCCGTCGGGAAACTCGCCGTTCTTCATCCGGGTGAATAGATCCAGGTTTTCCTCGACGCTGCGGTTGCGGTACGGACTTTCTTTGGCGTGTCGGCGATACTCGTCGGTTTCTTCGGGCGTCAGGTCGCAGACATAGGCCTTGCCCATTTTGACGAGCGCTACCGCATATCCATAAAGCTGGTCGAAATAGTCGGAGGCGTAAAAGGGCTCAATTTCGGAGTTCGGAGTTCGGAATTCGGAATTCGGAGTAGGCGCGAGCTGGAAGTCCGGTTTGCCGCTGCTGGTGATGGTGTCGGGAGTCTTGCCTTTTGGTTTCAGACCGAGATTTGTATTCGCCCAGCCGGAGATGAGCCAGTTAACGTCCTCGGTGATGGAGTCCACGTACTCGACATCTTCCTTGGTCGGGTTGGTGTCATCCATGCGGAGGTTACAGACGCCGCCGAACTCGTGCGCGATACCGACGTTCAGGCAGATGCTCTTGGCGTGACCGATGTGCAAATAACCATTCGGTTCCGGCGGAAAACGGGTGTGAATCTGCGGGTATTTCTTTTCAGCAACGTGTTTCTCGACCACGTCGCGAATGAAATCGGATGGCGGAGCCATGTCATTGTTTTCCGGACTCATAAATCTGCGCGCAGGCTAACAAAGGAAGCGGCAATTGTCTAATCACCACTGGAAATGGCTAAGCATTCCGCACGGAAAATTCGGGTCGGCGCAGGTCAGGACCATGGCAAGAACTGAGCGGGCGCAGTGCGCGTCGCCTTTTCCGTCTCGGCAAATTGTTTTGAAGCGGACCGCTATCTCTGCCAGAGCGACAATTCCGGCCAAATAATGTTATGGCTGCTGCTGCTGCCCGACATCATCCACACTGACAACCCGCCCGCGCTGAACAGGCAGGTGCAAACAACCAAAAGGATGATACGCATACGGCGCATGCGCTGGTCGCGCGCCAGACTCGGAAACAACAGCTTGCCCGTGTGTTTCACAAAATATTCAGTCATATCCCGGTAGAAGTTCAGGTTTTTATCCAGCCATTTTGGCCGGTCGGTTCCGGGTCGTCGGGTTAGCAAACTTTATGCCGGGAAAGCGGGGGAGGTGATTGTCCTTTTGGATGCCCTTTTATGTAACTTGCTTCATGTGAATGTTTTCCGGTCGAAGAGGGCCCACCCTTAAATGATTTTGCGACCAGATCGGGAGGCGCTTTTCTGGTTTGAGGGAACAGGTTTACCTGACAACTCGCCTTAAAAGCAGACGCTGCCACTGGATTCCATCAAGCGGTTTTAATTCGAATCGTTGAATCGGAAAAGATCGCGACACCGAATCCAACGCTTCAACCTTTTAACCATTCAACGCTTTACGATAAATTCCTGTTTTTCGCGCGGGATTCCTCGGTGAGCTTCTGCTTGAAACCGGCAAGCGCCTTTTGCAGGCGTTCGTCGCCGACGGCCAGAATTTGCACGGCCAGGAGCCCGGCATTTTTCGCGGCGCCGATGCCGACCGTAGCCACCGGCACGCCGGGCGGCATTTGTACGATAGACAGCAGGGAATCAAGGCCTTTCAACGATTTGCTTTCAATCGGCACACCGATGACCGGCAGCGTGGTGAATGCCGCCGTCACGCCTGGCAGGTGCGCCGCGCCTCCCGCGCCGGCGATGATGACCCGGAGGCCGCGTTCAGCCGCGTCACCGGCGTAGGCTTCCAGCCCGTGCGGATCGCGATGCGCCGAAATGACCTTGGCTTCGCTGCCCACGCCAAATTCGGTCAGCACATCGGCGGCCGCTTTCATGGTCGGCCAGTCCGAATCGCTGCCCATCAGGATGCCGACCAGCGGCCGGGATGATTTTGAGTTGCTCATGCGGGCAAAATTGAGCGAAGAAATTGCGCGTTTGGCAAGGCGCAAAATACGGCGGGAACAATGGAAGCCGTTTACGGCTCTGTTTGATAAACTCGGATTTCAGCGTTCTGTCCCCAATGATGAGGCACGGCGAGACAAAGACGGTCGAGTTCGGGGATGAACAGGTGGGTTCGGGCGCCGGCCGTGGTGGGCAGTTTCGTGACGGTTTCGTAACGATCGGCGTTCTGTTGCGCAACGACGTCGAGAAAACCTTCACCGCAGGAAAGATAAAGGCGGTTCCGCTTCGCGTCATAAAACACATCGTCGGTTTCGCCGTTGATTTCCAGGTTTGCAACCAGTTTGAGCGCGATTTGCTCCCGGGCATTCGCGTCCAGGACGAAAACGCAGGCCAGCAAAAAGACCAGCGACCTCATGCAGATTTATTTTGTTTGCGCGAGTGCAGCCTTGAGTGTCCCGGCCAGGCTTTTGGTGTCGCTTTTGCCCCAATAATGCAGGAACAGGGTGCGCGGGGTTTCGTCCGTCATATGATTATGAATGGCGACGATGTTGATGCCGCCTTTGCGCAAAGTTTTCAACACGTTTTGCAATTCGTCTTCATGCACGGCAAAATCGCCGTCCACCACCGCATTGTCGTCACTGCCCGCAAACGCAGCCCAGGTATTCACGCCCATGTCCTTGCCGACGCTGAGGTCCATCATTTTCGTGGTGCGGCCAACGACCACCTTGAACATGCCGTTGTTCGCCTGGCCCCTCACGCCGAGAATGTTTTCGATCGTCTTTCCGGTGATGGAATTTGTTTCCGGCAACGGCAGACCGCCGAAGGTCGTGGCCGGATGCGGATTCGCGGCGCGAACATCCTTGATTTTATCCCACACCTTTCGCACCGCCGTCGCCAGTTGTTCGGTGGTGCCGGCCCCGCTGATGTGCATGAAATAGACCTTGGGTTCGTCGAAAAAGAAGTGATTGTGCAAGGCAGTGACCGAAAGGCCGTTGTCCAGCGCGGCGCTCATCACGGGATTCACTTCGTCCTGAAAGAGCACGGTGTCACCCATGACCATGGCGTTGGCGCCCATCGATGGCGTGAACGCGGCCCACGACGCCAGCCCCATGAAGGGCGGCATCGTCCAGCCATCCACGGAAACTTTCACGTCGTTGCGCGGCACCGTGATTTTGAAGACGTTTTCGTTCGTGTTCATCGCGCCTTTGACACCAATGGTTTGCTCGATTTTGGCGGTGTCAAACTTCTGCGCCTGAGCCGAAGCACAAAATAATGCGGTCAGGCAACACAAACAGTTGAAAAACCTCACTGGAGTTTTCATGGTTCTAAAAATAGCGCCAGTCAGACGGGTGTTCAAATGAAAGAATTGTCATATTTAGCGTATCGAATAAGACTTCCCCGATGAAATGGATTACCCGTGAAAAGGTGAAGGTGGACCGCGTGGCCTGCCCATGGCTCATCAGAAAATTCATAGACCCGAAGGCTGAATTTGTTTTTGTGCCGGCAAATGAGGTTGAGGCCAAGGCAAACGGGCTGGAAGCGACGCTGTTTGACGTCGAAGGTTGCGAACTCGGGCACCACGGCGAGGACGTATCGTTCAATTCCATCCTGAAGAAGTACCGGCTCGATGACCCGGCGCTTCAATTGCTCGGCGAAATCGTCCGCGCGGCGGACTCGCATCCTTCGAATCCTCATCCGGCAGGTGAGGGTTTACGGTGGGTGGCATTTGGTTTCAGCGCGCTCGGCTTGAGTGATCACGAAGTTCTCGAACGCGAATTTATTGTTTACGATGCTCTTTATGCTGAATGTCAGCGTCAAGTTTTGTCTGGCACGCACCGCAAGTCATGAACCGCTGGCGGAGCTTTTCTGAGTTTCTTGCATTGCGGCGAAACACCTCGCTGTTGCTCGTCGCGCTTGTGCTGGCCGGTACCGGCGAAAAACTCTGGCTCGGCTTCGCGCCCAAATACATCGAAACGCTCGGCGGCAGCATCCTCATCATCGGTCTGTTCGATGCGCTGCAAACCTTTCTCGGCGCGATCTATGCCTATCCCGGCGGCTGGCTGACCGATCATTGGGGGCAACGCCGTTCGTTGCTGGTATTCAGCGCCGTGTCCGTGGCCGGCTATATTTTAGTGCTGGTATGGCCGCATTGGTTGGCGCTGTTGCTGGGTTCGTTTTTGTTTCTGGCCTGGAGTGCGTTGTCATTGCCGGCGACATTCACGGTTGTTGCCACGTCACTCGAACGACACCGGCACACCATGGGCATCGGCGTGCAATCCCTGGTGCGGCGCGTGCCGATGATGATTGGGCCGCTCGTCGGCGGCTGGCTGCTCACGCGCTACGGCTGGGTGGCCGGTGTAAAATACGCGCTTGCGCTCTGCATCGTCATGAGCCTGCTCACGGCGGCGTTTCAATGGTTCCTGGTCGAGCCGCGGGATAGAACCTCCTGGGCCGGGCAAAATGAAAATGTGCCGCGCATACCAATTTCGTTTCGTGGCGTGGTAGGCGCTTTTACGCCGGTGCTCCGCGAATTGCTGGTGAGCGACATCCTGGTTCGATTTTGCGAACGGATTCCGTACGCATTCGTGATTTTGTGGGCGATGGATCATGGCGGCGTCACGGCGCAGCAATTCGGTTATCTCGTCGCCTTCGAAATGGTCACGGCGATGGTGTGTTACATTCCGGTCGCGCATCTGGCGGACAAATATGGGCGGCGCCCGTTCGTACTGGCGACGTTTGTCTTCTTCACGCTGTTTCCGTTATCACTGCTTTGGGCGCACAATTTTGCGTGGCTGGTACTGGCGTTTGTCGTGCGCGGCTTGAAGGAATTTGGCGAACCGGCGCGCAAGGCGCTTATCATCAGTGAAGCGGCGCCGGAATTGCGAGCGCGGACGTACGGCGCGTATTACCTGATTCGCGATTGCACTGTGACGACCGGCTCGTTTCTCGGCGCGTGGTTGTGGAGCATCAGTCCGCAGGTAAACTTCCTGGGTGCGGCCATTTGCGGTGGGTTCGGTACGATCTGGTTCTGGTGGTTTATCTACCGTAGAGCAAAGAGTTAAACGCAAGGCACGGTGTTCAAGGACGGGAGGAATCCTGTCTTTGCGTCTTTGCATCTGTCCGCCTTTCCGTTAAATCTTTTCCGCCATGACGACGGCGAACAAGGTCACCATTTTGCGGATCCTGTTGATTCCGTTTTTCGTTGTCGAATTAATTTACTATCTCCAGACCGGCAATGAAATCCACCGGCTCCTGGCGTTGCTCTCTTTTGCCGTGACCGCCATTCTGGATGGCGTAGACGGTTATATCGCCCGGCGATACAACCAGAAGAGCGAGTTGGGCGCCATCCTGGATCCGCTCGCGGACAAGTTGCTGCTGGTATCAGCCATTGTTACGTTGAGCTTCAATCGCAGCCCGCATCTCGGCCAGATCCCGCTCTGGTTCACCGGTACGGTCATCGGCCGCGATATGCTGCTGCTGATCGGCATTGCGGTCATCCGGCTCACCGTCGGCAAAGTCACTGTGCGCCCGAACGTCGTCGGCAAGATAGCCACCGTTTTTCAAATGGGCACCGTGATCTGGGTTTTACTGGGTTGGGATCATGACTGGAACGTGTACTGGTTTAGAACCTGGAGCCTGGGCGCGACCCTCTTCACCGGTGTTTCCGGGTTGCTGTATGTCTTCGACGGCATTAGACAACTCGGTTCGCATCCGGCCAGTCTGGCAAAAAAGGAAACTACAAACTGAAACCGGTTTTTAACGTCGGTTTTTAGTTTTCACCCGAGTAAATCTGTGTTCATCTGTGGTTGAAAGTCATGGCGAAGGAAATCCAATTGAAGCTCAAGGAAGGCGACATCGCACCGGACTTCTCGGCGGCGACGAACGGCGGTGGCCGGGTTGCGCTCACTGAGCTCAAAGGGAAAAATGTTATTCTCTATTTTTACCCGAAGGACGACACGCCCGGCTGCACGAAAGAGGCGTGCGCGTTCCGCGACCATTTTGCCGAATTCAAACATCGTGGCGCGGTGGTCCTCGGCGTCAGTACCGACCCGGTGAAGTCACACGACAAGTTCGTGGAGAAATTCAAATTGCCCTTCACCCTGCTGGCGGACGAGGACAAGCAAATCGTCACGGCCTACGGTGTGTGGGGTGAAAAGAGTTTCATGGGCCGGAAATATCTGGGCACCCACCGGGTAACGTTCCTCATCGGTCCGGACGGCCGGATCAAAAAATTCTGGCCGCAGGTGAAGCCGGACGAACACGCCGCCGAAGTCCTCGCGGCGCTGTAAAATCTTCCGAACCACCATCCCGACCCGACTGGCCTGGTTTCTGCCAACTATTGTTGATTGTCCGCCAATATCCGGTTAGCAGCCAGCTCTTGGTATATGCCATGTTCGCAGCATGATAACTGGCGGTCAGCTAGTGCGAAACCGGGTTGCAGTCGCCGGACCGGCGCGGTTGGATCGCGGGTTTGCCGGGCGTGAACCCGCTGAGCAGAACCTGGAAAACTGGCTGCATCAGGTTGCTGGAAGGATTCGCCTTGCCCTCAACCGCCGGATCCCGGTCGGTTTTGAAGATGAGAGCGGATTTCATCTGGGTGTGGAGGGGGTCCCTGCCGATGATTGCATGAATTGGGAGCGGGCGCGTATTTTCATCGACGAGCATTTTTGATCCGGGCGCACAACCGTTTCTTCAGCGGACATCCTCTGTCCCGCCTCCTTGACGGTTGTGGCCCGGATCGTTTTGGTAAAATCCCCGTTTGACACGCGCCGGGTAAATTCTCAAACTTTGCCGGTAACAAGAGAACTTAAACTCAAAACCAAAAAAGATTATGCCAATCGCCGTCGGTTCCAAGGCTCCCGATTTCACCCTGAAATCCAAACAGGCGTCCGGTCTCGTGGACGTGAAACTCAGCGATAACCTCGGCAAGAAAAACACGGTGCTGCTGTTCTTCCCCGCGGCCTTCACCAGTGTCTGCACCCAGGAACTGTGCGACATCACCTCCGGGCTGAGCGCCTATGCCGGCCTGAACGCCAACGTGATTGGCATCAGCGTGGACTCTCCGTTCGCGCAGGAGGCATGGGCGCAAAAAGAGAAGATCGGCATCACCCTGGCCAGTGATTTGAACAAGACGACCGTCAAGGCCTATGGCGTGATCTTTCCGATGCTGGCCGGGATTGGCGACACGGCGGCGCGTGCGGCATTCGTGATTGATAAGAACGGCGTGGTGCAATACAGCGAACAGACCCCGACCCCCAAGGACTTGCCGAACTTCGATGCCGTTAAGGCGGCGCTGGCAAAGCTGAAATAACGCGTGCTTTATCTTTGAAGGCGGAGGGTTGGCCCTCCGCCTTTTATATTTCGGTCTTAATCTACATTTGTAAAGAATCTACTTGACATCCTCTACGGTTGTAGAGAATATCCCCGCATGTCGAAGCCAACCGTGGAGCTGACTGAGGCCGAATGGTCCGTGATTAAGGCTGTCTGGGACAATGAACCCTGTACGGCGCCCGTAATCCGGGAGAAGCTGTTTCAACCGATGGGTTGGACCTACTCGACCGTTCGCACCTTGATGGATCGGATGGTGGCCAAGGGTGTGCTCCGGGCGCGCAAGGAAGGCAAGTTAACCATTTACCAGTCCGCGGTCACCCGGTCGCAGGCACAGCGGGGAGAGCTGTTTTACGCGCTCAAACACGCATTCAACGGCGCACTTACGCCGATGGTGCAATGTCTACTGGAAAGCCAGCCGCTGGATGCAGATGAACTGAAAGCACTGGCATTGCTGATCAAGGCAAAGAAAAAGTCGGCCAGAAAATAACCGATACTTTTGGAGGCGCTCATGAACTCCTTTATCGAAAACCTGAACCAATGGGGCGGTTGGTTTGTGGACTTTGCCTGGCCCATGCTCTGGCAGTCCAGCCTGTTGATCGTCCTCCTGTTTGCAATTGAGTTTTTGATCCGGCGCAAAATCCGGGCCTCCATCCGTTATGCGCTTTGGCTGGTGGTGCTCGTCAAACTCTGCCTGCCGCCGACATTGGCATCGCCGACCAGCCCTGTTTGGTGGTTGCACAAAACCCCGCCTCCGGCCGTTGCCAAACTACATTACACCGTTTCGTACGATACCGGGCCGATGCCGGACATCCCATTGAACCCACCGACGGCTTATGTTCCACCAAAACCGGCGTTAACCGGCGCCGCGTGGTTGTTGCTGGCATCGGTCACCGTCAGTGCAGCGTTGTTCGCCTGGCTGTGGGCGCGTTGGTGGCACATCGCCCGGCAGGTGAAGCAGGCCCAATGTGATGACCGGCTGACTTATATGCTGAACGAAACGAGGCGCCTGACCCGCCTCAAATCCAGGGTGTCGGTGAAAGTAACCGGGAATTCCATGTCCCCGGCGGTGTGCGGACTGTTTCATCCGGTGATATTGGTTCCGCAATCGCTGGCGGAAAGGTTTTCTGACGAACAATTGCGCGCAGTGTTGTTGCACGAAGCATTCCATCTCCGGCGCAAGGATGTCTGGGTAAACTGCGTGCAGGCGCTGGTGCAGATTGTTTATTGGTGGCACCCTCTGGTCTGGCTGGCCAACGCGCGCATCCGCCGCGTACGCGAGGAAGCTGTGGATGACGCGGTCATGCTGGCGCTCCGCCACGAGGCGGAGGCTTACGCGCCGACGTTGCTGGAGGTGGCAAAATTTGCATTGAACCGTCCGTTGACCGGCCTTGGCCTGGTGGGCATCCTCGAATCCCGTAGCGCATTGCGGCAACGCATCGAACGACTCGTCAATTTCCGCGCGCCACGCAAGGCGGGGCTGACCTTCGTGTCCTGCTGCTGCATTTTCGCTTTCAGCGCCGTGGCGTTGCCAATGGGTGAAGCGCCCGGTCCGGCGGAAGAATTTAATTCAACTGCTGCCGCGGCGGTTGAACCACAATCGCTCACGTTGAAAGTAAATCCGGAAGTTTTCATTCAAAACGTCAAAGCCCAGGCCGCGAACTGCCTGCTGTCGCCGACGAATGATTACACGGTCATCCTGTTGGATCTGTTGCGGACCGAAGGCGTGGACTGCACCCCGCCCAATGGAATTGCGTTCAATACCCGGACCGGCGAAATAACGACTCAAAACACTCCGGACAAGCTGGATATTTTCCGGCAAGTCATCGAGCAACTGAACCGCACCGACGGTCCGTGTGTACTGCCGTTGAGCAACAATCCACTCCGAAAGCGGATTGTGGTGATTGAAGCGCGCATTTATCAGATGCCGTCCGCTGATCTGGTTGGTTTTGTTTCCGGGCTGCGATTTTATCACGGCAGTTCGGCTGGTGATGACTGGTGGTCGGCCTCGCCGGAACAATTCAGCCAGCTCGTCGGCAAACTGGAAGCATCCGGTCTGCAATTGATTCAGCGTCCACGTATCCAAACCGCGAGCGGGCTAACGGCGGAAATGTTTATCGGTAGCAAGACCAACAACGTTGAATTCGACTGCAAACCGTATGTGGCGAACGGTTTTGTCGATCTGGCATTGCATGGCACGGTTGTTGGGGTCGCCCCGGCTGGCGCCGCTTTCACGAATTATTTCAGCACCAAAGCTTCTGCTGAGGATCGCGGCGGCATTGTGGTCCGCGTGAACAATTACGGCGGTGACGCCGGTAATAATCTGGTCGCGGCCATCGGCGTGGAAATCGTCACCAACCCGGCACCTTTTCGGGAACGGCTGCGAGTTACTATCGGCTCGCCGAACAGCACGAATGCGGATCCGGCGGTAACTGGCGTAAATCCGACCAATTTATTTAGCCGCACATTCAAGGTGGGATCCGATATATTTACCAACGCTAAGCGAAATGTTCCCGGCTTGGAAACCAACGATGTCTCGGCGATTGCAAGAAGTCTTTTTGGTGAATTGGGTGTGGACTGGAAGTTTCCCAAAGGGAAGGCGGTCTTTTACAATGACCGGCGAGGTTTGTTGTTTGTGAGAGCGACGGAACCCGACCTCGACATAGTTGAGCGGACCATCCAGGCGCTCTTTGAGGTGACACCGCAAATCCACATCAAGGCGTGGTTTTTGCAAGTACCGAAAGGAACTTTGGCTGGGTTCAGGCCCATGTTAGATGAGTCTACCATCAAGATTGGTAGCACCAATCAACCAGATCAATTCGTTGGAATTCTGACGCCTGGAAATGCGGCGGTGATGATTAGAACTTTGGAATCCCGGCCGGGTTTTGAGGAATTGGCTGAACCGGAAGTGACCACCACCAGCGGGCGGCAAATTGAAATGCGGGCTACACAAGTCAGAACGATCGTCACTGATTTCACCTTCCAGGAAACTACAAGCAATTCCGGCATCGTTCCTCACACCGAACATGTTGAAATCGGCCCGCTTCTGGATATGGTGGCGACCGTTTTGCCGGACAGTTACACAATCGATTTGAAAACTGTCGCTTGTCAAACCGATTTTTTAGGCTATGACGCTCCAACTAATGGGAGCAGCACGACCAATCGAAATGTTGTAGTCAATTCGGCCGGTCAGAGAATAGACTTACCGAGTATTTCGCCTAGATTTGCCATCCGCAAAGCCAGCGCAAACATAAGATTGTTCGACGGACAAACGGTTGTTCTGGGCGGAATGAAAATGCGATTTTATGACGGTGGCAAGGAAGTCAGCGCCATGCCCGGCTTTTCCTGGGACCGGCCCAACCAACAGGACAACGAAGTATTGGTTTTTGTTAGTGTAACGCTGGTCGACGCGGCCGGTAACCGCATCCACTCGGATGATGAAGTGCCTTTCGCCAATAAATCAATTCCGCCGCAGGATCAATGATTCTGGTTTTGTCGTTGAAGCGACAGTGGGGTGGTTCTTCGTTGGCTTCGCATCTTCGCGCGACCGTTTTATAGTTTTGGCGGTACTTGCCCGTAACTTTCCCATTCGGGGATGGGCCGCATCGTGCCGCATTCGGGGCAGGAGGTGGCGCTATATTCCGTTGAGCAATGGGGACAAATCCCGTGCGTGGCAAAGGTGTCGAACGGCTTCCGGCATTTACCGCAGACCCAGAACTCCCCTTGAGGCGGCGCGCTCTTGCAGTCAGGACAGACGAAACCTTCGCGCCGCGGCGCATTCGCTATTTTTACCAAGGCCTGCGCCTGCCTGAGACCGCCCCAACAACTCATTAAAATGAATACCGTGATGGCGGCGAGTTGGATGGAGGAAGCCGGAGCCGCGAAAAATGAGAACACCGCCAACAGAATCAGCAACCCGACGCCGATGAAGCCGATGATGCTCGCGGCGAGCAGGCTATTGGCCCGGCCAAACGGAAACCAGAGGAGCGACCGCAAAATCTGGCCGCCGTCAAGCGGGTAAATGGGGAGCATATTGAAGATGAGCAGGCCAAGGTTGATGCTCCAGACGTGGTGAATCAAATCATAGGCGTCGGGATGGGTATCGTACCAGGCCAGATGCGAACTCACCGACACCAGAAGCGAAAGTACGGGGACGAGGATAACATTCACCAGCGGTCCGGCAGCGATGCTCCAGAGTTGCGCGCCCGGCCGTTGGGGCGGGGAGACATACGCCACGCCACCGAATAACCAGAGGACGATGTCATGAGTTTTTCCGCCCACGGACCTGCAGGCAAGTTGATGGCCGAATTCGTGGATCAGGACGATGGCGAACAGGCACAAAAATTCCAGCACGGTCCATGTCGGCGAGGAATAAACATGCGTCCGGTATTGAACATAATAAACTGCCAGGAGGAACCATGCCCAATGCAGATAAACCGTAATCCCGAAAAGCCGGAACAAACGGATGGAACCTTGTCTCATTGGCATGTCCGTGCATGGCTATCAAAACGACCCCGACGGAACAAGCTTTTTAGCCCCGCTTTCCTTTCTTTTGAGCGCAATTTTACACCCCACCGTAAGGCAGGCCTTCCAGCCGGCGGGTTTTGGCGACTTTCCAGCCGCCAAAACCACGGGACAAGAATGTCCCGCAAACCCGCAGACTTGGAAGTCTGCGCTACAAGGCGCTGTCTTTTGGTGCGGGTGTCAAATTGCTCTCGTTTCCATTTCGTCACACAGCCTTAACCGGGTCGTCATGGTGTTTGGCGCGAAACCGGCTTAGGTTAAAAATGTGGTGCCTTGCATCTTGATTGTCGACGACGAGCGGGATTTTGTGGAACTCGTGCAGTTCCGCCTTGCCGCCCTGGGCTACGAGTTCATCGTGGCTAACGACGGCGTCCAGGCGCTCAGCCAGGCGCGGCAGTTCAAACCGGACC
>JBGPDH010000023.1:0-22825 GCA_041482195.1 Verrucomicrobiia bacterium
AATTGTAGGTCGCACTTTGAAGAGTCGCTTGCGAAATTGGCGGCGCGCTCCAGACCACAAATGCCAGCACCGGACTGAACGCGCCGAGAATTGCCGCGGCGATCGTGAAGCTCATTAAAATCGCGAAAAAAGATTGGCGAAACGGGATGTTTAAACCGAGCAAAGGCGCGAGCATTCCGTTGAGCACCGCATTGCCGATAACCGTGAGTAAAATAATGAGAGGGAATTTAATCGCAACGTATAGCGCCTGTTGCGGATCTCGCCACCAGCCCATGGCTGCGCCGTAAAGGCCCGCGCCCAGAAGGATCACGCCGGCGTGTAACAAAAAACGTCGCGTGCTCCAACGTTCGGTCCACGTCACCAGGGATTCCAATTTGCCGCGCAGCAGCAAATCGATTTCTCCCGCTTCCCCGCTGGTTAAGCCCGGTTGCATGGGTTTTTCGGGTTGCGGACCACCGTCGCAAGCGGCGTCGGCCGTCGCAAGTTCATTTGCTGGCAGGTCTCAATCAAAGGCGCGGCCATCAGTGCCAGCGCCACCCCAAATAACAGCCAGTTGAATCTTTCCGGCAAAGCGGTGCGAATGGCATCCAGCCCGTTGGTCGCGGCAACGAGAGTGTTTGCCATGAAGGCATAAAGCGCCAGCGCGGTGCCCAGGAAACTCAAAGCCCAGATCAACCGGTTGAATGCCGTGGCCGGCGAGGTTTCGGGGAATTGGCAGGCGAGCGTGCCCCACAATATCAGCAGCAGCGAAATCAAGATCGGCGCGAGCACCGGTCCCCACCACGGGATCGGCAGCAAAAACAAAACGTCCCAGTCCAGCAACGAATGTGGCCAATCGCAGATGACTTTCAGGAAAAGGTAGTAAAAGAGGTCCCACACCCCGAACGCGATGGCGAAATAGCCGAGGCGCGCCCGCCATGTCCGGCCTGCGAGCCAACCCACCACAAAAAGCATCACCAGAGTGGCGAATTCGCGCGGCAGTTCCACCGACGCGAAACCGCCCATGACCGGCAGTGGATCCGGTTGATATGGTTCGATCCGGTGCATCATGGAGCGCAGGTAAAAGACCACGGCCGCTTCCACCCACGCCATGGCCGCAGCAAAAATAAACACTATCCACCAACGGACAGCGTCTATCGTTTCTCTTCTCATACGCTGGCTGGAAAAGGCGGTGCACAAGGCGAGGGGAGCGCGCCGGCATCCAGCCGCGCCGCCAGCCGGCGGCGAAAGGCCAAATGCCGCAATCGCGTCATTCCCACGAGCGGTTGCCAGACCGCGTGGACCAATTGGTGTTTGATGAGAAAACGCCAGAGACGATTCGAGCGTTTGTACAGGTAGCAACCGGCAAAGTAGGCGGGCAAGGCGCACCATTCAGGCGGTTTTCGATGCCAGATGGAAGCGTGCGAAAACAGCCGCCGGTAAAGCCAGTCATAGCCCAACAACAGTTCGTCCGGCGTCATCTGTTTCGGCTGGAACACGACGTGTGCCGTATCATATTTTTCCCAATCGCGATGCAGTAACCGGCCTTCAGACTCCAGTCGCCGAAAAAGTGGCGTCCCTGGGTACGGCGTTAGAATGTGAAACGTGGCGCATTCCATTCGGTTCCGCTCAATCCATTGAACCAGCGTTGTAAACGTGTCTTTCCGATCGCCATCGAAACCAACCACAAAACTGCCGTTCACCTGGATGCCCTGTTCATGGAAAATGCGCACGCGCCGGGCGTACTCTTCCGCATGCGGAGTGCGTTTGCGAGCGTCCACCAGATTTTGATCCGTGAGCGACTCGAAACCGATGAACACGCCGGTGCAGCCGGCCAGGGCCATTTCCCGCACCAGCGACGGCTCATCCGTTATGTCCAGCGTCACCGCGGCGCTCCAGATTTTTTTGACGGGCCGAAGCGCGCGGCACAGCGTGCGCAGATAATCGCGTCGGGAACCGAGATTATTGTCAATGAACACGGCATACGGCTGGCCGTCGGCTTCAAATTGCCGGCGGATGTCCTCCGGCTCGCGTACCCGATAGGGAATTCGCAGGCCGTCGGTGGAGAGATAGCAAAAGCCACAACGATTATGACAACCCCGTGTGGCGATGAGACTGGTGGTGGTCAAAAAACTCTTTCGCGGCAATAAATCCCGTCGGGGCGGCGGATCGAGTGCGTAAGGCCGTTCATACGTGGCCGCGTAACATCGCTTCAACCGGCCTTGCTCCGCATCGCGCAGAATTTCCGGCCAGAGTTGCACACCGTCGCCAATGGCCAGCGCATCCGCGTGCGGCGCCACTTCGTCCGGACACGATTGCGTATGCAACCCGCCAAGTACAATCTTGCTGCCTTGAGCTCGATACCACGCGGCCAGTTCGTAGGCGCGTTTGGCGAAGGTCAAATGTACCGTGATACCCACCACTTCCGGCAAGGGTTTCGTGGGCGGCGGACCTTGCAACAGATTTTCGTCCCAATAGCGGACCTGCCAATGTGCCGGCGTCGCGCCCGCAAGCGAAGTCAGAGCCAGGGTTGGCGTCAGGACGTGCTTGCCGAAACTGCCGTGCGGTGACTTGGCGTAAAACGGATTGATCAACAGTGCCGTTCGGGGTTCAGGTCGGCGGTGCGATTGTGGCGGTGGCAAAGCCGGTGCGTTCGACATTTCGCGGGGCAACCAGAGTGGCTTACGCGGTGCATAGAATGGATCCTCAGGCACAGTTTCAATCAATTCGGAAACCAGGCTCATATTTATTCCGGGTCATACGGCTTGGCAGTGCGACCGGCAATCCAATCGAACAACAGGAAAGCACAGGAAAAAAACGGGAACACACCGTAAAGCGTGTCGCTGACCGAATGGGAATTTCGGTCAATGGCCAAAAAGACCTGGGTGCAAAATGCCAACGCAGCGAGAGTAATGACCATCCCCGGCCATGAAATGGGAATGTAAAACCAACCCCGGCGTTTGAACCATGGTGTCTTCATTGTTTTTCCTCATTTTAACGTGGAGCGGCAAATCACCTTTCCAGACGTCCCCGCGTGCCGGCGAGCCAGGTCAAGGATCGCCTGTTCGACTCCGGTGATGACCGAATCCGGAGTTGAAGTGCCCGCGGTAATGCCGACGATGTCCTCCGCGCGAAACCAATCTCCGGATAAATCAGCGGCGGTTTGAACGTGATGCACGCGGGAACAATGGCGGCGGCAGGTGTTCACGAGCTCGCGGGTGTTGTTGCTGTGGGCGCCCCCAATGATGACCACCACACTGCATTTCTGGGCGAGTTCGATGGCGGCGTTCTGCCGCTGTTTCGTCGGTTGGCAGACCGTATCGATGAAACGCACTTCCGACCGCGGATTTCGTTCGCGAAGCAACTGGACGAGTCGCCGGACTTTATCGATCGGCTGGGTCGTCTGAGCAATGATGCCGAAGCGCGGACGTTCACGCAGTTTCGTCAGGTCGTCTTCACCAAGCACCACGCTATATTCGGCGAGGTCTTCCGTCATGCCGCGCACTTCCACGTGGTCACGTTGGCCGATGAGAACCGGATAAAATCCCGCCTGCACCAGCCGGGCCAGACTGTGGTGGGCGACCTGAACCAGCGGGCACGTGGCCTCCAACACGTTTAAGCCGCGGCCCCGGGTTTCTCTCAGCCGGCGTTCGGAGGCGCCGTGGGCCGTGACCATAACGGTGCGTGTGGCCGCGTCGGCCGGTTGCTGTGCCACCTGGATCCCCCGGGCGCGCAATTCCGACAACACGGTTTCATTGTGAACCAGATCACCCAAAATGGTCAGCGGCTCCTGCTTCGCGGTTTCCAGTGCCAGGGTAATGGCATCCTTGACCCCAAAACACATGCCCAGATGGTCAGCTCGAATTATTTTCATTTTTACTCCTCTCTTCGATTCCGATGACGGCTCAAGCGTGGTTTACTCATGGAACAGGAAAATTCCGGCCGCCAGTGCTGTCCCGGCTACCCACAGCAGCCACCGGTACCGCCGCCAGGCCGCCTGATAATCGGATTGTTGAACCAGGAGATCGAATACGTAAGCGGCGCAGTACAGAATGTTCGCCAATACCGCAGCGAACAGCAGGCCGATCAGGGGTTGCCAACCCAACGCGGCCAGGGGCGGCTGGTAATAAAAAATGGTGCCGGCAACGACAAAGGCAAGGACGGCATTGAAGGCGATGCGGCGCGGTTCCCAGTAACGCAGGCTGTCGTTGATGATCTCTTTCATATGAATAATCAAGGGCCAATGAATTAACTTTGTGATACAAAGTAAAAGACCAAGACGGTTTGAATTTGTTCAAAGAAAGTTCATTTGGGCCGGTTTTGCTGGACGATTTTTTCCAGCAGATTGATATATTCGGTAAAGGCCCGGCGGCCGGCCGTCGTGAGTGAGCAGGTGGTGAGCGGGCGGCGGTTTTGAAACGATTTGGCCACCGCCAGATAACCCGCTTCCTGCAATGCCCGGATGTGCGTGGTGAGATTGCCATCGGTCATGGTCAGCGCGTCGCGCAATTCGGTGAACGACAATTCCGGGGAGGCCGCCAGCATGGACATGATGGCCAGCCGGCCTTTCTCGTGAATCACCCGGTCGAGCTGTAAAAAGGGCTCCGGATTCACGCCGCATTCTTTCCTTTCTCCGTCAGATAAAGATATGCTCCATAGGCCAGATGCAGCGCACCAAAGAAAAAGCCCATCAGCCAGTGTGCGTTGATTTCCACGTCCGGTTGAAAAACCGCCAGAAACAAGAGAAATCCGGAGGCCAGTCCGACGTAAACCCAGCCGAACCATTTCACGCCTCGTGGCATGAAAGACCCGGCGGCGTGCAGCGCACAGCCGTAAAACAGCGCCCATAAAAACGGCAGCAACAGAGTGAAATCAACCACCCCGGCGGTCGGAAACAGGGTAAAAGCAACTCCCAGAACCATGCCGCCGGTCAGGGGCGGTGCCAAAGCCTGGGCCACCCGACGGGTCGGAGGCGACCAGAATGGCTCGCTATGCTTCAGCGCCTGCCGACGGACAATGAAAAATGCGCCGGTGATAACGACTGCCGCCGCCCCCAGCCAGAGCGCGCCAAACGATCGCGGCAAATTCAGATCAAGCGTCAGCCCTGTCACCGTCGTCAGGGCGCCAATGACTCCGGCTAAAAGCATGATCGGCGCCAGGGCATGACGGTAGAGCGCAGAGCGCTCCATCAAGGTACGAATGGTTTGTAAATTCTCAGCAGCCCAATTCGATTCCATGGTTTTACTTTGCATTACAAAGCAACTTTTGGCAAGCGGAAAATAATTTGAAGTATCGGGTAAGTGGCGTAGCAGCTTTCAGCAAAAAGCCGCACTCTTTCTCTTTAATTTGTGGCGCTCTACCGAGACGCCGTTACGATTGCCTGGGCGCCACGAAGGTTACCCTCCGACTTGCTTGCTTTTCTTGTTCATTCGGTTGAAAATTTCCGCCGGATGCCGCCCTCAAAAAAAATTTTCGCCCGGCAACGGGTGCTCGCGCAGTGGCGCGGCGTGGATTTATCGCCACTGGAGACGGCGCGGATGGTGCGTGCCCGCGCTGCCGGTGACATCCTGCCCCGGGTCCTTTCGGATTTGCACATGGATGACCGCCGTGCCGAGGCCGAGCTGGTCAAGGCCTGGAATTCGCTGGTGGATCCCAACATCGTCGCGCATGCGCAACCGGCCGGATTGCGGAAGGGCACGTTGTTCGTCAACGTGGACAGCAGTGTATGGCTCTCCGAAATCGTCCGTTATCGTCGCAAGGAAATTCTCGACCGCCTGCAGCATTGTTTCGGCAGAAATGTCATCCAGAAGATTTCGTTCCGAGTCGGTTGAATCGGCTCACTCCATCCATTTCATTTGTTTGGGGGTGAGCAACCAGGTCAGCGTCGCGCACCGGCCCAGACGCAAAGACGCGGTTTCCAGTTTGCACAAGCCGCCTTTCTTCAATTCGATGCCCGCCGTTTCCCCGCCCGAAATCAGCAACGCTACCAGCCGGCTCAAATAAGGTTCATGACCAACCAGCAGGACGTTTTTCGGCGCGGGTTTTAATTCATTCAGTTGTCGGATCAATACCTTCGGATCGCCGTCCGGGGTCAGCGCATCCGGAAAGGCGAGGCGTTTTTTCAATTCCAATACTCGGGCGACGATTTCGGCGGTTTGCCGGGCGCGCAAGAAAGGGCTGGAAAAGACCAGGTCGAAATCCAGATCCAGGCGCTGCATGGCGGCGGCAATTTGCCCGAGTTGGCGTCTGCCTTTGGAAATGAGCGGCCGGTCGGCGTCGGTTTTGAACCCGGGCGCACCCGGTTCCGCCGCAATGCCGTGGCGCAGGAGATAGAGATTCATGGGCTCAGAATACCCGTCTGCGGGTCGGGCGCAACCCCGCCAAATGTAACATTTTTTCACTTGGGTTGGGAGGAGGTTGCCTCGTAGCTTTGTCGCCTCATGAAAGCGGTACGGCGCGCCGTCATCGATGTCGGCACCAACTCCATTAAATTGTTGGTGGCCGATGTGTCGGGGCGCGAAGTAAGGCCGGTGCACGAGGAGAGCCGGCAAACGCGCCTGGGCAAGGGATTTTACGCCACCCATCAGTTGCAGCCGGAAGCGGTCTCCCACACCGCTGCGGTGGTCTGGGAGTTTGCCGAGATCGCCCGCGAAAAAAACACCGGCTCCCTGCGCGTCATCGCGACCAGCGCCGCGCGTGACGCAGTCAATCCCGGTGACCTCACCACCGCCATCCAGCGTGCCTCGGATCTCAAGGTGGAAATCCTCTCCGGTGAACGGGAGGCGGAATTGGTGTTTCAAGGTGTCTGTACCGATCTCAAATTGGCGAAACAGCACCTGTTGCTGCTGGATGTCGGCGGCGGGAGCACGGAATTCATTCTGGGTCATGGCCGGCACCAGCACTTCGCCCAAAGTTTTCCGATCGGCACGGTGCGGTTGCTCGAAAAATTTCCCCACAGCGACCCGCCCGGTCGCGAGGAATTCAACGCCTGCCAGGATTGGATTAGAAATTTTCTGCGGAGCGAGGTCCGCCCGAAGCTGGAACCGGCGCTGCAACGCGAAACGGAACGAGGTTCCAAAACCGGCGGGATTCAGCTGGTGGGGACGGGCGGAACGACGAGCATTCTGGCGCGGATGGAGAACAAACTGGACCGCTTCGACCGCGAGCGCATCGAAAGCACGGTTTTGAGCCGGGATCAGGTCGCGGCCCATCGCAAACATCTTTGGAGTCTGCCGGTGACCCGACGCAAGGAAATCCCCGGCCTGCCGAAGTTGCGGGCGGATGTGATTCTCACCGGCGTCGTCATTTACGAGGCCGTGATGGAGGAGTTCGATTTCACGCAACTCCGGGTCAGCACGCGCGGCCTGCGCTTTGCCGCCGTGATGGACTGAGGGCATTTACGATTGATGATTTACAGGGTCGGGATAATTTTGAGCGGTACGAAAATCGTAAATCGCGTATCGTAAATCTAAATGAAATGTTTGATTGTCGGCTGCGGTTATATCGGTTTGCCGCTGGCAAAGGAACTCATCGGCCTCGGCCATGAGGTTTTTGGCCTGCGCCGGAATCCCGCAACGCAAGGCGAGTTGGAAGCCGCTGGCATCCGGCCGTTGATTGCCGATATCACCCGGCCGGACGAACTGGCCAGGTTGCCGGACGGATTTGACTGGGTCGTCAATAGTGTCGCTTCCCGTGGTGGCGGCGCGAAGGATTACCACCGGATTTATCTGCAGGGTACACGCCATTTGCTGGACTGGCTTTCCGCCAAATCGCCGCAAAAGTTTGTATACACCAGCAGCACGAGCGTTTATGGCCAGACCGATGGTTCCTGGGTCAAGGAAACCAGTCCGACGGAACCGGGGGTGGAGACGGCAAAAGTTCTCGTGGCGACAGAAAAACTGTTGTTGACCACGGTGGCCGACCGCAAGGTCCCGGCGGTGATTTTGCGCGTGGCCGGTATTTACGGACCGGATCGCGGCCATGGGTTCAAACAATTTCTGAGAAACGAAGTCCGCATTGAGGGAGATGGTTCGCGCTTCCTGAACATGATTCATCGTGACGACGTAGTCGGCTGCATCATCGCGACGCTGAAGAACGGCCGGCCGGGAGAGATTTACAACGCCGTCGACGAGGAGCCCGTGAGTCAGATGGATTTTTTCCTATGGCTCGCCAAGGAACTCGGTAAGGAGTTGCCACCGACTGCGCCGGAAAATTACGAGGAAAAACGGAAACGTGGGGTCACGAACAAACGGGTCTCGAATCGGAAGTTGAAAACGGAATTAGGCTACCAGTTCAAATATCCGGACTTCCGCACTGGTTACACGGAAGAAATTTCCCGTTTGGAACAGGCGGGAGAACTGCCGGAATAGGAACGCGGTTTTGTCAGACTTTCTGGAGCGCTGCCTTCACCCGTTCTGGTGTCATCGGCAATTGACACAACCGCACACCGGTCGCGTCGTGGATGGCGTTGGCGATCACTGCGCCCATAAGCACGATCGCCGGCTCGCCGCCACCTTGCGGCGGGTGGTTCCGGGCGTCGAGGATCACGGTATCCATTTTGGGAACCCACGTATAACGGGGGATTTCGTAAGTGTCAAAGTTCGTGTCCAGGACTTTCCGACCTTTGAAGTGAACTTCCTCCGTCAAGGCATAACCCATACCCATGGTGATGCAACCTTCCATCTGGATCTTCGCACCTTCGGGATTGATGACCAAGCCCATGTTCTGAGCGCAAGCGACACGTTTCACCTGGACCGCACCGGTCCTGGCGTCCACGGCAACTTCTGCGATGGCAGCCACATACGTGCCGGCATCAATACCGCACGCGACGCCATAACCACGTCTGCTTGGCGCCTTCGCCGGCGACCAGCCGAAGGTTTCGGCGGCGGTTTTAAGCACGCGAATCATCCGGTCGTCATTCAGATTGTTCAGGCGGAATGCCACCGGATCGATCCCGGCTGCGGCAGCCATTTGGTCCATTTGTGATTCCCGGGCAAAGGTATTGGTATTGTTGCCCGGGGCGCGCCAGGCGCCAGTGTGAAACGGATGCTCCGGTCCCTGCCAGCCACGACCGTGGATGGAGGTGCGGTGGTTTGGAACAGTGTAAAACTGTTGGGAGCCGCGATCCCCGGCGTAATAGACATCGTAATCCCAGAACGCCATCTTGCCGGACGCATCCACGCCGGAACTGATTTTGACGATCGCGGCCGGTTGAAAGGTGTCGTAAAAGAATTCTTCTTCCCGGCTCCACATCACTTGCACGGGTCTGCCGACGATTTTCGCCAGTTGCGCGGCTTCCACCGCCTGCTGGTTGTAGGTCTTGCCCCCGAACCCGCCACCGACAAAGGGTGTGATGACCCGGACTTTCTCGGCCGGGAATCCGAGTGCCCGGGCAATTTCGCCCTGGGCGCCAAACGGATTTTGTGTCGAAGCCCAAACCGTGGCCTTCCCGTCTTCGATTTGGGCCAGAGCCGTGTGAGTTTCCATGGCGGCATGCGCGACGTAAGGATCCAGATAGGTGGTTTCAATCGTTTTGACGGCCAGTTTCCGGCCGGCCTCCAGATCGCCATCCGACGCCAGAACATTGGCCGGCGGCGCGACGCTTAGCAGATAATCAAAGATGGTTTTGTCATCCACCTTGGCTTCGGGCACGTCGAATTCAACCTTGATCTTTGTCAGGGCTTCCTCCGCGACATCGGGAAATTCGTGGAGCACAGCGATCAAACTATCCGTTTGCACGACCTGGACCCCCGGAACTTTTTTGGCGGGCCCGGTGTCGACGCTTTTCAATTTGGCGTCATGGGCCGGCGGGCGCAGAATCTTTGCGTAGAGCATGCCCGGCAAACGAATATCACCCGCGTAATGAGCCGTGCCCGTGACTTTTGCCCGGCCGTCCCGGTGCAATTCCGGTTTGCCGACGGTCGTAAATTGAGAAGGATCCTTCAACGTCGGTTTGCCTTCGATATGCCGCTCGATTTTTTTGCCCCGGGTCAATTGGCCGTAGCTCACCCGGTGATCCGGGTTGTCCTTGTCAAAGATGGCGCCGTCTTTGGCCACCAGTCGCGCTGGCGGGACCTTGAGCGATTCCGCCGCGAGTTCCAGCAGCACCGCTTTGGCCTCGGCCGCGGCGGCTTGCAGCGCCGGTCCAAACATGCGCGTCGTCATCGAACCAAATGTCCCCATGTCCCAGGGACACAAATCGGTGTCGCCCATCACGATGTCCACGGTTTCCAGTGGCGTGTTCAATTCCTCAGCCAGCATTTGCGGCAACGAAGTGATGGGTCCCTGTCCCATTTCAATTTTGCCGGTGTAACCAGTCACGCGACCATCCTCGCTGATTCGCAGGAACGCGTTGAAATCGGAAGGCAACCCGCGGCCAAAACCCCGGAACCGCCGCGTTTCCTGGGCCTGCGCGGCCACAACCCCGCGCATCACCACGCAAACAATGATGCCTCCGCCCAGACGCTTGAGGAAATCCCGCCGGCTTTGCGGATAGAGGTCCGAGTAATCCTTGATGTCCTTGAAATTCAGCGCCAGATAATCATTCGTATTCATGTGGCCGGCCCTCCCTTCATTTCCGCGGCGGCGGCTTGAACGGCGTCAATGATGCGGGTGTGCGCACCGCAACGGCAGAAGTTGTTGTTCATGCCTTGCACGATTTGTTCCCGGGTTGGATGCGGATTTTTATTAAGCAGGCTGACCGCATTCATCACCTGTCCCGGGATGCAAAATCCACATTGCAGGGCGTCGTGCGCCATGAAGGCTTTTTGCACCGGATGCAAATTTCCGTTCTGTTCCAGGCCTTCGATGGTGACGACTTCCTTGTCCTTGACCGAACTGACGGCCATCAGGCAGGAGCGCCATGCCACGTTGTTCACCAGCACCGTGCAACAACCACAATGTCCCTGGCCGCACCCGAATTTGGGCCCCGTCAGGCCCAGGTCAGTGCGCAACACCCAGAGCAACAGGCGGTTGCCGTCCACGTTCAGACGCGTGGGTTTGCCGTTGAGTTTGAAGGAAATGGTGTCAGTCATTTCGGCCTCCAATAAAACGCTCATTGCCGATCGGCTCGTTTTGCGTTCATAACCCCGCCTTTCTATCCGATTCGCTCCGGGTGTCAAAGCAGAATTGGGAGCGATAGTTTGGCGAAACCGCAGGGCAACGGATTTCAGCCTGCCCTTCCTGCCTATCAGGTAGTCAACCCGGATGTCAGGAGTCTGTCGGTTCAGGTTTCCCGCGAGGGGCTCACACCGCGCTGTCACCGCGTTCACTGGTACGGATGCGTCGGGCGTCGTCAACGGTGGAAACGAACACTTTGCCGTCGCCGATCTTTCCGGTTTTGGCCGCACTGAGAATGGCTTCAATGGCAGCTTCCACCTGTGCATCCGGCAGGACAGTTTCAATTTTGACCTTGGGCAGAAAATCGACAGTGTACTCGCTGCCACGGTAGATTTCCGTGTGGCCTTTCTGTCGTCCAAAACCTTTGACTTCGGTTACGGTCATGCCGTGGATGCCGATCTCATTGAGCGCTTCTTTGACGTCATTCAACTTGAACGGTTTGATAATCGCTTCGATTTTTTTCATAAATTACCCTTTTATTCGTTGTAGGCGCGTTCGCCGTGTTGGGAAAGATCCAGGCCGAGGCTTTCGTCCTCCTGATCCACGCGTAAACCGACGATCTTATCCACCAGTTTTAAAATGATAAACGTGGCGACGCCCGCGAGCGCCACCGTGGCGGCCACTCCGGCCAGTTGATTCCAGACCTGATGTATGCCGCCGGCCAGCGAAACCACCTCGCCGTTTCGGGAATAGGTGGTGGCAATCAGCGGATTCACGGCCGCGTTGGCCAGAAAGCCGAGCATGAACATGCCCGTCATGCTGCCGACACCGTGAACACCGAAGACGTCGAGCGAATCGTCGTAGCCAAAAGTCGATTTGAGCTTCGTCACCGCCAGATAGCAGGCAACACCTGCGGCCAGGCCGATGCAGAACGCCGCCGGTATGCTGACAAATCCTGAAGCGGGCGTGATGGTGGCCAGGCCTGCGACCATGCCCGACACTGCACCGAGTACGCTGGGTTTGCCTTTCAGGTACCATTCCGTGCCGGTCCAGCTCAAGGCCGCCGCCGCCGCCGAGAAATGGGTGGCGGCAAACGCGCTGGTGGCGAGCGCCCCCGCGTTCAATGCACTACCCGCATTAAACCCGAACCAGCCAACCCACAACAATCCCGCGCCGATCAACGAGAGCACAACATTGTGCGGCATGATCGGTTCGCGCGGGAAACCGTCGCGTTTGCCAAGTACCAGCGCAAAGACCAGCGCCGAGACGCCCGAACTGATGTGCACTACGGTCCCGCCCGCAAAATCGAGCACGGGAATTCTGCCCCCACCGGCCCAGTTAAACAATCCGCCTTTGCCCCACATCATGTGGCAGAGCGGCAGATAAACGACCATGGTCCATAGCACCATGAACAGGAGATATGCCTTGAATTTGACGCGCTCAGCGACCGCGCCGCTGATGAGCGCCGGCGTGATGATGGCAAACATCATTTGAAACAGCATGAAAGATTCCGCCGGGACCGTGGCTGCGTAATCCGGATTGGGCGCGCCGCCGACGCCTATCAGAAAAAGATGGGTAAACGGGTTGCCGAAAAACGCGTTACCCTCACTGAACGCCAGGCTGTAACCGAAAACCATCCAGATGGTGGAAATCACCGCCATCAGAATCAGGCCATGCATCATGGTGGAGAGCACGTTCTTGGTGCGCACCAGGCCACCGTAAAAGAGAATCAACCCGGGTGCCGTCATCATCAACACCAGCGCGGCACTGGCCAGCACCCAGGCGTTGTCGCCGGAATTGATGACCGGGGCGGCGCTGACTGCGGTGGCCGGTTTCAGTTGTGCCATGGAATCCGAACCGGAGGGATTGTCAGCGGCAAGAGCAGCACAGCCGAACCCAAACATGAAAACTGACAAAATAATCAAAAACAAGGGACCTTTGGTGCGATTTGAGGTCATATCAACAAGATTATTGCCCGCCCAGGCTCGCCGCCTGACGCATTTTGGCAAAGTATAGCCAAGTATTGTCGCATCCGCCCGATTTTCCAAGAAAGTTTTTTGGATCCGGTTCTTTCGCGGTTTGGGCCGTGTAACTGTTCGGATTACGCGTCGGTAGAAATTCTTCGACGCCTTCACAGTTCGTGTTTACTTTTCCTGCCGATGGCCGCCGAAGCCGAACTCACACCGATGATGGCGCAATATCGCCGCATCAAGGCCGAATTGCCCCGGGACGCATTGTTGCTGTTCCGGCTGGGGGATTTTTACGAGATGTTTTTTGAGGACGCCCAAACCGGCGCCCAGATTCTTAATCTCGCGCTCACGGCACGCAATGGTATTCCCATGTGCGGCCTGCCGCATCATGCGGCCAATGCCTACATCGGCCGGTTGCTGAAGGCCGGCCGGAAAGTCGCCATTTGTGACCAGCTGGAAGACGCGCGGCCCGGCAAACTCGTCAAACGTGAAATCACCCAAATCCTCTCGCCCGGCACGCATTTTGACGAACGAATGCTCGTGGCCGAGCGGAACAACTTCCTCGCCGCCATCAAACCGAGTGGCAGGACGTTTGGTCTGGCGCTGGTGGATTTGACCACCGGCGATTTTCTGACGACGGAGCTGGAAAATGACGTCGCGTTGCTCACGGAACTCGAACGGCTGCGCCCGGCCGAAATCATTTATCCGGCTGAAGCGGTGGCGCTGCGCGATTTGTTGCAGGGCGCATTCAAAATTCTGAACGGTTATGATGATTGGACCTTTGCGCCGGAAACCGCGCTTTACACCGTGCGCGATCATTTCAAAGTCGCGTCGCTGGATGGTTTTGGATTGAAAGACCGCAACGCCGCCATCGGCGCGGCGGGCGGGGCGCTCCATTATCTCACGCAACATTTACGCCGGGACGTGAGGCAGCTCACGCGCCTGTCGTTCTATCAGCGTCAGGATTATCTGGCGCTGGATTATACGACCCTGCGACATCTCGAAATTCTGGAGCCGCTGCATCATGATGCCCCGCGCAATGCCTCGCTTTATGGCGCGGTCAATCGCACCGTCACGCCGATGGGCGCCCGTCGCTTGCGCGATTGGCTCTCGCAACCGCTCGCCGCCGTCGACCCGATTCGCCGCCGGCAGGAAGCGGTGCAGAGGTTCATGGATAATTCCGCCGGTCTGGACCAGTTCCGCACACAGCTGGCCCAGGTGCGTGATTTGGAACGAACCATCGGGCGGGTGAGTTCAGGCAGCGGTAATGCACGCGACCTCGTGGCCCTGCGTCTGGCGCTGGAACAAATCCCGACGATAAAGGGAATTGTGCAGAACGTAGCGCAGGCGTCCCGCCGGCAACCTGAAATCCTCCAGCAGCCGGATGAAAACGGAGATGCAGCCGGGACGGCTGCGCTACTGAACGATCTCGAATCCCGGCTCGCTGAATCACCCGACCTGATCGATTTGATTTCCCGGTCCATCGTGGACGATCCGCCGCTGGCCTTGAAGGAAGGCGGTATGATTCGTGACGGTTTCGATCCACCCCTCGACGAACTGCGCAACGCCACCCGTGGCGGCAAGGATTGGATTGCGAAATTGCAGGCCGATGAGATCGTGCGAACCGGCATTCCGTCGCTCAAGGTCCGTTTCAATTCCGTTTTTGGCTATTACATCGAAGTCACGAAGGCGAACCTCGACAAGGTGCCGCCGCATTACATTCGCAAGCAGACCATTGCCAACGGGGAGCGCTACATCACCCCGGAGTTAAAGGAGATGGAAGGTAAGATCCTCGGTGCCGAGGAACGCAGTGTGAAGCTGGAATACGAGATTTTTCAGCGAGTCCGTGAAACTGTGCTGGGTCAACTGGCGAAAATCCAGCAAACGGCGGCCGCGCTGGCCCAGCTCGACGTACTGGGGTCCTTCGCCGAAACCGCCCGCCTCCACAACTATTGTCCGCCGATGGTTACCGATAGAGGGGTCATTCAAATCCACGACGGCCGGCATCCGGTGCTGGAACAGAGTTTGCAGGACGAACGCTTCGTGCCGAACGACACGAAGCTTGTCAGCGTGACGAACTTTACTTCTCCCGCTCAGCCGCAAAGCGGGGGAGAGGGGCGGGGTGAGTTGGCGCAAATCCAAAACCCTCATCCGGCCTCCGGCGACCCTTTCCCCGCCAGGCAGGGCGAGGGAGAAAATAATTTGTTTGCGCAAATCGCGCTCATCACCGGGCCGAACATGGCCGGCAAAAGTACGTACATCCGGCAGGTGGCGCTCATTGTGTTGCTGGCGCATACCGGCTCATTCGTGCCGGCGGTGAAGGCGCGGGTGGACCTGGTGGACCGCATTTTCACCCGCATCGGTGCCAGTGACGATCTCACCCGCGGACAATCCACCTTCATGGTCGAGATGACCGAGACAGCGAACATTCTCAACAATGCCACCTCACGCAGCCTGGTGGTGCTGGATGAAATCGGGCGCGGGACGAGCACGTTCGATGGCCTGAGTCTGGCCTGGAGCATTGTTGAATACCTGCACAACCGGGCCGGCGCGAAAACGCTTTTCGCCACGCATTACCACGAATTGACGGAACTGGCGCAACGCCTGCCGCGCCTGAAAAACTTCAACGTGGCCGTGCGCGAATGGCGTGACCAGATTGTGTTTCTCAGGAAAATTGTCGAGGGTGGCACGGACAAAAGCTACGGTATCCAGGTGGCGCGGCTGGCCGGTGTGCCGAAGGAGGTCTTGGAGCGGGCGAGACAGATCCTGGCGAATCTGGAAGAATCCGAGCTGACGCCCGAAGGTAACGTGCGGCCGGCGCGCCGACAACAAGACCGGGACAAACTCAAGCAGCTCGCTCCGCCGCCACAGATGGACTTGTTTGGATCGTAGAACCGCGGGCTACTCCTGCCAGACGGCCACCCCGGCGATTGGCACATCGACGGAGCCGATTAAAATCTTTGCCTTCCCCGGAATGGGCGCGTGCTGGTTCTTTTCGGTGAAGTTGGTGGCCACCCAGAAACCGTCGCGCCAATCCACCAGAAAACCGTTGTCGAAATTTTCCACCGGCACCTCCGCCCGCTGAAAAACACCGCGGATGAGTTGGGCTTCGAGTTCGCCGCTTCGCGAGTCCACGCCGATATACGTTACGGTACCCTTGCCCAGATGACGTGTCACCGCTGCCACGCCACCGGCGTAATATTGGTCGGCAAAATGGGCCAATGCGGTGGTGCCCGGTTGTGGTTCGAGCACTTCGGCCCAGGTTGCCCAGTCAAAGGTTTGTTTGCCGGCCTTCACCTTGCCAACATACGGTTCGGGCAAGGTATCGTAGAATTTTATCTTCGCGCCGATGAGATCAAGAATAGGCGCCGCCCACGGTCCTTCCCAAAGGTGTCCGTAGCGGTCCTTCTGCCCGGTGCGGCAGGTAAGAATCAGATGCCCGCCTTGCTCCACATAATCCTTCCAGCGTTGTACCAGTTTCCCGTCCACCAACTGGCAGGCCGGCACGACCAGGAACGGATATTGATTGAAATCCTTGTCTTCCGTGATGACATCCACCGGGCAGCCGAGGCGTTTCAAGGCCCGATATTGTTTGAGAATGTGTTCCATTGTGTCCCAGCGCACGGTTTGCTTGTGGTCGTCAATGTTCCAGCGGCTCTCCACGTTGTAGAGCAAGGCAGTACGGCGCGCAGCGTAAACAGCTGGTTCCTTCGCGTCGGGGTTGAAATTTTTCCGCAGCAACGCCATCTCTTGCGCGGCCTGCGAATACTGCTCGCCGCCGGTCGTGGGCGTGACGCCGTCCGTGCCGACCAGTCCGTAATGATATTGCTCGGGACCGGAGAGCGGTTCGCGATAGCGATAGGTGCAGACGATTTTGGCGTCAGCGGCGAACGCGCGCATGATCCACAGGTGAACAGCGCCCGGATACGGTTGCGGATTCACATCCCCCCAATTCACCTGGCCGGGCTGTAATTCCATCAACCCCTCAAAGCCGTTGATGCTGCGATGAAAGTCGTGAGAGAACGACATCGCCGCCGCGCCGCCGAGACGGAAGCCGAGCGGGCCTTCGTTCAGATTGCCGTGCGCCGGGTAATGGGTCCAGGTGATGATTTCGAAATCGTCGCCATTGAGCGCCGGATTGACCGCGGCGAACATGTGCATGAAGTTGCTCGTGATCCATTGGCGGTGGCCGCAATACTTCCGCAGCAGGTTGGCCTGAAAACGGAGATAATCGGCCGCTTCATCCGCGAACCAGCGTTGCGCATCCAGTTCCGCGTGTTCGTTGACCTGGGCGACGAGCTCCTGACGGTTCGGAATGCGAATCTGGTCGAAGTTCTGATAGACCTGCGACCAAAAAGCCGTGCCCCACGCCTCGTTTAAGTTGTCAATCGTGCCGTATTTGTTTTTGAGCCAGGCCCGGAATTTTTTCTGGCTGGCCTCCTCGTATGACGGCTCATGGCCGTAATGACTCAACTCGTTGTCAAGCTGCCAGCCCCAGACGCGGGGGTCGTTGCCATAACGCTTACCGAGTTCCTCCACAATTTTACCGACATATTCGCGATAGACATCCGAACTCCAACTCGCCTGTTGCCGGGTGCCATGCAACATCGTCCGCCCTTCGGCGTTCACCATGAGTATTTCCGGATGTGCCTCGGAAAGCCACACCGGCGGCGCGGGACTCGGAGTGCAAAGAACCACTTTCAAGCCTTGCCGGGCGCAAAGTTCGATGGTGCGGTCCAGCCAGGAGAAATCGAACTTGCCTTCCTCCGGTTCCATGAACGCCCAGGCAAACTCACCCAGGTGGACAAATTCCAAATGCATTTTTTTGATATTGGCGATGTCGCGCGCCCATTCGTTCGACGGCCATGCTTCCGGGTAATAATAAACGCCAATCGGCATGAGATCCGCCCGGGGAAACAACGGGCTGTCAGCGGCGGCATGTTGAATTGCAAAGGAGGTGACAATCGCAGCAACGAGGGCAGGGATTTTCATAGGGTTAGCAGGTTTGTTCTCTAGTAGCTGAAAGGGGCCACCGCCGACAAGGTAAAGATAAGGCCGCGCCATGCATTTTTCCCGCTTTCAGGCGGAAATTGGCCCGTAAAATCCACGTTTGCCGGTTGAACGCGGCGAAGTTTCAATTATCTAATACTATGTATGAAAAATAAAGTATTGCGTACATGGGCAGCTGTTTGTTTGTCGGCCGTGACGGCGACGGCGGGGTACCGCGTATTGGCGGACGACGCTTCGGCAAATGCGGCTGCGAAACCGGACAAAACCTACACGGGTATGATCGTTTCGGTTGACCCGAAGGAACACACGCTGGAGGTGAAAAGTTTCCCGTTCAGCGACAAAAAGTTCAACCTGGGTGACACCTGTACCTATGCCATGGTCGGCCAAGACAGCGGAACGGCCGGCGATTTGCGACCCGGCCAGAAGGTCACCGTTGGTTACCAGGATGCGCATGGCGTACTGGTGGCGGACCGAGTGACGCAACAACCGATGCGGGATGAGGGCATGGTCAAATCCATCGACCCGGCAACGCAGACGTTGACGCTGGACCAGGGAGTGATGGACAAGAAGTTCCAACTGCCGACTGATTGTGAAGTCACCCTCCGCAGTGACAGGTCCGGCACGATTGCCGATATTCAACCCGGCAATCGCGTGTTGATCACCTATGAAGTCCCGAACGGTAAAGCCACGGCGCGGCAAATCGCACAAACCAGCCAAACGTTCACGGGGGATCTGACGGCGATTGACCTGGACCAAAAGACCATAACGGCCAAGGCCATGTTCACCTCGAAGAAATTCAACGTGGGCGATGATTGCGCCGTGGTGATTAACGGCAAGACCAACGGCAAGTTGACCAATCTGCGGCCCGGTGAAAGCCTCACGTTCAGCTACGACAACGTCAACGGTGTGAACGTGGTCAACCGGATTGCCCCCGCAAACGGGTCAGGCAGCACGGTGGCGGAAAATAAATAAGCCGTAAATCAATCATGCCGGCGAATAACCGGCCTTACTATCGGGCGCGTCCCATTGAAGGACGCGCCCGTTCTTTTTTTTGATTCTCTGCTCATCCCGAGTGGCTGAGCAATGAGCACGTTCGTCAATCGCTCGACAAAGCATGGCCGGGAATCGAGCATGTGGGCGCGTTGCTGACGATGCCAATCGTGTAAGTGCCGCCAGCGGGACAATGGGGAATTGTGCCGAGGTATGGTTTCAGGTCATCCCACGTGGGAACATCGGTGGCTTGTTTGCCCTTTTCCAGAGCCCATTGTTGTTTGGCTCCGTCAATTTGACGAAGGTGGTTGATGCACGTGTTTGCCTGAGCCGTATCACGAGCCTTGACGAAGTTGGGGATGGCAATGGCCAGCATCATGGGTATCAGAAGCACCGAAAGCCCGATGCTGAGGTAACCGGTAATCAGCCCCGCCAAGGCCATGCCTTGGCCAGCCAGTGCGCCGCCGGAACGGTTGATGCGCGAATATGCCATGTGCCCGCAAATAACGGCTGGAATGGCGAACAGCGGCCCGATGCAGATCAGGAGCAGCACCAGGCCGATTATCCCCAACACGAGGCTCGAGATGGCCAGTCCGGAATTTTTGGGTTGGGGTGCGCTGCCGGCTGGCGGAGGGATGGTTTCGTTCATAAGCTTGGTCAGTTTAGATTGGTTTGCAAACGCCTTGGCTGACCATTACAACGATCGCCCGGGGAATTTCAATGATTTTTCGTGCATCGCGATTCGTGAAAAAAGTAGCCGCCGATGTGAATTGGTGGAGATAATGCCCATTTTCAGGTGGTTCCGCGAATTGATCCCGCAGCGCGGAACGGCTACAGGCAATTGGCGGTTTTTAACGGCTGATAGCCCCGGCGGATCGGTTTGTTCGCCTGGATGCGACATATTTGATGGCATCCATTTCAGATCACAAAAAACTGTGCACCCCGACGGTTTGTGTTAAAAGGATGCCGTTTATGTCAACACCGACTTTTTCCGAATCATTACAAAAATTGGAAATTCCGGGACGGATCAGCTTGGCCGGGGGCAACGGGGGTCTGTCAAAAATTGAAGTCGCCACCGGCCGGAGCACGGCGGAAATTTATCTTCACGGCGCGCATATTACCGGGTTTCAAAAGAACGGCGAACCGCCGTTGCTCTTCATGAGTGCCCGGAGCCATTTCGCGCCGGGCCAGCCCATTCGCGGCGGGGTGCCCGTTTGTTATCCGTGGTTCGGCAATCGCGACCATGAACCTTCCCATGGATTCGCGCGCGTCAGCGAGTGGCCGCTGGTCAAAACCTCCGCTGTGCCGGCCGGGGCGGTGACTTTGACCTTTGCGCTACCGCAGATTCCCGGGCGCGAAACCTGGAAAGGTCTCCGAACGGAATTCGTCGTGACGGTGGCGGACACGCTGACCATGGAGTTGATGACCACGAATGATTCCTGCGTGGAAACGCCGGTAATCGAAAATTGTTTGCATACTTATTTTCACGTCGGCGACATCGCGCAGGTCTTCGTTACCGGTCTGCAAGGCTTGCCGTTTGACGACTTCGCTGCCGGTGCGGCCGGTGTCCGCAGACTGGAAAACGGTTCCACGTTGCAGATCACGAAAGAAACCAACCGCGTATATCCCAACTCGACCGGTCCAGTGGAAATTCGCGACGAAAACCTGAAACGGACCATCCGCGTGGAAAAATTCAGCTCCCATTCCACCGTCGTCTGGAATCCGTGGACCACGCAGAAATTACCGGACGATTTCGATCCGGCGGAATACAAAACCATGGTTTGCGTGGAGTCCGGCAACTTGAAGCAGAATAAGCTCTCGCTCGCGCCCGGTAAAACGGCCGGGCTGAAGGTCGTTATCAGCAGCCGGCCCTTTGATAAATGATTTCCGTCATTGAATCTCAACCGGCCGGGGCGGCCATCGATCTGGTCAGACAGGTTGAGGAAATTTTTTCCCCGTCCGGCCTGCTGTCGCGCGCCAAAAATTTTGAATTCCGCCCGCAACAGCAGGAAATGGCCGTGGCGGTGGCGCGGGCGTTGCAGAACCGCGAACATCTCGCCGTCGAGGCCGGTACCGGGGTCGGCAAATCGCTCGCCTACTTGATTCCGGCCATTTTATTCGCCGTCGCCGAAAAGAAAAAGGCCATCGTTTCCACGCACACCATCAATTTGCAGGAGCAGCTCACCGAAAAGGACCTGCCGATGCTGGCGCAAATTTTGCCCGTGAAGTTCAGCTTTTCCATGCTCAAAGGCCGGGCGAACTATCTCTGCACACGCCGGTTGCAAAAGGCCATGCAGCAGTCCGGCAACCTGTTCACCTCGTCCGAGGCCGAGGAACTCCAGCGCATCTACGAGTGGTCGAAGGAAACCCGGGACGGCAGCCTGTCGGATTTTGAGGTCGAGCCGGACCCGAAGGTCTGGGCACAGGTCTGCTCCGAGCGCGGCCTGTGTTCGCCCAAGGTGTGTGGCTTCCCGTCCGATTTCGCCAAAGACCATGGCGTATGTTTTTTCCAGCGTGCCCGGAATAAATTCCTCTCGTCAGACGTGCTGGTGTTGAATCACACACTGTTTTTCACGTTGCTGGGCGGCGTGGACGAAGAGATGGACGGCGGCATCCTGTTTAAGAACGACTTTGTGATTTTCGACGAGGCGCACCAGATGGAACCGGTCGCGTCCAAACACATCGGGCTGAGCGTGTCGAGCGGTCAGGTGCGCTACGCTTTGAACCGGTTGTGGAATCCGCGCACGGAAAAGGGACTGCTAGGCACATTGCGTCAAGGTGGAGCGGTGAAGCTGGTGGCCGACATTCTGGGCGAAGCCGACAAATTTTTTGAAAATGTTGAGACCGCCTGTGAAGAAATCCAAAAATCCGCAGGTAAAAACAGGTTCGGCTCGACCGAGTCCCGCCCCACCGGTCGAAAATGGACGGAACTTCGCATTCGCCGGGCCGAACTCGTGAAGGACAATGTCACGTTGCCGATTCAACGGTTGCGTGAAGCCGTCAGCGATTTAATCAAGACCAGCGAAGACAAGGACATCGGACAGGAATTGATTGAATGCAACCGGCGACTGGACGAATTGCGCGTGGAGGTGAAGGCGTTTCTCGAGCAGAATGCTGGTGACCATGTTTATTGGGTGGAACGCGGTGGCAAGGCGCACAAAAACCTTACCCTGAACGCTGCGCCCGTTGACGTGGCGGAATTCCTGCGCCGGCGTCTGTTTGAGAGTGACACCAGCATCGTCATGACCAGCGCGACGCTCGCTACGCAGTCAGTAACCAGACAGCCAAAGTTAAAGGCGACTAACTACGAACTACTGACTACTAACAAAACCAAAAATTCCACTCCGGGTCTCCAGTATTTTATCCGCCGCGTCGGCGCCGAATCCGCCACCCAACTTCAGGTCGGCACTCCGTTCGATTACGAGCGGCAGATGAAGATTTTCGTTGCCAAAAAAATGCCCGATCCGCGCGAGGCCGGCTATGCCGACGCGCTTGAACATTGGATTGCGCATTTCGTCAAGCAAACCCACGGCAAGGCGTTCGTGTTGTTCACCAATTACAAGCTCATGCAGGAAATCGCCGAGCGGATGCAACCGTTCTTCGACAAGCTCGGCGTCGCGTGTTTCGTGCAGGGCACCGGCACGCCGCGCTCAACAATGCTGGAAAAATTCAAGGAGGACGTGGACTCGGTGTTGTTCGGCACGGACAGTTTCTGGCAGGGCGTGGATGTGCCGGGCGAAGCGCTGAGCAACGTCATCATCACGCGCCTGCCGTTCGCCGTGCCGGATCATCCGCTCATTGAGGCGCGCATCGAGGCC
>JBGPDH010000024.1:0-22453 GCA_041482195.1 Verrucomicrobiia bacterium
ACCTATTACACCTATGGCGTCATCGGCCTGTCGTTCGCGATGTTTTTCGTGTGGTGGCTGGGCTTCGGCCTGGAGGCATTCAAATCCACGGTCGAGGCGAATAGCGCCTTTTACCGCACGATGACGCTGCTTGTGGTTTCGTCGCCGTGCGCGCTCGTGCTTTCGATCCCGTCGGCGGTGCTGGCGGCCATCGCGTGGGGTGCGCGGCACGGCATCCTGTTCCGCGGTGGTGCAGCGGTGGAAAAACTCGCGGAAACCAATATCGTTGCGCTCGACAAGACCGGCACCCTCACCACCGGTGAATTACGGGTCGAGCAAGTCGAAAGTTTTCCACCGGGTCGCGAAACCGAAATCGCGCGGCTGGCATTTTCACTGGAACGGCTCTCGACGCACCCGCTCGCCCGCGCCATCACGCGTTATGGCAAGCAACAGAAACTGGAGCCGATTGAATTCGAACAGTTCGAATCCGTGACCGGTCAGGGCTTGCGGGCAAACCGGAACGGCGCCGTCTGTTCACTCGGCGGACGCGATTGGATCGCGGAAGGCCGCCACGCGGACACCATTGCCCGGGCGCCGATTACCGACGCCGGCTTCTCCGAGGTCTGGATTGAAGAAGACGATTTGTTGGGCCGGGTCATTTTGCGCGACGACATCCGCCCACAATCGGCTGCCGTGATTCAGGAACTGCGGGAGGAAGGCTTGCGCACCGTCGTTTTGACCGGCGATCGCAGGGCGACTGCCGAACATTTGCGCCAGCAACTAAAGCTCGACGATGTGCGCGCGGAATTAAAGCCTGAGCAGAAGGTCGAGGCGGTTCGCGCGTTGAGTGAAGCCGGCCGGCGTGTGGCGATGATTGGTGATGGTATCAACGACGCTCCGAGTCTGGCGGCCGCGCATATCGGCGTGGCCATGGGGGCGCGGGGTGCCGATGCCGCGCTCGAGCAGGCGGATGTCGTGCTGATGAATGACCGGCTGGAGAATTTTCTCGCGGCGTTTCGTTTGAGTCAGCGGGCGCGACGTATCATCCGGCAGAATCTCTTTATTTCACTCGGCACGGTGGTGGTATTGGTGTCATTCGCCATGCTCGGTAAGATTCCGCTGCCCATCGGTGTGGTAGGCCATGAAGGCAGCACCGTCGTGGTGGTGATGAACAGTTTGCGATTATTGTTTGGCGGCACGTCGGTGAAGAAAGAATAATCCTGTCACGGGTTCGCGCGGACAACGAGACTCGTTAGCCTTTGGGCGCTGTAGCCGCCGACGTCAGTCGGCGCCATTCTCCATCAACTTGAGTCAACGCGGACTAACGTCCGCGGCTACAATCTCCGCGTGCCCGGCTTGTGCAGGCGGAATCTGTTCTGTTCATCCGGCTTTCGGTCGTGTTAAATCAGACCGAAATTTGTGAATCCATTTAAAGAATTCGTTTCTGAACACGCGCGGCTTCTCAAGCGCGGCAGAAATCTTCCTTTGGGCAAATCACAACCGACTGTGCGCCGGGAAAAAATCCCGGCCACGCACCCACGGCCTTGATTTTCTCGCCGCATCCGGATGACGAGTGTATTATCGGCGGGTTGGCGCTGAGGCTGAAGCGCGAATCAAAATGGAACGTGCTCAACGTCGCGGTCACGCTCGGCAGCAAAAAGGAACGTCAGTCAGCCCGGCGGCACGAATTGCAAAAAGCCTGTGCGCAACTGGGATTTGGATTGATCGTGCCGGCGAAACAAGGTCTGGAGCACATCACTCTTGAATCCCGGAAGCAGAACAGAACGCATTGGAAATTGGCGGTCAGGGTCGTCGCTGAAATTCTGGCGGCGCATCGTCCGCGTGTCATATTCATTCCGCATGAAAACGACGGGCATCGGGTACATATCAGCACGCATTTTTTAGTGCTGGACGCACTTAAAACCTTGCCCGCCCGTTTCCATTGTTACGTCGTCGAAACGGAGTTTTGGGGGCAGATGACGGAACCGAATTTGCTGGTCGAACTGTCGGTGGCGGATGTTGCCAAGCTGGTCGGAGCGCTGGCGTGTCATGTCGGCGAGGTGCGACGCAATCCGTATCATGCGCGGTTGCCGGCCTGGATGATCGACAATGTGCGACGGGGCGCGGAACGGGTGGGCGGGCAGGGCAGGGTAGCGCCGGATTTTGCGTTCGGCGCGATTTACCGGCTCGGGAAATGGTCGCAGGGACGGTTGGTTCCGGTTAACATCAAACAGAGATTTCTGCCGAGCACAACGAGTGTCGGAAAGTATTTGGGATAAAGTCAAAGGCGGTTGTCGCTCGGCGATTGGGTCGAGCGGAAGGTTACCTGTAGTTCTTGTCGTCCACCCGGCTGAGATCAATCCCTTCCTTGAACACGCCAACCGTCACAATGGCAAAAGTGAACACGGTCGTTCCCGGCTCGAGATGCCCGCCGAACGCCTTGTCGCGGTCGGCGAAGGTGATGTGGGCATGGACGCGGCCGTCAATCACGTAGCCGTTCATGCCGGCGATGTCGGCCGGGCCGTCGGGATTCTTCACAAAAATATTTTTGGACGGAAAGGTACCGTTGCTCACGGTGTGATAGTGATAGCTTTTTACCGAGCCGATGCCGGACAGGATGACAGCGTTGCGGATTTTGCTTTCCTTTACCATGCGCTCCAAACCGGCCAGCAGGTCGGTCTGGTATTTGAAACGCAGCACCAGGATGCGGTCGAACTGGCCGGTGAGCGCGTACGCGTCCGGCACTTTGTCGCTGTTCGGTTTGGCGTCCTCCGCCGGTGTGGTGGGGTTGGTGACTTCCGTGTGGGCCGGTTGGGCTGCCGCCAGGTCCAGGATGGCCAGGAAACTCAGGATTTGAACCAGTCTGCGCATAAAATGCCTCTTGGGTTGTGTGGGTAACGGTTAAACCGGTTAAAAGCTAAGCATGAGCCGGCCGGAGTACAAGTGCGGAAGGGTGATGGCTCATTTCAAAATTTTCCCTGGTAGGGCCGCGCTGCTGCGCGGCCGCGGACGACCAGCAGGTCGTCCCTACCAACCCAATTGGGCCACGACCAGGGGCGGGTTTGTTTTCAGATTTGCTTCGGGCGGGAACATTTCCCATTGTTGGTGCGTCCGACTATATGGGATGAAGAAGAGATGGACACGGATTTTGGGCGCATTGGTTGTGATTTTTGTCGCATTGCAATTCACCAACCCATCGCGTACGAACCCGCCGGTGGTTCAGGATTTCCTGGCGGCCGAAAACCCGCCGCCGCCCATCGCCACCCTGTTCCACGGGGCCTGTTACGATTGTCATTCCTTTGAAACGAAGTGGCCGTGGTACAGCCACATTGCCCCCGTATCCTGGTTGATTGCCAGCGATGTCAAGGGTGGCCGCCAGCACTTGAATTTCTCCAACTGGCCGGTGTCCGACCCGGAGCGTGCCGCCAAGCGGCTGTCAAACGCCAGCGAACAACTGGGCTACAACGACATGCCGCCCGCCAAGTACCAGGCGATTCACCCGGACGCCCGGCTGACCGCCAACCAGCGCCAACAATTGATTCAGTGGCTCGATCAGGAAGCTAAACGCTTGAAAACTATCGCTGCGTCTGCAAAATAGTTCATGCTTCACAGTGAACTGCTCCCGGCCCGTGAAAAAAATTCCCGCCGGTTGATGATAATGCTGCATGGGCTGGGCGACAGCATCGAAGGTTACCGCTGGCTGCCGGAGGCCATGAATCTGCCGTGGCTGAATTATCTGCTGGTCAACGCGCCGGACGACTACTATGGCGGTTATGCCTGGTTTGATCTAAACGACATCATGCCCGGGGTGCTTCGCAGCCGGAGACTGCTCTTCGAAGTGCTCGATGATCTACGCGGGCGCGGGTTTCCCACGGAACAGATTACCTTTGGCGGTTTTTCGCAGGGTAGTCTGATGGCGGTGGACGTCGGCTTGCGTTACCCTCATCGGTTTGCGGGGATCGTTGGCATCAGCGGCTGGGTGTGCGAGCCGGAGAAATTGGTGAAGGAATTTTCACCGGTCGCGCGCCAACAACGGCTGCTGTTGACGCACGGGACGGCCGACCCGTTGCTGCCCATTGCCCAGGTCCGCCCGCAAATTCCGCTGCTCAAAGCTGCCGGTCTCAATGTGGAATGGTGCGAATTTGACAAGGTACACACGATTATTGAGGAGGAGCTCGTGCTGGTCCGGGATTTTGTAAGCGCCGGCTATCCTGTTGTGGGGAAGTAGCCGGCGCGCCTTGGCTTCAGCGGGGTTAAACTTTGACTTCCCGGTGGGCACCGGGGATCCAGATCTGTTCCGGACGCGGATTTCTGGCGGCCTCCCAATCCATGGCGCGGCTGACAATGCTTCGCATTTGCGCGAACCACCAGCCGGCCCGGACCTGACGGTTTCGTGCCACGGGATCACCGTTTCCGTTGAATTGCAATTTGTTGTTGATGCCGAGTTCGAGTTGTTCTATGTCCATATTTATCCTTTCATTTTCATGGCATCGTAACGGGTGGGGTTGGACAACCGCTGTCCAGGCCAAAGTATTTCCGGGAGTATGTACTTAACGCAAATCAGGCAGAATGAGGGGTTTAACGGCTTTCCGGGTTTTGGAAATTGTTTTTGTTTCACCGGGAAAGGGGAAAGCAACTTTTGAGGGTACCGCATTGCTTCGAATTAATTATGTCAACGATGAGCCTTGATGGGGATTCACGGGTCTGCTTGAATAAATCCTGTTACCAGCACGGATAACGTCAACTGGTGGCTGGAGACTTCGTGGCACCGAGCAAAAGAGAACAAGAGAGCGAGAGAATGCGCGAGCAGCTGAGACGCTCGCGTGAGAAGGTGTTATTAATTCTTGGCCGTTTAGGGCGTTTGGTGACCGGACAATTAGCACGAACGCTTGTCATCATCACTGTGTGTCTCTGGCTGCTGATTTTATTGCTGGGAGTTCTGATTACCAGAGACGAGCCGCAGGTGCCTTTCCTGCCTCTTTTGCCCCTCTACGCGTTCTATCCCGGAAAGATTTTATCCGGACAAATTGGCTACTATCCCCAATTACTACACGCCTGGGGGATCGGTTCGGCGGCAGTCTTTTTGACGCTGGCGATTATTGCAGTGTGGCGCAGGAAAAATACGGCCGGCACCGTTTTATTAACATTGTTCTTCATTTCCACGCTGATTGTCTATGGAAGAGTTGTGGCGGAATTGCGTCATTTACATTAGCAACCGGTCGTTGCCGGGAGGACAGATCATGTCTGGCGTATTCACCAAAGATTGCACGTGGCAACCGCTGGCCGGAGATCTCCTTTGAGGCGGCTTGTTAACCGTCGCTAGCCCTCTTACTACGGCTTCTTGAGAATTTTCCCGAACTCGCCTTCGATGGGCTCGATTTCAATCCGGCCGCTGCCATGGGCGACATGAGGCTTGGTTTTCTTTTCCACGACTTTGGGCGCGTTGCCGGTCAGGGTCGGCAGAGTGGCGGCGGCGGGGAGCGATTCAGCTGGTTCGCTGTCGGGTGGTTCCGCGGTTTGACCGGGAACAAAGAAGTTGCCCCGGGTTTCCAGCCATTTGGCGTAACGCTGAAAGGTCCACATCCCGTTGTCGGCGCCGGTTTCAATGGCGGTAATAATTTTGAAAAATTCGCGGGTCCGGATGAAATTTTTCACCGCGAGCGTCCCCATCAGAATTTCGCATTCGGGAACGAGGATGTTCAGATCCTGCCGGAACCGGAGCCGTTGCGCGACCACCGCCACCAGGCAATCGGCCAGTTGGGCGCAGACGGCGCTTTGGATTTCCGCCGGGAACGCCGAGGCCACGCGTTGGATCGCTTCGGCGCAGGTCGAGGAATGTACCGTGGCCAGGACGAGATGGCCGGTCTCCGATGCGCTCAGGGTCAGGCGCATCGTTTCCGGGTCGCGCATTTCACCGACCATCAGCACGTCCGGGTCTTCCCGCAGGGCGTCCAGCAGGGCTTGCTCGAAACTCGGTGTATCGCGTCCGACCTCACGCTGGCGGATATAGGCGCGGCGCGGACGGAACATATATTCGATGGGACTTTCCACCGTAACGACATGCCGCGTCTCCGTGAGATTGATTTCCTGGATCAACGCGGCCAGGGTCGAGGATTTGCCGCTGCCGGTGGGACCGCAAATCAGAATCAAACCGTGGCTGTTTCTGACCAGTTTTTTCAGGTCCGGAAGCAAATTGAGTTTTTCCACCGTGGCCTGAAAAGGCGCGAGCAGGCGGACGGCGAGGCCGACGCCGCGCGACGTTTGCAGCACGTTAATCCGGCAACGGACGCCGCGGATCGTTTTGGACAGGTCATACGAACGCCGTTCCAGGAAAGCCGGCCATTGGTTTTCGCCGATGAGTGTCCGGGCCATGTCCAGCAGGGTTTTCGGCGGGATTGGTTCACCGGCCAGCCGCAAAGTGCCGCGCACGCGCAATGCCGCCGGCATCCCGGCTTCCAGATGCAAATCACTGGCGCCGTTGGCTGCCGCCGATTCAATCAATGATTCCAATTCCATGCGATTTAAGCCTGTTTAAAGCAACACTTGGGTCAAGGAAAAGTTTTAAGATTTATTGAGGGAATCTTTCCAGGCGGTCACGGCGGCCTTGATTTCCGCCGCGCAATTCGCCCGTGGTTTAACAAAACGCGGCGTAAACCACGGGAACAAGCCGATTAAATCCGAGGTGACCAGAATCTGCCCGTCGCAATCGTCGCCACTGCCGATGCCAATCGTCGGAATCGAAAGCATTTTCGTCAATTCCAGTGCCACCGGTGGTGTAACCAGTTCCAGGACGATTGCAAACGCACCCGCGTCCGCCAGTGCCTGTGCATCGTCGAACAGCGCTTTGTGTTCCGCTTCTTTTTTGCCTTTGACCCGATAGCCGCCTTCTTCAATCACGTGTTGTGGTAACATGCCCAGATGTCCGCAAAATGGAATACCCGCTGACACAATGGCGCGAACTTGATCGAGAATTCCGCGCCCGCCTTCGGCTTTTACGAATTCCGCGCCGGCGGCGGTGAGGCGTTTCGCATGGTTGACTGCGTCTTCGACGGTCTCGTAACTTTTGAAAGGCAAATCCGCCCCGAGCAAGGCATTGGGTTTCGCGCGGACGGTGGCGCGGACGTGGTGTTCCATGTCAGCCATGGTCACGTGCGTGGTGTCAGGATAACCGAGCACGACCATGCCGAGCGAATCGCCGACGAAAATAATGGGGATGCCGGCCTCGTCGAGCAGTTTTGCCATGGGAAAATCGTAAGCCGTCAGGGCCGCGATTTTCTCACCGCGGCCTTTCATTGCGCGAATGGTTTCGAGGGTGATTTTTGGTGAGTCCATGTGTTCCCGGTAGGGACGGCTCGCCAAGCCGTCCGCGGACGCGCGGGCCGCGCGTCCCTACCTGTTAAAACTTTTCAGCAATTCCTCCGGGGTGGTGGTGGCGGTGCCGACCTTGCCGACCACGACGCCGGCCGCGTGATTCGCCAGTACGGCCGCTTCCAGTGGTGTAGCACCGGCGGCAATCCCCAGCGTAAACGTGGCGATGACGGTGTCGCCCGCGCCGGAGACGTCAAATACTTCCTGTGCCATGGTCGGGATGTGCAGCGGCTTCTGCCCGCGCTGGCAGAGCAACATGCCAAGTTCGCCGAGTGTGATCAGCAGTACTGCCGGGCGGAGTTCGTTGAGCAGGCGTTCCGCTACCAGCTGCAGGTTTTTGTCCGCCAACGGCTGGACGTGTCGCGTTTCGTCCGGCAAATTGGCCAATTCAAAGGCTTCCTTGCGATTGGGCGTGATGAGCGAAAGGCCGGCCAGGTTCAAACGGTGTACCGGCTTGGGGTCAAAGCTCAACCAGATGCTACGCGCGCGGCAGAGCGATTTGATTTCATTGAGCAGCGGCTGGGTAACCACCCCTTTGCCGTAATCGCCAATGATGACGGCGTCGGCTTTCGTCAGCTTCGACTTGATTTCCGCCAGCAACAGGCGGGTTAGCCGCGCATCGAGACCATCGCGAGTTTCGCGGTCAATGCGGACGACCTGTTGTTGATGGGCGACGATGCGGGTTTTGACACTGGTATGGCGCGCGCCGTCGGCCAGCAATCCGCCGCAATGGATGTTTTGCCCGGTCAACAGGTCTTTCAGATGCCGGCCATTTTGGTCCCGGCCGATCAAGCCCAGAACCTCGGTGGAAGCGCAGAGGGCGGCCAGATTGCGCGCCACGTTGGCCGCCCCGCCAGGCATGAAACTTTCACGCTGGAATTCCACGACGGGCACCGGCGCCTCCGGCGAAATGCGCGACACGCCACCCCAGATAAATTGGTCGAGCATCACGTCGCCGACGACCAGGACGCGGGCTTTGCGCGCGGCCGCCAGCAACTTCCGGACACGCGCAACGGACAAGATCGTGTAGTTCACGACCATCTTTTAACCCGTAATGCCCGGCGAAGGAAACAAAGAATTAAATCTCAGCGGCCGGCAAAAAGGTTCCGCGCCGACGGTAACGAACCGGAGGCGCGGAGGCACAGTCTGATTTTGAGCGGGGTTAGAACGTCCAGGTAAAGCTGATGACGACCGAGTGAGTGAAGAACCCTTTTTCGTTTACGGTATAATCGGTTGTACCGATGCCGGTGACGGTCTGGCTGAAGCTCCAGCTCGGGTCCGTGGTACCGAGGAATTCGTACGTGAGGTCAATGGAGGCATTGTCCATCAGCCGGTATTCCAATCCCGCTTTGGCCTGGTAGGCGAAGGCAAAACTATAGCTGCCCAGATTATAACTGCTGGCGTTGTACGAAAGAACCGAGACCGCCCCGCCGCCTCCGACCCCCAGGTAGGAAGACAATGGGCCTTTGATTGGAATCCGGTAGACGGCATTTACCAGAATGGGAACCGTGTACGTGTTGATGGTCACATTCTGCGGGTAGGGCTGACTGTTGCCGGTGGAATTCCAGATCAGGCCCGACTCAAATTCCGCCGCCCAGGATCGGCTGAGATTGTAACCGAAGATGGCATCTCCCCGCACACCCAGGTCAAATGTTGTGTTCTTACTGTAAGAGGTCGCTGGTCCGCCTGAAGAAATGGTCGTATCGACCGTTGCGTTTTGTTGGTAGGTGCCGCCGAAGTTGACTCCGAAATACAAACTTTGTTCCGGAAATGACCCGGTGTCCTCAGTTTGTTCCGGGGGACTTGATGGTTGTGCCACAGGTTGTGCCGGCGGCGGTTTTTGGACTTGAGCCGGGGGTGGCGTCTGGGCGAGAGAAACGGGGGTCGCCCAGGTGGTTGAACCCTCTGAACCTTTCGTCCATGCCTGTGCAAAGCCGGCCACAGAGGATATGGCGAGAAAGACAACGACGAATGTGGTTGAACGAACGTTCATTTCCAGGTGCCGAGCACCAGCAACTCTAATGCCACGACGTAAGTAGACGAATCTTCCTAAGGAGCCGGCGTCACCAGAAAACCGCTTTGAACCTGAAGATATGCAGTTGAGAAGTACTGTCTTGTAAATTGCCAAAGACTCAGGTGGCAGCTGGGGTGATTTGTTCGACAGGACCCGCGGCGGTGCCTAAAATTCCATTCACCTGTCCTGTAAAATTCTTTCGAGGGCGTGCTCGTGTGCAAACAGCTAATCCAGAAACGCCGTCAACGGACTTGTGGCAGTGGCGGTTTCGCTCTGCGCCGCCAGACCGGTTTCATAAGCAGCGCGTCCGGCTTCGACCGCGTTCTTAAACGCAATCGCCATCCGGTTCGGATCGCTCGAAACAGCAATCGCAGTATTGATGAGTACTGCGTCCGCGCCCATTTCCATCGCTTCGGCGGCATGACTTGGTGCACCGAGACCGGCGTCCACGACCACCGGTACCGTGGCCTGCTCGATAATGATGCGGATCTGGTCGCGCGTCTGTACACCGCGGTTCGAGCCGATGGGCGAGCCTAGCGGCATCACCGTGGCGCAACCGGCGTCCTGCAAACGTTTCGCCAACACCGGGTCGGCATTGATGTAAGGCAGTACGGTGAACCCTTCCTTTACCAGGATTTCTGCGGCATTAAAGGTTTCCACCGGATCGGGCAACAGGTAGCGCGGGTCGGGATGAATTTCGAGTTTGATCCATTTCGGCAAACCGGCGGCGGCGGCGAGGCGTGCGAGCCGGACGGCTTCGGCGGCGTTCATTGCGCCGCTGGTATTGGGCAACAATAGATATTTTTTGGAGTCGATGAATTCCAGGATGTTCGCGAACGGGTCGTGCTGTCCGGACAAATCGGCGCGGCGGAGGGCGACGGTGACCAGTTCCGCGCCGCTGGCGTCCAGAGCGTCGCGCATGGCTTCCGGCGAGGAAAATTTTCCCGTGCCCAGAATCAGGCGCGACCGCAAAATTCTGCCCGCGATGATCAACGGCTCATTCATTTATGATTTACGATTGGCGGATTTCAGGCCGCACGAGGCAAACGACATTTCAATAGTTTAAGAAAGAAAAACTACTTGTCGAGACGGGAAGGGAAGGACTAATCACGGGTGGACACGGATAAACACGGATGCCATCATCGTTACTCTGCCAGCAAAAACTGGATTTTCTTTCACAGATTAACATTGGCCATTGTTTCATGGACAATCCCTTTGTGATCCAGGAGCCAGTAATCTGGGATTACACATTTGGACTGCGGCGACATGTCGCCACTTTGAAAGCGCGGACATGTCCGCGCACTCCAAAATCCGTGTCCATCTGTGTCCATCCGTGGTTAAAGAATTCACGGCGAAATCGACACATGGTCGAAGAGTGCGGAGTTGAGTTCCGAATTGTTATGAGCGGTCAAGGCGAGGCCGACATAAACGGTCTTGCCCATCGGGACAGCGATGCTGTCCACGCGATGCCAATCGGTTCCGTCCTTGGAAGCGTAACCGGTAATCATGTCACCGGCGCGCACCAGGCGCACCCAGTACGGGACATTGGCGGGCGGGCCATCGGTGTTCCACGTCAATTCACTCGCCTGCACGCGCCGTTGAAAAACGGAACCGCCGTTGGCGGTGACGGCCATCAGGGCCTGTCTGGAGCCGGGCGAAAAAGCTTCCCGGAACATGACGCCGGCCTTTGCCCACGGGTCGGTGTATTGCATTGAAACCACATGCGCAGTGATTTGTCCATCGCCGGCCAGTGGCGTGCCGGTGAACTGGCAACCATCGGCCTTTTCCCAGATATCGGCACCGGAGGCGATGAGGTTGTAACGCCCGTCCGTGTAACTGGCGTCGCCGGGAATCGCAACGTCACCAATGTCCCGATGTATCCAGCCGGGCGGCAGCGACGGGGCGACGCGCGGCAGGGAATTGATCCACGCGGCGAGGACCGGGACCGCGTTGGGGTCGGTAATATTACGGGCCAATGGCGGCATCTGGAAGTTGCCAACGATGCTGACACGATGGAAAAGGACGGATTTGGAAACATCACCCGGGACGATGATCTTGGCGCCGGAAATGCCCAGGGGATTGGCAACGGGACCATTGAGGAGCGCCTGTTTCTCAAGCGGCGTGTCAAAACGCGTGTCGAAGAACGCTTCGGCGCCGCCCGGCCGGTGGCATTGCGAACAATTCGCGTCGAGATAGGACCGGGCGCGGAGTTCGAGTGACGCCGTCTGGTCGGTAACCGCGACAAGTCTGGTGAATCGCGGGATGTCCTTTTCGTCAACTTGGGTGTCGAAAAGGCCGATATGGTTCCAGGTCCGGAGCTGGTTGTCGGTCACGCCGTCAGGATACGTAAAATCGCCGTTGAGCTGGCGTGTTTTCACGCCGAGCACCCCGCCGGACGCGGGCGTATGGCAGGTCAGGCAATCCTGTCGTCCGGGGTAAAACCAATGTTGGGTGCGCGTGCCGCCGGCGGTTTTGACGGGAATGTCCTCGGTGATTCCCGCAGTGACCAGGTCGGCGTCACTGAGGTCGGCGCGCCATTTATAACTCGCTCCATAAACGGTGCCATTGGTATCGCGTACCAGGAGGCGCGTTTCCAGCCGTCGCAGGATTTTCGGGTTCGTGTCGTCGACGGGCAGTGCAAAATTTTTCACGAAGACTGTGCCGGCCGGAAACGTCCATTCGCCATCCGGCGTGAAATGAACGGTGGTGCCGGCAGGCAATGCCATCCAGCGCGTTTTGACCGCGCCATCCGACCACAGAGGCGTGTTGACGTCGTAAGGAACCAGGCCCGATGCCGGGGTCAGAACGGCGAGGTCGCGGAAGGCGCCGGTTTGAGAAAGCAGTTTGGGCAAAGGCTGGCGCGGTGGCGGCGGGCCGCCGCGTGCGAGGGTGAATATTTGTCCGCCAATACTGCTCATCTGGCACATGTAAATTTCACCATTGGCGTCCGTGCCGAATGACGACAGGCCGGTATAATCGGCGCCGGAATTTGGCCCGGTGCCTTTGGGGACGACGCAAAGGACGATTTTTTTTACGGGCGTGGTGGTTTCCTCCATCGTCCAGACGATGCGCATGACATTGTCACCAAAGATGTATTTGCCACCAAGATCGGCGGCAAATTTTTTCCCGCGGTAAACGTAGCCACCGATAACTGCGCGGCCATCGCTATGCGGATAATCCAGAACCGGCCCGCAGCTGAGGCCAAGGCATGGCAGTTTCATCTGGCCCAGCGTGCCTTCGCAATCCGGCCACTGGAAATTCAAGCCGGATTCACCGGGCTGAATCATATCCACCTCCTCGCGCGCGCTTTCTCCCACGTCGCCGATAAAAATCCGGCCGGTGACCGGATCGCAGGTCATGCGATGCGGGCTGCGCAGGCCGAGGCAGAAGAACTCTTCGAGGACATTCGATTGGCCGACGAAGGGATTGTCGTTCGGGATGAAATAGTTGGCCGTATGACCGTTGAGCGGTTGACGCAGGATCGGATGACTGACGGCGCCGCCACGGCAATCCACATCCAATCGCAGCACCCCGCCGAACAGACTTTTGTTGATGATCTGGTCGTTCTCGCCGACGGAATTATCACCGATGGTCAGGTAAAGAAATCCATTGGTCGGGTGAAAGAACATGCCGCCACCGTGATGCCATACGGTCTGGTCGGTCAAATCAATCAAAATGGTTTTGGATCCGGGAATGGCCACGCTTTCGGCATCCAGGGTGTAGCGTTCGAGGCGGTCATGGTAATCACCGGTGGACGGCGGTCGAATCGTCGGGCTGCCCACGACTTTGCCGGGGGGACACCAGGTGTAATAGACGAAAACATAATGGTTGGTCGCAAAGCCCGGATGGAACGCGATGCCGAGCAGGCCCGAATCGTCCCAGCCCTGACATTGATTACTGAGGTCGACCATCAAGGTTTTCTTCGTCCCAGCGGGCGAATTCACAAAGAGCCAGGCTCGACCTTCGCGTTCCCAGACGCAGAGTTTGTCCGTGCCCGGCACACCGGTGAGGCCGACCGCGTTGGTGAAAAGCAGGTGGGGGAACGCCACCACGGCCGACCAGTCCCCCGAAATACCCGGGGCGGTTTCGGGCATCGTGCCATTGAGGAACGCGCCGATGGCCGGGCGTGAATTCAATCCGTAGGGCCTGGCCGCGGCGGAAAAGGCAAGGCCCAGCAGCAAGAGGAGACCCCAAAACCATTTGCCACTCACTTGGAAACCAGGAAGCAGGTGTTTCACAAAATTAAACCCGCATAAGATTCTCTGTCCCTGACACGGCGTCAATTTTTTAGTGTGCATTTTCCCGACGCGAATTTAGCTTGGAGGCATGTTTCGTCCCTGCATAGACCTGCATGAAGGCAAGGTGAAGCAAATTGTGGGCGGCTCGCTCGCCGCAGGCAGTCGCCCGCGGACGAACTTTGTCTCCGAAAAACCGGCCGCGTGGTTCGCTGAACTTTACAAACGTGACGGTCTGGGCGGCGGCCACGTCATCCAGCTCGGGCCCGGCAATGAGACCGAAGCCCGCGCCGCGCTGGCCGCGTTTCCGGGCGGGCTGCAAATCGGCGGCGGGATCCATGCCGCCAACGCCCGCGACTGGCTGGACGCCGGGGCGTCGCACGTCATCGTTACCAGCTGGGTTTTTCGTGAAGGGCGTTTGGACGAAGCGCGACTGGCGGAGTTGGTCAACATCGTCAGCCCATCGCGGCTCGTACTGGATTTAAGCTGCCGGCGGCGGGGTGCGGATTATTTCGTGGTGACCGACCGCTGGCAAAAATTCACTGAATTAAGCATTACTGCGGACACGCTGCGGAAATTGGCCCGAAGCTGCTCGGAATTTTTGATTCACGCGGTGGATGTGGAAGGTCTTTGCCGCGGGATCGACCGTGAGCTGGTGGAGAAACTTGGACAATGGACACCGATCCCGACGACCTATGCCGGTGGCGCCACTTCCTTGAGCGACCTGGAGGAGGTCACACGGTTGGGGCAGCGAAAGATCGACCTGACCATCGGTTCGGCGCTGGACATTTTTGGCGGCAACGGCGTCCGTTACGCGGACGCCGTCGCCTTCAACCGCCGGGTGCGCCCGGCAGCGGAGTGATTACTTGGCCGCTTCAATCTTCGAGGCGACAATCATTTCCTTTTCGCCGTTTCCCTCAACCTTGCCGGTCACGGTTACCTTTTCGCCATCGTTCTGGCAAATGTTGGCGTGGAAGTCTTTGCTCACCTTGTTTTGATTCAGGTAGTAGTTGACGGTCTTGCCGTCCTTCTCGACTTGCAGGACATTCTGGCACTCATCGGCCTGGTGCATTTTACATTTGGCACAGACCAGGGTGCCGGAGAGGGTGGTTTCGTCGCTGGCCAATAAACGCGTTGCCCCAAAAGCCAACAGGAGTCCGGCCGCCAGGGTCAGTGTGAGTGAGGATTTTTTCATAGGCTATGTTTAGGTTGTTATACTATCGGGGATTAAGACAACTTACATTGGAATTTTGCTCAAATAATGAATAATGGCAAGCGGATTATTGAGGGGACAACGGGCGCTCGGCAAATAACTCGGAAATAACGATTTGAAATTCAGGGATGAGCGCTTCCCCCAGGACTTCGCTCCCGGCCAGTATGCCTTTAAGCACCAGACCCCACTCCGTGCAGTGGTAGATTTCGACATTGTCATAGCGGGGGTCAATCATCCAAAGCCGCGGCACGCGGATATCTTCGTACAGTTGTTTCTTGATGACGGTATCGGCCTGATGGTCCTCGGTACTGACGATTTCCGCTGCGAGCCAGAGTTTGCTGGTAGCCACGGTGACCAGGGCCAGGTCGGGGCAAATGGTGGTGGCTGGGGAAACGCAAACTTTGGCGCGAGGAGCAAGCAATTGGGTGGCAGGAAGATTCGCGACACTGGCGGTCATCAGCCGGTGCAAGCGGTCGCAAATGGCCTCGTGCCGGTTGCCCGGGGCGGATCGGGGCAGGGTTTCTCCGCTCAATATTTCCTCGTACGGTCGGCTCATTCCCGCAAAGCAAACCAGTGATTGGCAGGGACGGCAAGCAGCCTTTTTTGTTCAAAACAGCACTTGCCAAGGACGCCGGGTGAGGTTAGTCTTTGCGCTCTTTTGAATTATTTATGGCAGTAAAAATTCGCATGAAACGCGTGGGAACGAAAAACGCCCCGGTATTTCGCATTGTGGTGGCCGATGGACGCAGTCCGCGCGATGGCAAGTTCATCGAGGAAATCGGAACCTATCAGCCGTTGAAAAAGGGCGACAATTTTTCGCTCAAGCTGGACCGTGCCCGCTATTGGCTGGGCAAGGGTGCACAGCCCAGCGAGACCGTGGCCAGTTTCATCAAGAAAGCAGGCAAAGCGACGGTAGCCGCCTGATTCTCTTTTTGCGCCATGCAGGCCTTTTTGGAATACGTCGTCAAGGGACTGGTGCAAAATCCCGATACGGTTTCCATTACACCCGTGGAACGCGATGGGATGACGGTTTACGAAGTCCGGCTGGACCAGCAGGACATCGGCAAAATCATCGGCCGACACGGCGTGACGATCAATGCCATCCGGTCGCTGCTGCTGGCCGGGAGCGCCAGGAAAGGCGTGCGTTGTTCGGTGGAAATTGTCGAGGACAAGCCGGCGAGTTAGGCAACCTTGCAGCACGGGCGGATGAAAATTGACGTGCTCACCCTGTTTCCGGCGATGTTCGCCGGGCCGCTCGATGAAAGCATCATCAAGCGCGCGCGGGCGGCCGGGTTGCTGGATTTGAAAATCCACAATCTTCGTGACTGGGCGCACGACCGGCACAAGACAGTGGATGACCGGCCGTTTGGCGGCGGGCCGGGGATGTTGCTGAAGCCGGAACCGCTCTTCGAGGCGGTGGAGGCTTTGCGGCACAAGGGCACGCGAGTGATTTTACTGTCGCCCGCCGGCCGGAAATTCGACCAGGCCATCGCGCGTGAGCTGGCCGGCCGGAAACATTTGTTGCTCGTGACCGGTCATTATGAGGGTTTTGACGAGCGGGTGCGCGACAAACTGGCGGACGACGAATTGTCCATCGGAGATTATGTGCTGACGAATGGCGCGCTGCCGGCAATGGTCGTGATTGATGCGGTGACACGGTTGCTGTCCGGGGTTTTGGGCGATGACGAGAGTTCGGTGGATGAATCGTTCAGTCCCGGCCGGCCGGGACTGGAGTATCCGCAGTACACCCGCCCGGCGATTTTCCGGGAAATGCGGGTGCCGGACGTTCTGGTTTCCGGCAACCACGCCGAGATTGAAAAATGGCGGCGGGAACAGGCGAAGCAACGGACGAAAGAGCGCCGGCCGGATTTGATGAAATAGTTTTTAATTTTTTATCGGGAGCGCGGTCATTAAAAATTAAGAATTAAAAGCTAAAATTGATTTTATGAACCAGACATTGTTGGAAAAAATTGAATCGGAACAGTATCGCAAAGACAAAGCGGATTTTGCGGTGGGCGACAGCGTGCGCGTGCATACCAAGGTGGTGGAAGGCGACAAGGAACGCATTCAGATTTTCTCCGGAGTCGTTATCGGCAAACGCGGCCACGGCCTGAACGAGACCTTTACGGTCCGCCGCATCAGCTACGGCGAGGGTGTCGAGCGTGTGTTTCCTTTGCACTCACCGCGCGTGGACAAGATTGAAGTCGAACGCAAGGGTGAAGTCCGCCGGGCCAAGCTCACTTATCTGCGCAAGCGGCTCGGCAAGGGGGCGACCCTGGTACGGGAGCGCGAGGATAAAGTCGTAGCCGAACCGGCGACGAAGTAGGGGCAAATCCGGACTTTCAAAGCGGGGCTCCGGCCCCGCTTTTTTTTGTGGTTCTCCTGGCGGGTTATTGGCCTGAACTGCGCCCCGCTGCGGCAGTGGCCAGTTGTGCTTTTACGAATTGCCCGAAAACAGTCGGTTCATACTTCCAATTCTTGATCAGCGTCGGGCCGGCGGACGGGTGCAGGTCCCAGGCGGTCCAGTGCAGATGGTGCTGTTCGGCGTAGGCCATCAAGTTGCGGGCATAGTCGAGGCCGTTCGTATTGCCGAAACCGCGTCCGCCGAAACCCCATTCGCCGACGTACACCGGATATTTCCCGCTGACTTCGCCGAAGCATTTGTCCCAATTCTTTTTGTTCGGGTAAGGATGGGTTTCATACCAATAGTTCGTCCCTTTGATCGCGTAACCCTGCAAGACGCCGCTTAAATCGTAGCCCCAGTCCAGTCCGCTGATAGTTACGATATTTTGTGCGCCGGCGGCCCGAACGGTGTCGTACAGCTTCTGCATGCCGACCGCCTCATAGGTGGTTTTGGTCTGATCAGGATTCCATCGGGGCGGCAGGTCGGTGGCGGTACCGCCGTTTAGCCATACCTCCCAGGACACGTCATGGGGTTCATTGTAGAGGCCGAAAATGACGTTGGGATGATTTTTGAAGCGCGTGGCCACGTCGTGCCAGAAAATCACGGAATTTTGATCAGGCAGATTGTGTTGTCCCAATTTGCCGCCGGCATCGAGCCATTTGCCACAGTCCGACCAGTGCAAATCCAGGTCAATATAAACGCGTGCGGCCGCGCACGTCTCCACCAGGCTGTCCACGATGTCTCGATAGGCCGCGCCACCGTCTGTTTGGCCTTTCATTTTGCCGAACCACCCGTCCTGCGCCAGAGGCAGGCGGATCAGGTTGACCTTCCACTCGTTAATGGCACGGTGGACGGTTTCCGGCACATGATCGCCATCGGTCCGCCATTCCAAAGACGCGATGTTGACGCCGTAAAGCCACACCGGCCGGCCGTTGGCATCCAGAGTCATGGTGCCTTCGGTGTGCAGGCGGATCGGTGTGAGAGCAGGATCGTACGGACGCGTCCCATTGATTGGTTGCCCGTTTTCGGACGGCTGGCCCGTTCCCGTCGAATGGAACAGTGCTAAAAGGGCAAAAACGGCAAATACCGGCAGGAGGGATTTCAAGTTCAGCATCGGGAAGCTTTAGCAGCCGGTCCCCGGCCAAATCAAACGCAAAGTTCCCGAAACGCATGCTGATGGATCTGCAGCGACTTGGACCCGAAACAAACCAGGATCACCTTTTCGACGGAATGGTTTTGCTGCAAAAAGTTTTTTATCTCGCGCAAAGCGATGTGGACCGCGTGTTCCATGGGAAAACCGTAAGCCCCGGTGCTGATGGAAGGAAATGCCACCGTTTTGATATCGTGCGCTTCGATAAGCGCGAAGCAACTTCGATAACAGCTTGCGAGCAATTCCTCTTCGCCGTGGCTGCCATCACGCCAGACCGGGCCGACGGTGTGAATCACCCATTTGGCCGGGAGCTTATACCCGCGCGTGATTTTAGCCTGGCCGGTCGCACAACCGCCGAGGGTGCGGCATTCCGACAGCAACTCCGGTCCGGCCGCACGGTGTATGGCCCCGTCCACTCCGCCGCCGCCAAGTAACGACGTATTCGCGGCATTGCCAATGGCGTCCACCCGCTGGCTGGTGATATCGCCCTCAACGACGGCGATGCGATTTGCGATGGACCCGGTAGTCATCAGAATCGACGTACGGGAAGCCCGTTGACCGGTTAAAGTTTTTCCGGCTTGGACATGAAATCCGCGACGCGCTGGAGCAACCGACCGGCGGCGCCGCCGTCGAGCACGCGGTGATCGAAACTCAAGGTCAGATTCGCTTCCATGATCGGGACGAACTGGCCTTTCACAGAATCCCAGCTCGGCGCATGGCGGGCGGCGCCCATGCCCAGCACCAGGGTTTGTTCCGGCAACGGAATCGGCGTCGCCCATTCCAGGCCGAACGTGCCGAAATTGGTGACGGTAGCGATGGAACCGCCGGTGGCGTTGGGCGGCAGTTTGCGTTCACGCGCCAGTTCCACCAGCTCGTTGTACGGGGCGATCAAGTCCTTTAATAGCCGTTTGTCCGCATTGCGAATGACCGGGACCAGAACGCCATCCTCGGCTTCGACGGCGAAGCCGATGTCAATCGCGGAGGGATGCACAATTTTGTTGCCGACGAGCCGTCCGGCGGGCGCGCTGTTTTCCGCCAAGGCCAACGCGATGGCGCGCAAGGCGCAGAGCGCGGGACCGGGTTTGGGCCGGGCCACTTTCCGGTAGGCAAAGAGCGGTTCGAGACAAACCGGCATGCCGACGTGGGCAATGGGCCGGGTCCAGCTGCGCCGCATGGCGTCGGCCACCGTCACGCGCATCGTCGAGGCCTGGCTCGTCTTTTGTTTCTCGAGGTGCGCGATGAATTTTTCGAAATCCTCGATGGTTACGCGTCCCGCGGCACCGCTGCCGGCGACACCGGCCAGATCGGCCGCGCTCAAACCGAGTTCCGTCATGCGCGCCTTGAGTCGCGGGGAGAGAAAACTGGCGCCGGCGGCGTTGGCGGGCACCGGCAGGCCGCGCACGGTCGGTTGTACCCGGCTCCGGCTGCCATTTCCGTTACCCCGGGCGAGACGATCCGTATCCCCCGGTTTGGCGGCAGGGGGGACATCCAAACCCAGCCGCGCCGCTTCTTCCTTTGTGGCTTCGATGCGACCGAGCGTTGCACCGACGGCGTAGCTTTCATTCAGTTGAACGGTGAAGCTGTCCAGACGCCCGCCACAGGGCGCTGTAACCGTCATGGTCGCCTTGTTCGTCTCGACTTCGATCAAATCCTGGCCGGCTTCCACGGTGTCGCCCGGCTTGGCCAGAAAGCTGATGATATTGGCTTCGGCGATGGATTCGCCCAGTTGCGGCATGATAATGGGAATCTGCGGCATACGTTTCAGAGTCTAAGCAGTTTTCGGGCGGCGGCGGCGATGGCGCGTGCTGTCGGGCGATGGGCCGTCCACAGATTCGGATGATAGGGGACCGGTGTGTCCTTGGCGTTGAGCCGTTGCGGCGGGACGTCCAGCAGGCCATAACCTTCGCCCACCACACGCGCGATAATTTCCGCCGTCACACCGCCCCAGGGCCAGGCTTCGCCGACACAGAGCAATCGTCCGGTGCGGGCCACGCTGGCCATCACCGTGTCGGTATCAATCGGCTTCACGGAACGCAGGTCCACCACCTCCACTTCCCAGCCTTCGGGCGAGAGCTCTTTGGCCGCTTCGAGCGCCTCGTGCACCATGGCACTGTAGGCCACGATGGTCATGTCGCGGCCCTCGCGCGCGATGCGGGCCTTTCCGACGGGCAGGGCCTCGCTCGGCAGTTTTTCAGCCTTGAGATGGTAATAAAGAAACTTGTGCTCGCAAAAAATCACCGGGTCTTCAATCGCCACGGCTTCGAGCAACATGCTGTATGCGTCCTCGACCGTCGCGGGCGTCAGGACAATCAGCCCGGGGTAATGCGCATAGACTGATTCCATGCATTGACTGTGGAAAGGTCCGCTGCCGGAAGTGCCGCCGAACGGCAGGCGCACCGTAATCGGGCACGGCACGTTCGTGCGCCAGAACAACGTGGCCGCCTGGTTCACAATCTGATTGAAACCGGCGGTGGAAAAATCCGCGAACTGCATTTCCACAATCGGCCGCAACCCCTCAATCGCGGCGCCGACCGCCAGGCCCACAATGGCATCCTCGCTGATGGGTGCATCCAACACCCGGCCGGGAAATTCGCCGGCCAGATTTTTTGTGGCCTTGAACGCCCCGCCAAACGCGCCGATGTCCTGTCCGTAGATGAACACGCGCGGATCGTCACGCAGGGCATGCGCCTGCGCCTCGCGGATGGCTTCGAGGTAGGTAACACTCATGCCGCGTCAGCTTTCGTTGTCATCATGCATTTCGCCCAGCTGTCCGGAGGAAATCGCCCGCCATTCCTCGGCGAACGGATCCGGCGCCGGCTCGCGCTGCACCTGGGCAATGACCTCTTCGATTTCCTGGACCGCTTTGCTGCGCCAGGTCGCGAGCGTGGCGGCATCCGCCCAATTCTGCCGGAGGAGGTAATCCTCGGCGACTTTCAAACAATCACGTCCCATCGTCGATTTTTTCAACTGCGGATCCACGTAACCGGCATCATCATGTTCTCCGTGGCCGCAAAGACGGAGCAGGGAGGCGACAATCAATTGTGGTCCGCGGCCCGTGCGCGCGCGCGCCACCGCCTGGCCAATGGTCTTCAGGCAGGCGTTCAGATCGGTACCGTCCACTGAATCCACCTCAACGCCATAGCCGGCTGCCTTGTCGGCGAGGTCTGGACAGGCAAACTGGTGCGAGGTGTGTGTGGAATAGGCGTATTGATTGTTGGCGATGACCAGAATGAGCGGCAGCTTTTCCACGGCCGCCTGATTAAGCGCCTCATGAAAGGCACCCGTGGAGGTCGCGCCGTCACCGATATTGGCCAGGCCGACCGAGCCGGAGATTTTCTTGAAGCGGCGTGCGAACAAAACACCGTTTACGACGGAAATCATCGCGCCGAGATGGCTGATCATGGGCAGGTAACCTTCGCGGGGTTTGCCGCGATGAACATTGCCATCGCGACCGCGCATCGGCCCGAGTGCCGAGCCGAGATAAGTGCGCGCGGCGTCCAGCACGGTTTCGCCAAAGGCCAGCCGTCCCGCCGCGTCCCGGATCAAGGGTGCAAATACGTCACCCTTCTTCAGGGAAATGCCGGTCGCCGTACTCAAGGCTTCCTGGCCGCGCCCGAGAAAGACACCACCATGAATTCTGCCGGACCGCCAAAGTGCGGCGAATTTGTCATCCAGCAACCGTCCCAGCAACATGAAGCGGTAGGCGGCCAGGCAGGTTTCCCGAAACGAAGCCGCGCTTTGCGCCGTACCGGACTCAAGCACCGTTTGCAGCATGGGTGGATTTTACTGCCAAATTCCAGCGCCAGCAATGTTTCTTTCGGCATTGGAAATGCGGTAAACTCAAAAAAACGGGTTGGCCAAACCGGCAAAACTGATGTTGAATAGGCGTCCGGGGACCCGGCGTCCTTAAACTAGACATGGCAAATTAAACTGTAATCGGCGTCATGAGACAGGCAGCAGCTCAAATCTTTCTCGTCGGCAGCGATCCGGAACTGCTGGCGACGCTCTCGGGATTGCTGCGGACGGATGACATTGCCATCCGGCTGGCGCCGGCCGGGGACGGCATTTTTGAGATACTGCGCGATCAGCC
>JBGPDH010000025.1:0-22239 GCA_041482195.1 Verrucomicrobiia bacterium
CCAGTTCGCCATCCACGCTCACGTCCAGCCCGATGAGTCGCGAAACCGCGCCACGACCGACAACAATGTCATTCAAGGCCATTTCACTGACCGGCTGGCCGAGGCAACGTCCGCTGACATCAATCAACGCGCGGGATTCAAATTTGAAATCGCCGTTCCAAACATGGTTGAGCGCACGGGGCAACTCGTCCGAGGGCACGGCGGTGAGGAATCCCAGGCCGCCGATGTTGATGCCGAGCAGGGGAGTGGCGGAACCGGCAATGTCACGAGCGGCCCGCAACATGGTCCCGTCGCCGCCGAACACGAGCAACAAATCCACTTCCCGCGCCAGAGCCGCCGGGTCCGGGTTGATGGCTACTTTGCGTCCAGCCCTGGAAATCAGGCGTTCTGCCTTGCGGAGGATGTCGGCACAGGTGGCCTTTTCGGAATTTCCGATGAGGCCGACCCGCTTGATTTTGTCAGCTTGTTTTTTCAATCAGCACCAAAAATTCCTTGTTGCCGGCAGGGCCGAGCAACGGTGATTCGACCACACCGCGCCAGTTCAAGCCGGATTGGGCGGCGGCAAATTCCCGGAGTTCGTTCACGACCCGTTCGTGCACCGTCGGATCATGAATGACGCCGTGGCCCCGGTCGGCCTCCGCCTTGCCGGCTTCAAACTGCGGCTTGATCAACGCGACAATTTTGCCGTTTGGTTTCAATAAAGCAACCGCGGCGGGCAGGATTTTTCGGAGGGAAATGAACGAACAATCAACGACCGCCAGGTCGGCTGGGACGAACGGCTGTGGAAACTGCGCGGCGGTGAGGTGACGGGCATTGGTTTTTTCCATGACCACGACCCGGCGGTCCTGGCGGAGTTTCCAGGCGAGCTGGCCCCGGCCGACGTCCACGGCAAAAACCCTGGCCGCGCCGTGCTGGAGCAGGCAGTCGGTAAACCCGCCGGTGGACGCCCCGAGGTCGAGCGCGCTGAGTCCGGCAACGTCCAGTCGGAAATGGCGGAGGGCGTGTTCCAGCTTGTGGCCGCCACGGCTGGCGTATTTTTCGGCAGCCGCCAGTTCCAGCGCGTCATCCGGTCGCACATCGTCGCTGGGTTTGTGCGCCCGTTGGGTATTGACGCGAACCTGTCCGGCGAGGATGGCGCGTTTGGCGCGTTCGCGGCTTTCGCAAAGGCCGCGATCAACCAGCGCTTGGTCGAGGCGAGTCATTAAGATTACTGCGGAAAATTATCAGACGCCCGCAGGCATCACAAGCGGTTGCCCGAGGCGTACAGACGGTTTTGGACTTCGCGGAAACTATGATAGAAAAGCGCGTTATCGGCCATGGCCTTTTCGACGAGCTGTTTCAGCAGGAACAACTCTGCGCTGTTGATGACGGCATGGACGCTTTGCTTGAAGGCTTCCATGGGCATGAAGGTCTGAAAGGAATCGCCGAGGAGGATGATCGTGGCGTGACGGCGCTGATTGACGGGCATGTTCTGCAACGCCTGCAACGTCAGGTTCTCTTCGATGTTGTTCGCGCCGAACAATTCCTCGATCACGACCACCTGATAATGCACCTGGGTGAAGCGCACCAGAAAATCGCTGTGCGTGGCGGCGGTGTGAACCTTGTACCCCAATTCAGTCAGGGCGGCTTTGGCGGTCTCCAGCCATTCCGGTGTGGAAAAGGCAATCAAGGCCGGTTTGTCCTCGGTACTGATGAAATCAAATGAGCCACCCATAAATTATTTTATTTTGAGCACCGGAGGTGCCGAATGTTCCAGTGAAGTTTTCATGCGCAGCATGCCCGCCGTGGAACTCATGTCCCCGCGCGATTTCCGGATGCCGTCGATTCCGCGCGCGACCACACTGCGTTTGGTGCAATAAAGCATGGCGGTTTCTTCGCTGATCTCGCCGCGTCCATACGATTCCAGGCAGGACTGGTCGAAAGTACACCAGCCGAACGGAGAACTGGCCTCGATAATTTCGTAAAAGGTCTTGCCTTCGCTTTCGCCGAGGCGGATAGCCTCCTGGGTGCGGAGGTTGGCGCCCATGGTTTCAATCAGCGCAAACCGCCCCCCGCCGACTTTGGGGACCAGCCGCTGACTGATGACCCAGCGCAGGGAGTCCGCCAGACGGATGCGGATTTGTTCCTGTTCCTCCGGATCGAACATACCGAGAATACGATTGATGGTTTCACCGGCATTGATGGTGTGTAGCGTACTGAGCACCAGGTGGCCGGTTTCCGCCGCGCTCAAGGCGATTTTGACCGTTTCCTGGTCGCGCATTTCGCCGACGAGAATGACTTTTGGTGCCTGGCGCAGGGCGGCCCGCAGGCCGTTCGCGTAGCTGTCAAAATCGATGCCCAATTCCCGCTGGTTGAACGTGGCCATCTCATGTTTGTGAACGTACTCGACCGGATCTTCCAGAGTAACGATGTGAACGGGTTTGGCGCGATTGACCTCATTGAGGATGCCGGCCAGGGTGGTGGATTTGCCGGAGCCCGTCGCACCGGTGACCAGCACCAGGCCGGTCTTTTCTTTGGGAATCTCTTTAAAAATTTCCGGCAGTTTCAATTGATCCAGCGTCGGAATCTGGGCGTTCAATTGGCGGCAAACCATCGAAAAATTCCCGCGTTGCGAAAAAATATTGATACGGAACCGTGCCTGGTCCGAAAGGGCGTAGGAAGCGTCGCAGGAACCGTGTTTCAACAAATCCTCAATGTGCCAGAGATTGTCCCCGATGATGTTCAGGGCGATGGTCTCAACCTGATAGGGCGAGAGTTTCTCAATCGGCGGTTCCAGCACCACCGGTTTGAGTTCGCCATAAGCTTCCACCTGGGGCGGGCGGTCCACGGTGAACAGTAAATCCGACACCTCGGGCTGGGAAGCCAGCATGGTGGTCAGCATTTGGTCCAATTCGGCGCGTCGCATAATTATACAGCATCATCATCCACTGGAGGATGGGCCAACAGCGGACGGAATTTCTTTTTATCCAGCGATTTGTCGTAGGCTTCCTCCGCCGCGATACGCTTCATGCGCACATGCTCCATGATATGATCGTCCAGTGGCTGGTTGCCGATCTTCTTGCCGACCTGGATCATGCCGTTGATCTGGTGCGTCTTGCCTTCGCGCACCAGGTTGGCTACGGCGGTGTTGAAAACCAGAATTTCAAAGGCGGCCACACGGCCTTTCTTGTCCGTGCGCTTGAACAGAGTTTGCGCCACAACCCCCTTTAAGGCCTCGGACAGCGTCTGTCGGATTTTGTTCTGTTGATCGGCCGGAAAGACGTCGATAATACGATCCACCGTTTTGGCGGCACTCTGCGTGTGCAGGGTTCCAAAAACCAGGTGGCCCGTTGCGGCTGCGGTGATGGCGAGTTCGATGGTCTCCAGGTCGCGCATTTCACCGACGAGAATGACGTCCGGGTCTTCGCGCAGGGCGCCTCGCAATCCCGAAGAAAATGATTTGGTGTGCAGGCCGACTTCGCGGTGGTTGATCAGGCAATTTTTGCTTTCATGGACAAATTCAATCGGATCCTCCAGCGTGATGATATGGTCCTTGCGGTTGACATTCGCGTAATCCACCATCGCTGCCAGGGTGGTGGACTTGCCGGAGCCCGTCGGGCCGGTGACGACGACCAGGCCGCGATGGAGCATACAAAACTTTTTGAGCACGGCCGGCAGGGGCGCCTCGAGTTTTTCAAAGTCTTCAAACGAGAGGACCCGGCTGGGAATCTGGCGGAACACGGCGCCGATGCCGATCCGCTGATTGAAAAAGTTGACACGAAAACGCGAAACGTTCGGAATTTCATAGCCGAAGTCCACGTCACCGGTTTCCTCAAATTGTTTGATTTTGTAATCCGGCGCGATCTCGTAGAGCATGGTCTTGAGCGAATCGTTTTCGAGCGGGGGATAATCTACGCGCTGGAGTTCGCCGTTGATGCGCAGCATGGGCGGGTTGCCGGAGGCCATGTGCAGGTCGGACGCCTTCTGTTCAAACATCAAGTTGAAAAACGCATCGATTTTGGCCATAAGTTCTTTTCTCTTGGGCGGACCTTAAGCTAGAGCCGCGCCAAAAACAGGAAATGCAGCCCCTATTTGAACTTATCCGACACGAAATTGTCACGGGCGGGGTTTTGTCTTTTGCCCGGTTCATGGAGCTCGCTTTGTATTGTCCAGATTATGGATTTTACGAAGCAAAAAAAGACAATCCCGGGCGGCGGGGTGACTTTTATACCAGTGTCAGTGTCGGAGATCTGTTCGGACAACTGCTCGCCTTCCAGTTTTCCAGATGGCTTGAGACAGAAATCGATGGCGGGAAATCACAAACCATGATTGTCGAAGCCGGTGCGCACGCGGGGACTCTGGCCCGGGACATTCTAAGCTGGCTCCAGGCTGCCCGACCGGAACTTTTTGGCCGGATCCAATACTGTATCATCGAGCCCTCAGCCCGCCGGCGGGCGTGGCAAACGGAAAAACTGCAGCAATTCGCATCACGCGTTATCTGGTTTCCAGACTTTTCCACTTCCACGCTTCCACGCTTCCACGGCATCATTTTCAGCAACGAACTGCTCGATGCCATGCCCGTGCAACGATTCGGGTGGGACGCCGCTGCGAAAAGTTGGTTCGAATGGGGCGTGACTCTCGAAGGTGAAAAATTCGTCTGGGCGCGTATCCAGAAGTCAGAAATCAAAGGTCGGAAGTCTGAAATTAATCTGCCCTCGGTTCTCTGTCGTCTGCCCTCCGACCTTCTGGCCGTTTTGCCCGATGGTTACACCATCGAAATTTCTCCCGCTGCGGAAAACTGGTGGCGCGAGGCCGCGAGTGTCTTGGAAAGCGGCCGGTTGGTGACGATTGATTACGGTTTTGGCGCCGACGAGATGTTTTCACCGAGCCGCCCCAAGGGCACGCTTCGCGCCTATTTTCGTCATCACGTCACCGATGACATCTTTGCCAACGTTGGTGAACAGGACCTCACGGCGCACGTCAATTTCCCGGCGATACAGGCTGCCGGCGAATCCGCCGGGCTGGTGACCGAAAGTTTTTCCACGCAGGCGCAGTTTCTGACGCGGATCCTGGACGCCGCCATCAAAGAAAAAACATTTGGCGAATGGAACGCGTCGCGGACGCGCCAGTTTCAGACGCTTACCCATCCGGAACATCTCGGACGAGCTTTCCGGGTGTTGGTCCAATCACACTAGCAGTGTGTAATTGGTGTGCTTGTCTCCGGCACAGAACGCAACGGCGAGAAAGGCCGCTGGTCCTATTGATTCAATTCATAATTCAACATCGACAGGCAATAAATCGACGCGGTTTCTACGCGGAGAACCAGGTGACCCAGTGAGATGGGCACTGCGCCGGAAGCTTCAATTATTTTTAATTCGTCAGGGGTAAAATCCCCTTCCGGGCCAATCCAAACGGCCACGTTTTGCGGCAGGCGTCCATTCCTGTCCTGAAATTCCTGAAAACATACCCGCGGGTGACGACTCCCGGCTTGCAGTGAGCCGACGAGGGATAAATCGAAGGCTGAAGGCTGAAGGCTGAAGGCTGAAGGTGAAGAGCCGGAGGTGGATTTGTTTCCGGTTTCTGGCGGCCGGCTTATGATGTCCTCGATGGTTGTGGGCACGGCGATTTCCGGCAGCCAGGCGGCACCACATTGCTTGATGGCTTCAATGGCGACCCATTGCCATTTATCGCGTTTGTTCGCTCGCTCGTTTTCGGCCAGATGGGTCACTACCCGTTCCGTCAAGAGCGGCACCACGCGGTGGACTCCCAATTCCACGGCCTTCTGGATGATGGACTCGATGATTTTTCCCCTGGGCACCGCCTGCAACAATGTGATCCGGCTTGAGGGCGGAGGAAGGAAATCTTTTCGTTTAACGTGTAGTGTCATCACCTCGCGCGAGGCGTCGGCGAACTCGCAGAGGAATGCATGGCCTATGCCGTCGAGGACGACGACGAGTTCGCCGCGTTTGACCCGGAGCACATGCAATGCGTGGTGCGCCTCCCGCCCTTCCAGCCGGAGAACATCGCCCGTGCATTGTCCGGGTGGGAGGTAAAAATGGGGCGCGGTCAATTTAACGGAACAGATTTTTGGCTTTCCCGAAAAGACCCTTATCGGTTGAGTTGGCTTCTTCACCGGCCAGCGCAGCGAATTCCCGCAGTTTCGTCTTTTGTTCTACATTCAGATGGGTTGGCACCTGAACCTGAATACGCACATGCAAATCGCCGTAGCCGTAGCCCTGCAGATTCTTTACGCCTTTGCCTTTGACGCGGAAGGCGGCACCGGGTTGTGTACCGGCGGGAATTTTGATGCTTACCTTGCCGTCCATTGTCGGCACTTCGATTTCCGCGCCGAGCGACGCCTGGACAAAGCTGACCAGCGCTTCGCAGAGCAAATCGTCACCGTCGCGCTGGAAAAGCTCATGCGGTTTGACATGCAGAATGACATATAAATCACCCGCAGGCCCGCCGCGAAATCCGGCTTCACCGTTGCCCGATGAACGCAGGCGCGACCCGGTGTCCACGCCCGCCGGAATCCGCAGTTTGATTTCCGAATGGCGTTCATGCCGGCCTTCACCGTGGCAGGTTTTACACGGTTTCTCCAAAAGCCGGCCCGAACCTTTGCAATGCGGGCAGGTTTGCCTGAGACTGATAAAACCGCGGGACGTCAACACTACGCCATGCCCGGCGCAAGTAGGACAGACGCGTGTTTTCGAGCCATGTTCCATGCCCGATCCGTCGCATGTTTCGCAGCGGACGGATTTGGTGATGGTAATGTGCTTCTCACAACCGAGAGCAGCCTCTTCCAGCGAGATTTCCAGGTCATAACGGAGGTCATCGCCCCGCTGCGGCTGTGAAGGGTCCTGTCGGCCGAAAAATTCCTCAAATATACTGCCGCCGCTGAACACCTCGCGGAAAATTTCGAAGGGATCGTGAAACCCTCCACCATGGAATCCGCCACTCCGGCCGGCGCGGGTACGGGGATCAAAGGCCGCGTGACCGTATTGATCATAAGCCGCACGCTTTTGAGGATCGTTCAAGGCTTCATAGGCCTCGCCGATCTCCTTGAAATTTTCCTCTGCGGATTTGTCTCCCGGATTTTTATCCGGATGAAATTTCACGGCCAGCTTGCGGTAAGCCTTTTTGATTTCCTCATCGCTGGCATCGCGACTGACGCCGAGGACTTCATAGTAATCGCGTTTGGCCATGGCTCAGGCGGCAGGCGGGGTGGCGGGGGGAGCGACAGGTTTTTTGGCAACCACCACGGTCGCCGGCCGCAACAGACGTTCACGCAGTTTGTAACCCTTGCGGATTTGTTGAACCACCTGACCTTCGGGGGCGTCGGCCGTTTCCAGTTGTGAAACCGCTTCATGCAAGGTCGGGTCAAAAGGACGGCCGCTGGCGTCCACCTCTTCGAGGCCGGTTTCCGCGAGAATGCCTTTAAGCTGCTGTTGAATCATGGCAATACCATCCTCGAGGGCCGCTGTCCCGCTTTGCGGAGCCGACGGATTACGGGCAGCAGCCTGGGCCATTTCGAAATGGTCGAGTACCGGCAACAGTTTATGGACCAGCGCGGCCGTGGCGGATTGGGCGGCCTCCTGTCGTTCGCGGGCGGCGCGTTTCTTGAAATTTTCAAAATCAGCCGCCGTGCGCAACAAGCGATCCCAATGCTCATCGGCCTTGGCCGCGCGCGTCTTGAGTTCGGTCAATTGTTCCGGAGTGATGTCCGTTGCGAGCACCCCGGGTTCGGCTTTGGGCGCGGCGGGAGCCGTTGACGGAGATACTTCGGCTCTGTGTCCGTGTGAATCTGCCTTCTTCATGCTGTGGTACTGATATAAAACATTTTGAAGCCAGCAAGCTAACCTATCGGCGAGCACCCGGCAACTGGGATGTGCCGGCGGTAGCGTCTTAATTTCATTTTTTGGCCATCCAAGCCAGAACGACCAATGAAATTAAGACCGCAATAGAGATAAAGGGATTCTGCCCAATTAAACGGATCTGGTCATTGGTGATATGCGACGCAATCACTTGCCGTTGACTCTTTGATTTGATATGCTACGCCAACTCTTACTGCGCTTTGTGCATCTGTGACCGGTGGCAATTCTAATGGTGCGTTGAGCGTTTTTCTTTTTCGCCCCCATGAATCCCCAAATCTCATCCACTTGGATTTGATTACAGGAAAGACCGCGCATCTTCTCCTCCATGAGCTTCTGGCAGGCATTACCCACCCGCACACCAAGGTTCATGATGGTATTGCGGTTAATGCCGGTGATTTGCTCAATACTGCGAATGCTCGCACCCTCTGCCGGCATGGAAATCACGGTCACTTTCTTTTCGGTCGGAAGGTTGTTTGCCATATCATTTCCTTTGTTGACATTAATGTAATACAAATATATTATACCGGTCAATAATGATTTGCGTAATACAACACATATTTTATGAAAAATGACGTTGGACGCCCAAAAGTACCTAAAACCAAGGCTAAAGCGCCAGGAATATCGGTTAGGTTGAGCCAAGACGAACGGAAACTGATAGACCGGGCCATACAATTGACTGGCAAGTCGCAAAGCGATTGGGTGCGGAGAATATTGCTTTCCGCTGCCGGTGCTGGTAACTCAAATTTATAATTTATTGGATGCGACCAGCCTCGGACTGGGAATCTGCGATTGTAAGGAACGCGAGGTTTGCCACGTAAACTACGCGCCCATTGCCGGAACCTTAATCGCTGTAGATTTTTATGCATTACAAAATTGAGCCAAAATTATGAGCGGGGGGGCCGGAATGGACGAGATGCCATTCCATAAATGCACCGACGACGCCGAAGCAGTAGAATAAATAAATAGGTTATTCCCCCATGGCCGCTATGTTGACCATTGGGCCACTTTGTAAAGAGCCCTCCGAATCCAAATTCAGACACTACCGTGCCAACAGTTAACAAGGCGCCGTGCTTTTTACCGGCTCACAGAACCTGTCCTCTAACGGAGGTCATTGGGGAGGAACCAGTTTTTGGAACTCCGGCAGGTTCCGCAGCGAGTCAAAACGATGGTCTTTGCGCACCTCGACCAGAAGGTCACGCGCTTTGGGGTTTTGTTTAAGGCGTTTGGCGCTCAGATCCAGTGCGGTGCTCAAATCCTTGAGAGATTCGCTGGTTTTGCCAAGGACAACTTTTATGGCCGCCAAATCGTACCAGGGTTCAGGCTCATTCGCGTCAATGACGACAAATCTTTCCAATGTGCTTTCTAGTTTGGGCAGGTTTTCGGTTTGGGCATAGAACTGGGCGATAACGCCCAGGGTATTCGGGGAGATATGCGGATTGGCCGATGCCTGATCAAAAAGCTGGATGACGCGGCTGGTTTGATGCATTTGATAGTAAATGCTCGCCAGGTTCAGAATGTTTTCAAAATTAGTCGGATTCTTCTGCGCCTCAGTTTCCATTTGTTGCAGTTCCGACATGAATTGCGCCCGTCCGCCGGAATTCTTTTTCATGTCCTGCAATTGCTTGATCAGAGACGCCACCTGATCGTTGTACGGGTCGAAGTCGAGGCAAGTTTGCGCGCAGATGATGGCGTCATCGAACCGGTTGAACATGGCCAGGAAGTTGATGTAACGGAAAACCGCTTCCGGGCTGTAGGGGCAAAAGGCGAAGGATTGTTTGAAGGCAAAATCCGTTTCCTTGATCAAAGCCTTCCGTTCGTCGTCGGTTTTGGGCAGAAATTCGGGTGGGGTGGGGACCTGGCTCAACGCACCGAGGCGCCACGCATATAGACCGCCAATGGAGCTGCGAAGCTTGGAAAAGGCCTGCTGCGCGTGCTCGTCGCGGATAAATTTCCGGCTGCCTTCAAAGCCGCTGAAATTGCGGTGCAAATAGACCTTTTCCGCAAAATCGGCGATCTGTTTGACTTTCGTGTCATAAGTAATCCAGTTGCCGATGAGCCGGTCGGAGTACTGGCTCCAGAATTCGTGGTCTTTCTGGAAGACGTCCGGGGCAAATGACGCCAACGGCTGCCGGTTGATCTTCATGATGACGCCGAACGGTGTTTCGTAGGGGAACATCCAGTCCAGCGGAAAACTTTCCTCGACATAAAACTCATTGTCGGGATTGTGATCGAAAATGACCTTGCACAGCAGGCCGTTGATTTTCATCACCGCCACCTGGCCCGCCAGCTGGATACTGACCTGGCCGTTCGCATTCGTGACCGGAACGACCACTTCACCCGGCAACAGCTGGTTCAGTTGGGCCCGCCGGCCGACGTCCTGGCTGTAATCGGCAAAGGAGTTTTGCAGGTCTTCCCCGGAAGGTATATAAATCTCCCTGGGCGGATAAACTCCTTCTTTGCGCCACTGGGCTTCGATGCGCGCCCCGCGCCTGGTGAGTGGTCCGTCCAGAACCACGCCGGCCAGCCGTGCCAGGAAGTTGGTGTAGTAATTGTCATTGCGTTCATCGGGCCCCCGGAGGAGTTCCTGGAAAAACGGCGGGTCTTTTTGAGCACTACGGAAATATTGGGCGCGCAGATACTGCAGGTAAGTGCCGTCGGCGAGCGCGTTTTGGGTGATAAGATAAGCGTCGCGGCGATCAAACACCGGGTCCATCGGCTTGCAGCTCGGTGGCACAAAACTCTCACAGAAGATCATGTATGTGGGCACAAACCGGCCGGGGTCGGTGCCGCCGAACACAATCGCGTTGCGGGCCATTTCCGGATAGACGCCAAAAGGCGGTGTAAACATGTCATGCCCGAACCAGTAGCCAAACCAGTGATTGCGTTGTTCACTGCTGTTTGCGTGATTGCTGGACCAGTGGGTTAATGCCGAGTAGCCCGGGAACATCGCAAAGGCGATCAAAGCGATACCGAACGAAACGTTTTGGCGCAGCCGCCAGATCGAGTAGAACAAGAGCAGGGCCAGGCCCAGGAACATCAAGGCGGCATAAATCGGCAGGCCAAATTGGTCCGGGTTGAAGGCCTGCAGGAGATTATGGAATAAACTCGGAAAACCGGTCATCCCGGGCTGATTCTGGAAAATCGCCGCCAGGGTAAATCCCAGCGAACACAACACAAACAGGCCGGGCAGTCCAAAGGACAACAAGCGGTCATCCTGGAGACCCCCTTTCCGCAGGAGCAGAATGGTAGCGCCGGCAAGGATCCAACACACTAATTTCAGGAATCCATATTTTGTAGCCCATTCATCGTCCAGATTGCCAATCAGGGTCTGGCAATTCCAAATGACCGTGAACACGGCGAAATCCAGCGCGCAAAAGGCACCCACCAGCAGCCATTTACGCATGGCTTCGTATTGCGTGGCCAGGTAGGCGCAGGTAATCGTCAGCCCATAAGCACCGAACATGGCAATAAAAACGTGACTGATAGCGAAAAGAGGCGCGGCAATACCGATGGAGGTGCGATCGGGAGAAAAATTAAGCAGCAGGACCAGGAACGGCCCGGTGCAGATATAAAGCGAGAACATGCCGATGATCCATGCGCGTTCGCGCCGTTTCAGCTGGCGGAAAACCACAAATACCAGCAGGGTTAGCAGCAAAAAGAACAGGTGGAACTGAATGGCCGTTCCCTCCAGGTAACGCCAGAGTTGCAGGCCGTAGGTTCCAAAAAAGCTTGCAATAATTTGGACGGCAGTGGTTCCGCTCCCGGAGGTCGGATTTATGGGCGAGTACTGGCCACGGGTTATGGCGTGAATGAAACCCTCAACGGTACGGGGATAAGCCCACTGCATCGGCGGGTCGGTCATGCAGGCGATGGGTTCGTAGAAGTAGAAAGCCGCGCCCAAAATCCAGACCGTACCGCACACCAAAACGATAAACCATTCCTTGGAAAGATGTCTGGTTTCTCTGATGAAATAGGCAAAAATACCACCGGTGACCAGCGTGCCTATGACAAGCAAAAAGAGTTTCGAGCCATTGTTGACGTCGGGCAGGTAATTGGTGATCCCGAGGAACAGCAATCCGAGGCACCCCAGAAAGGCGAGCATCGCTCCATCCCGGCCAAATTCGATCGCTGTCTTTTTGGTTTTAATGACCAGCCAGATCCAAAGCGCGGCCGACGTTAAGCCGATGATATAAAAGACCGCCAGAACGGTGGGGTTATGAAGCAGCAAGCCCGGCTTGACCAGAAATCGGCAGGCCAGGAAAATCATCGTGTTGCCGAAGAAAAACTCGCGGCCCAGTTTCGGTTCGGCCATCCACATCATCACCTGCATGCCCATGATGATCGGGAGCAGCGATTGATGATTATTAAAACAGATGCCATACATGAAAAAGGAGGCATAGAGATACCGGTGTTGGTGGGGGGCATAAACCCAGCGCAACAGGAAAACCAGCACACCCAGAAGCGAGGCGATGCTCAGCGTGTGTTTGTCCACGATCACGGCCTGACTCCACATGTAGCTGTCGAAATCGCTCAACCCGCCGGCGGCAAAGCCGGCGACGAGGCAAATCAGGTTTTCCCAACGACGATTGATGTTTTTGAAAGCATCGACGCTTTCAATGATCATGCTGCTGCTGCGTGAAACGACCAATGCCAGCAACCCGGCGGCGATAGCACCGGCCAAGGCATTACCCAGTTCAACGCGCCAGGCGATGCTTCCGTAAGGAATATGCGTCCACAACCAGGTATACATCGTCCAGACCGGATAGCCCGGTGCATGAGGAATTCCGCCGTAAAGTGAAGCGGTAGCCATCTCGCCGGAATCCTCCAGGGTCACATCGGGCGCGAGGGTCAGGAAGAAAACGACAAAAACCACCAGGGTGGAGATTCCGAAAGCCAGCCAGTCCACCGGACGGAACAGGGGCGGGACAGGTGGCGGCGGTGCGGCAACGGGGCGGGGAGCGACCTTGGGTGGTAATGATTTATTGGTCTGGTTTTTACGTTTGTCAGCGCTCATTTATAAAAAAATAAACCGCAATCAATTCATCCGATTTCGCGGAAAAGAGGGCATACTAGAAGTCGAACCGCTGCGGTTTGTCCAATCAAAAGTGACGGAGGACAGTTCATTTTGCCCTTTCCAGGGGCTTTCCAACGCCGGTCCCAGAATACTCTGGTTACTCAACATGGTGGCAACCATCGAGTTGTGACGGATCGACCGGCCGGGAATGGGAGTTCCCGGGTTGAACATCAAAAAGGTCAGCAAGACGCAGGCGGTCGCCGGCACCAGCCAGCCGACGAACCAAGCCATTTGCGGGACGCGATTGGCGGCCGTGCCAAAGAGCCGTCGCTTAAGCCCGGCCGACGGGCGTCGCGGCCGCCAGGAACGCAGCTGTGTTTCGAGTAAATTCATCTCTTTCATAACTCACTCCTTCCAGTTGGAGTTTAATTTTCTGCAAACCGTACCGGTAGCGACCCGCGGCTGTATTCGGCGAGATGTCCAATAATTCGCCGATTTCGTCAAATGTGCAGCGGTGCCAGATTTTAAGGACGATCACTTCGCGCTGTTCCAACGGCAATTCCGCGAGACAGCGCATGGCGGCACGTTCCGCCGGGCTTTCGTCGGGGGACTTCTCAAACCAGCGCCAGGCTTCCAACTCGCGGGTCAGGCGCCGCCACAACGACCGCCGGTAATTCAAGGCGGCATTCCGGAAACTGCGCACACAATAATATTCCGGTTGGCGGGGAATCTGCGGTTTTTGCATCAGCCCCAGGAAGGTTTCCTGCAGGACGTCCTCCGCTTCATTGTGGCTCAATCCCAGTGCCCGGCCGTATAAAATCAGTTCTGCGGCTTTCTTTTCATAAAGCCGCAGATACCAGTTAAATTCCATTTCGCCGTTCACGGTTTCACCCTATAGACACCACCCGCGCCAAATTTGTATAACTTTTTGAGGTTTTTTAACGGATGGCATGGCCGAATCCGCTGGAAAAGACAACTTTTCCGGGAACCCACATAAAAAGCGCCTTCTGAATGCAAGCAGAAGCCGGCGGCCGGTTCAATCCGATTTTATTTTTGGCTTTTGAGTGGCAACGGCTTTGGGCAGCATGCACCGATACCGTTACGATGTATCGCGGCAAGAAAATTGTTGTGGTGATGCCGGCTTACAATGCGGCCCGAACGTTGCCTCAGACTTATGCCGAGGTGCGCGAACAGGGCTTTGTGGATGAGATCATTCTGGTGGACGACCGCAGCCGCGATAACACCGTGGCGGTGGCCCAGGCCCTGGAGGGGGTGCGCGTCCATCAGCATGATATCAACAAGGGTTACGGGGGAAACCAGAAGACGTGCTATCGGCTGGCCCTTGAAGCCGGGGCCGACATCGTCGTCATGATCCACCCCGATTATCAGTACACGCCCAAACTGCTTCCGGCCATGGTTTCGATCATCGCGAACGAATTGCACCCGTGCGTGCTGGGGAGCCGGATTCTGGGCGGTTACGCGTTGAAGGGGGGGATGCCGTGGTGGAAATACATTTCAAACCGTTTTCTGACCCTGGTGGAAAACATCCTGCTCGGGGCGAAACTTTCCGAATATCATACCGGTTACCGCGCGTTCTCCCGCAGGGTTTTGGAGGCGATTGACTTGACCAAAAATTCCGACGATTTTGTTTTTGACAACCAGCTGCTCGCGCAGATTTTCTGGCACGGGTTTACCATCGCCGAGGTGAGTTGTCCGACAAAATATTTTGCCGAGGCGTCTTCGATTAATTTTCGCCGGAGTCTTAAATATGGTCTGGAATGTCTCGCGGTCGGACTCAGGTACCGCCTCGCGAAGCTGGGGTTCCTGCGGTCGGAATTGTTTAATTCAAAGCCAGGGCGAGGCGGGATTTCTTCCGATTAACCATGGCGCGGGGTACGGCGCCCGCCTTGACCGCCTTGTCCAAGGCGGAATGGAGGCCGGGCAGGAATTTGGTTGCCTCGGCCTTTTTGCCGGCGGCCAGGAGCGCGCGGTAATCCTTTTCCAACCGCCGCAGGCGCGATTTGACACTGCGGTTGTGCTGGTGTTTGCGTTCACTGGAGCGCATCCGTCGCTCGGCTGATTTTGTATTCGGCATAGATTGAGTCTTGATTTCGCTTGAAAAACGGCAGACTCCGGCAAACCGGCCTGAATGTCAACGCAAAACCTTGGTCCAAACCCTCTGTGGCCACCCGCCATTACTTTGGCACGCTTATTGTTAGGAAGAATGCGATGTTTGCAGACATTTCAAGCCACAACGGTGTGGCAGACCGACAATGAACAGGCCATTGCGCATTCTTCATCTTGAAGACGACCCGGATTTTGCCGAATTGGTCAAGACGCTACTGCTACAGGATGAACTGGACGCCGATGTAAAGCGCGTGGCCGGACGGGCGGACTTTGAAACGGCGCTGGAGCGTGAGACATTCGACATCATTTTGTCCGACTTCCGCCTGCCCCGATTTACGGGCCTGGAGGCACTGGCTTTTGTCCGCAAAGAATGTCCCGACGTGCCGTTCATTTTAATCTCCGGCACCATTGGCGAGCACGCCGCGATCGACAGCCTTAAAGCGGGTGCGACCGATTATGTGCTGAAACATAATCCGGAGCGGCTGGCCTCAGCGGTCCGTCGTGCCGCGCAAGAGGCCGGCGAACGCACCAAACGTCGGAAGGCGGAAACGGAGCTGGTGCGCCGGGAGAAATATTTCCGGACTCTCACCGAAAATACGCTGGACATTCTTTGCATCTTAAATCGTGAAGCGCAATTCCTGTACACCAGCCCTTCAATCGAACGCCTGTTGGATTACACACCCGAGGAATTAAAGGGGATGGACTCACTCGCCCACGTGCATCCCGAGGACTTGACGTCCGTACGTGAAGCGCTGCAAGAGGCGATCCGGCAACCGGATCGCGCCATAAAAATTCAATTCCGCTTCCAGAAGAAGGATGGGGCATGGAGGCATATGGAACTGGTGGGCCAGAATCGCCTGAATGATCCCGATGCCGCCGGGATTGTCACCAACTGGCGGGATGTGACCGACCGGTGGCGCGCAGAAGAGGAGTTGCGCCGGAGTGAGAAGCAATACCGGCTGCTTTTCCAGGATAATCCGAATCCGATGTGGGTTTTTGATCTCGAAACCCTCGCGTTTCTGGAAGTCAACGAAAGCGCTATTCAGTTTTACGGTTTTTCTCGTGAAGAATTTCTAGCGATGAAAATGCCGGACCTTCGCCAGGTCGACAAGAATGTCCTGTCCAAGGGCGCCACCTTGAGTGAGGCCGAAAGCGGCCACATCTGGAAACATCGCCGCAAGGATGGCACATCCGTCGAAGTGGAAGTCATCTGGAGTCCCATGGTGTTTCGGAACCGTTTTGCGGCATTGACGATGGTGACCGACGTGACGGAGCGACGCCGCAACGAACACCGCAACGAGGTCTTCTCCCAACTCAGCCATCGTCTGAGCTCAGCCACCACGGCTGCGGAAGCCGCCAGGATTATTTGTGAAGCGTCCGATGCGCTGTTTGCCTGGGATGATTTTGCCCTGGATTTGTATTCGGCGGACAAGGACGAAGTTTTTTCGTTGCTGAACATCACGACCGTGGAGGGACAGCGGGTGACGATTCCGCAATCGTCCCAATTCAAAAGCGCCAATACGCTTATTCGGCGCGTTATTACCAAAGGGGCGGAATTGGTGCGTGCTCCCGGTTCCAAGGGCCTCTCCACGGATGCCATGCTGGTGCCCGTGCGCAAGGGCACCCGGGTCATCGGCGTTTTGTTTGTGCAGAGTCATCTGGCCGGTGCCTATGCCGGGAAGGATCTGGCCATACTCCAGACCCTGGCCGATCAGTGCGGCGGCGCGCTGGAACGCGTTCATGCCGAGGAGGCGCTTCGGGAAAGTCAGCAACGCTTTCGTGATCTCTTTGAAAACTCGCCGGATGCCATTTTTGTCGTGGACCTTCACGGTGTCGTGCTCGACGTGAATCTGGCCAGCTCGGTATTGTACGGTTTTACCCGGGAGCAGCTGCTGGGGAAGAACATCGTGACGGATCTGGTTCCCGAGTCCCGCCGGGATCGGGCACGTCAGGATTTTGAGAAAATGATCAGCGGCAAGTGGACGCAGGCTGAAAGCGAAAGCCTGACGGCGGAAGGCCGGATCACGCCGGTGGAAGTTCGCGCGAGCCGCATCGAATACGGAGGCCGGCCGGCGGTATTGTTGCACGTGCGCGATATTACCGAACGCCATGAAGCCGAGGCGGCTCTGCACAGTTCGGAGACGCTCTTCCGTTCGGTCTGGCAGAATTCCGTCACGGGTCTCCGGTTGGTCAATGAGGAAGGCATTATCGTGGCGGTCAACGACGCATTTTGCCGTTTGGTCGGCATGGAAGCACAGGCACTGGAAGGCCAACCTTTGACGGTGACCTTTGCCGAGTCCGAAGATCGGGGAAAAATTCTCGAGGAACTTCGCGACACTTTCCGTGCGTGCGATGTCACTCGCAAGCCCGAGCGCCAGTATGTGTTGCACAATGGAAATGCGGTGACCCTCGAAATCATCGATTCATTCATCCAGCTGCACGGGCGATCTTTGCTGCTGTTGAGTTTGTTTCGGGATGTCACCACGCAGCGGCAACTGGAGGAACAATTGCGTCAATCGCAAAAAATGGAGGCCATTGGCCAGCTCGCCGGCGGGGTTGCCCATGATTTCAACAACATTCTCACGGTCATTCAGGGACACGCCTCCTTGCTGGCGGCGGCCAATCTGGGTGAGTCGGCGGGAAAATCCTCCGAACAAATTGTGCAGGCCGCCGAACGTGCCGCCGGGTTGACCCGGCAATTACTGACCTTCAGCCGCCGCCAGTTGATTCAACCCAAAAAACTGGATGTCAATAGAATCGTCGGCAACATGACGAACATGCTCGGTCGTCTTTTGGGAGAAGATGTGGCGTTGCAGTTAAATTACTGTCAGTCGCCGCCGATGGTGGAGGCCGACGTGGGCATGCTGGAACAGGTATTGTTGAACCTGGCGGTGAATGCGCGCGATGCCATGCCCAGGGGTGGCCAGCTTGCCATCCGCGTTGCCATCGTGGATGTGGGAGAAACGTACAGTTGTGGACGTTCCGAGGCCCGCACCGGCCGTTTTGTCTGCCTGAGTGTTACCGACACCGGCACGGGTATTTCGCCGGAAAATCTACGCCGGATATTCGAACCGTTTTTTACAACCAAGGAGATCGGCAAAGGGACGGGTTTGGGATTGGCGACGGCCTATGGGATTATCAAACAGCATAAAGGTTGGATCGAAGTGGATAGCCAGGTGACGAAGGGAACTACCTTCCGGATTTATCTTCCTTATGTGGAGTCGGGGTCGGTTATACCGGAAACGCCTGCCACCCGGATTACCGTGCGGGGGGGTAACGAAACCATTTTACTCGTCGAAGATGAAGCGCCGGTCTGTGAACTCGTTTCCCGCGTGCTGAACAAATACGGATACAAGGTTTTATCTGCAAACGATGCCAACGAGGCCATTGAGGTCTGGCGCAACAATAAGAGCGAAATCGCACTGCTGCTGACCGACCTGGTAATGCCCAACCACGTGAATGGCCGTGAACTGGCGGAAAAATTGTGGGCCGAGCAGCCGGAACTTAAAGTCATTTTCACCAGTGGCTATAGTGCCGATATTGTGGGCAAGGATTTCAAACTCGAACCCGAATTGAACTTTCTGCAAAAGCCCTATCAACCGCAAGTGCTGGCCACGACGGTTCGCCGATGTCTGGATGGTAAACAAAACTGAGCCACGGCATCTTCCAACTTTTCTTCCCTGCTGGATTCTGCCTAAACTCCGCCTATGATCATTGCGCCTTCGCTGCTGGCGGCCGACTACACCCGTTTTGGCGCGGAAGTCGAACGGGCGGACCGCTCCGGCGCAGATTGGCTGCACCTCGACATCATGGATGGCCATTTCGTGCCGAATATTTCATTCGGTCCCGGAGTCGTCGGTGCAGTCCGACCGCTGACGAAGCTTTTTTTTGACGTTCATCTGATGTGTTCCCGGCCGGAAATTCTGTTGGAACCCTTTGCTGAAGCTGGCGCGGATGAAATCATTATTCATGTGGAACTGGGTGAACAGGTGCCTCCGTTGATCTGGAAAATCAGGTCGCTCAACAAAAAGGTTGGCCTCGCCATCAATCCACCGACAGCGATCACCGAAGTCCTGCCCTACCTCGACCAGATTGATTTGTTGCTGGTGATGACGGTCAATCCGGGGTTCGGCGGGCAACAGTTCATTCATGAGTGTCTTCCCAAAATTCAACAGGCCGATGCCTGGCGCCATGAACGGAAACTGCCGTATCGCCTCAGCGTGGATGGAGGCATCAATTTTCAGACGGCCGGTGAATGCGCACGCGTCGGCGCGGACACGTTTGTGAGCGGGACCTCCCTGTTCGGTGCGCGTAATCTGCGTGCCGCCGTAAAAAAAATGCGTCAGGTTGTCGACGCCCACGATCCGGCCCTGGCGGATTTGAAACTTTAATCTGTCCGGGATGAACCTCAAATTTGGCACGGACGGCTGGCGCGCGGTCATCGCGGAAGATTTCACGTTTGCGAATGTCGCGCGCGTGGCGCAAGCCGCCGCGGACTATTGGAGGTACGAAACTCAAAATCCGGAGTCCATCGTTGCCGGACGTGAACTGAAAGTCATCGTCGGATTTGATCGCCGTTTTTTTTCGGACAGCTTCGCACGAACCACCGCCGAAATTCTGGCCGGCAATGGTTTTCAAGTGGTCTTCACGCCGGTACCCTCACCGACTCCGTCTGTTTCTTTTGCCGTCAAGGCACTGGGCGCAATTGGCGGAGTGATGATAACCGCCAGTCATAACCCGCCAATCTTCGACGGCTTCAAACTCAAATCATTCTACGGCGGTTCCAGTGATCCCGAAACCTGCCGGGCTGTCGAGGGTTTTGTCGATCGTTATCCGGTTCAGGCGATGAAATTCAATGAAGCGGTCAGTGCCGGACAAATTTCCCTGGAAGACGTCCGACCGGCACATTTTGCTGCGTTGAAAAAACTCGTGGATTTCAAGCTGATTGCGAAATCAAAACTGCGATTTGCCCATGATGCGCTGTTTGGCGTCGGCGCGGGTTGCTTTGAAGAGTTGCTCGCGCGAACGACCTGCAAGGTCACCACGCTCAACGGCGAGCACGACGTGTTGTTTGGCGGGATCAATCCCGAGCCGATTGACAAGAATTACACCCGCAGCCGGAATTTTCTTCGCCGACATCCGCATGACATTTGCCTCGTGACCGATGGCGACGCCGACCGCGTCGGAGGCATGAACGGCCGAGGCGACCCGATTTCGACGCACCAGATCATTTGCCTGCTGCTGCATCATTTGACTGTAAATCGGAAGGGCAGGGGCCGGGTGGTCAAAGCCCTCACGACCACTTCAATGGTAGACAAAATGTGTGCTGCCTATGGTCTGCCCCTGGTCGAGACCGGTGTGGGCTTCAAATATATTTGCGCGGAGATGCTCAAGGGCGACGTGCTGCTCGGCGCCGAGGAGAGTGGCGGCATCGGCTTTCCCGGACACATTCCTGAACGAGACGGTCTGGCCGCGGGTTTGATGCTGCTGGAGTTGCTTGCCACCGAGCGCATATCGGTTGATGGAATCCTGGCAAAGTTGGAGAAACAGTTCGGGCCGCATCGTTATGGAAGGATTGACACGCACTATCCGTTGGAGCGGCGCGCAGCGCTCATGGGTTTTCTAAAAAGCAATCCGCCGTTGAAACTGTTGCGCTCGCCCCTGGCCGGCATGAAAACGTTCGATGGTGTTAAATTTATTGCCAGGGATGCTTCCTGGCTCATGTTGCGGGGTTCCGGCACGGAACCCATTTTGCGGATCTACGCCGAAGCTGGATCGGCTGCTGACGTGCAGAAATTACTGGAACTGGGAGTGAAACTGGCGCGGTACTGAGCGTCAGTTTTTGTGCCGGATTTTCGCCGGTTCAGATTGCCTATCCAACACTGAGGAACTAGCCGGTGAAACGCTTTGAGAACCAGCCAGCTTCTGGTTCTGGAATTTAATCCCACACCTTTGAAATTTGTCGGGCTTGCTTCTCCTGACTGTGACGTATGCTCGTTACCGTAGGTGGGTGATACCGTGCACCGGATCCAGAGGATCGCGGTTGGGCGCCAGCCGATAAGATGAGCCGTGAGAAAGGGACATGCTTCACCAAAAACGTTGCAGCGAATTACTGTCACAACATGGCAGTATTTTTGATGTTCTCTTGCAGGACAGTCATGTATTGAAAAGTTCCAGGCCTCATTTTGGATCAATTTATCGTATCATAATAATAGGTGTGTTTACCCTGTCGCCCCCTTTGAATTTTTCATGGGGAAATCCATACAGTTCATTGAAAATCAAGGTGAATCAGATGGATGAGGTTTTTGTAATACGTCGAGTATTTTTGTAATACATCGAGCGTTATCGTGATATATCGAGCGTTATCGGCATAACCAGAAATTCCTCCGGTTTTGAAACTTGTCTTGGCAAGAATCATGCGTTGGGAGCCGGCGAGATGTATTTAGTTGACGTTTGGACTGTAACAAGACGTGCTGTTTGGACCGTAACAAGATGTGCTGCTGTAACAAGGCGTGCTGTTTTGCACCTGTTTCTATTTAGTGGATTAGCGGTCACGACCCCCTCATCTGTTTTAGGTACTCAGAGCGTAACCTTAGCTTGGAATCCGGTTACTAACGCCAATGTCGCTGGCTACAAGGTCTACTATGGCTCGGCCAGTGGCAACTATACCAATATTACCTCCGTTGGAAACGTGACGAACGCGACGATCCCAGGTTTGACTGACGGTGCGACCTATTACTTTGCCGCCACGTCTCTGAGCACGTCGGGCCTGGAAAGCGGATATTCAAGCGAGATATCTTATACGATTCCCAGTGCGGTACCGATCCTTCAGGTCAACCCGGGAAGCATCGGGTACGGGACGATATTGGTGGGGACCCGTGCAACGAACAACTTTACAGTTCAGAACATTGGGACCGGGACGTTGAGTGGAAGCGCGGCGGTAACTTCACCCTTCAGCATCGTGTCGGGTGGCAGTTACAGTTTGGGCGCCGGTCAGACGCAAGCGGTGCTGGTCGCGTTCAGTCCGTTGGCCGTGAGCAATTATAATCAGAGTGTGACTTTCAGTGGTGGCGGTGGGACGAACACAACGGTGAGCGGCAGCGCGACCAACGCGCCGGTGCCCACGCCGATCCTTCAGGTCAACCCGGGAAGCATCGGGTACGGGACGATATTGGTGGGGACCCGTGCAACGAACAACTTTACAGTTCAGAACATTGGGACCGGGACGTTGAGTGGAAGCGCGGC
>JBGPDH010000026.1:0-21412 GCA_041482195.1 Verrucomicrobiia bacterium
CACCGTTTGGTCAACACCTTGTCGAAGGCGATACGGCTCGCCTCGGCGTCGCAGCCGGTGTACACGACGCCGAGTTCGTCCAATCGACGTTGCACGGTGCCGTCCTCGCCATAAGTGCCGTGCAGCGCCAGAAAAACCACATCCGGGGTTCCCGGCAAAATCCACGACCCGTTGCCCGGATCCAGTTCACGGACCTCGTGTCCGAGCGAGCGCAACGCCGCCGCCACCGCGGTCCCGGAACGCAGCGACACCTCACGTTCGGCGCTGGGCCCGCCCAACATTACCGTAATATTCAGTTTTCGATTCATTCCTCCCCGACGATTTCCACTTCCGTTTCCAAGGCAATTCCGCGTTCAGTGTTTGCCCGCTGTTTAAGCCGGGCAATCAGGTCTAAAATATCACGGGCCGTGGCCTGGCCCTCGTTCACGATGAAATTGCCGTGTTCGGCGGACACCACCGCACCGCCAACGCGCGCGCCTTTCAAACCGAGTTCATCCACCAATTTCCCGGCGGGAATTGAAGCCGGATTTTTAAAGATGCAACCGGCACTGGGCGCCGCCGGTTGGGACGACCAACGCTTTTCGCTGAATTCCTTCATACGCGCTTCAATCTCTTTGCGCGGCGCCGCTTTGCACTTGAACACTGCAGCCAGGGCAATGTGGTTTTTCAACGTGCCGCAGTGGCGATACTCAACCGTCATATCCTTCGGGGTGAGTCCGCAAACGTGACCTTCAAAATCCATCAACCGGACCGATTCGACGACATCGAAGGCCTGGCTGCCCATGGCGCCGGCGTTCATCCTCAAGGCACCGCCGACGCTGCCCGGAATGCCTTCGAGAAATTCTACGCCACTCAAACCGCTGCGTTTCGCCTCCACCGCCACGCTTTTTAGTCTTGCACCGGCCCCGCAGCGCAGGCGTTCACCCTCCACTTCAATCCGGCTGAAGCCGGGCTTTACCAAACAAACAGCGATGCCGCGAAAACCACCGTCGCGCACCAGCAAATTCGAGCCGCGGCCCAGCACCAGCAACGGTATCTCCCGGATCCGGCTAAATTTCACAATACCGGCCAGGTCCGCTTCCGATGCCGGTTCCACATACACATCCGCCGGCCCGCCGACCCGCAGGGTGGTGTGTTTGGCCAACGGTTCGTGGCGGCGCATCACGGTTTCGCGCGAAACGCATCCGGCCAGTTCGCCGGCAAAATCAGCTTTGGTGGGAGCGGACATTTCCAAATTAGCGTTCATGCGGCGCAAACATGTTCCTGTTTTGATTCTCCGGTGAGCGGACGGCTCGTTGGTGAGCCGACGGGTTGCGCCGAGGGCGTGGACACGCTGTCCGCGCCCTGGAAAACTGCGTTCAGGATGTTTTTGGCGATTTCTTCCGCTGCCTTTGGCGCATGCCACCGGACGAGCGCCGTTTGCATGGAGGCGCGGGCGGTCTTGTTTTCGACCAGGTCACGCAACAACGTGGCCACCCCTTCCGGCGTTGCGTTTTTCTGCTCGAGTAACCGCGCCGCCCCGGTGGTCTCAAACGCGCGGGCATTATGGAATTGATGGTTATCTGCCGCCGCCGGAAACGGAATGAGCAACGACGGCAAATGCATCGCCGCAATTTCCGCCAGCGACGAAGCCCCCGCCCGGCTGACGGCCACGGTGGCGGCTCCGAGTGCCAGGTCCATCTCCCGGAAAAACGGATGAACGACGGCTTTCAAACCGTGTCCCGCGTAGACGTGCTTCACCTTTTCGAACTGGGCCGCACCAGTCAGATGCAGCCATTGCCAGGTTGAACCCCGATCCGTGACCAGCGGCAAGGCGGCCAGGATAATTTCGTTGATGCCGCTCGCACCCTGGCTGCCGCCCATGACCAGGATGGTGGGGCGAGCCGGCTCAAGGCCCAGCGCAAGGCGGCACGCACGCGCATCGCGCGGCTGAAACCCAGGACGAACCGGCGTGCCCGTGTGGACGGTTTTGCGCACGCGCAATCGGGAACCGGATTCCGGAAAACCAACAAAAGCCTCGTCCACAAAACGTGCCAGGAACCGGTTCGCCCGACCGGGAATGGTATTGGACTCATGCAAGAAAGTCTTGGCACCGAGGCCCCTGGCTGCCAAAACCGGCGGTGCGCTGGTGAACCCGCCCATCGCCAGAACGGCATCGGGTTTGCACCGGCGGAAGATCTTCCGCGCCGCGAAAAGTGATTTTACAAAGCTGCCGGCAAAGGAAATATAGTTTCGATTCTGCAGGCCGACCGCTGGAAGGGTAAAAATCTCCATATCGCCGGCGGCCTTTGCGGCCTGCCGGTCAATTTCCTTGGGCGAAATAAGCAGGGCCGTCCGGCACCCCCGCTTTATCAATTCGCCGGCAACGGCCAGACCCGGAAAGAGATGCCCGCCCGTGCCGCCGCACGCGATGGCGACGAAGGGCGTTTTGGCTCCGGACCGGGTCATGTGGGTTGGGCAGATGGCAGTTCGTCGGTTTCAATGGCGGCCCCGGGGATTTTTTCCCGCGCCGGGGCGTGACGCGCAATGCTGAACAGGATTCCCACACAGGTCAGCATAGCCATCAGGTTCGAACCGCCATAACTGATGAACGGCAGCGGCAGGCCTTTGTTCGGCAGCGCGCTGGTGACAACGCCGATATTAATCGCCGCCTGCAATCCGATTAACAGCGTGATGCCCGACCCGAGCAAAAAGCCGAACGGGTCGCGGGCGTTGAGCGCGATGTAAATCCCGCAAATGACAATGATGACGAATGCGAGCAAAATAAACAGAGTGGCAATCAGGCCCAGTTCTTCGCCGATGATGGAGAGGATGAAATCGGTGTGGTCTTCCGGCACAAACCCGAGTTTTTGGCGGCCATTGCCCAGGCCGAGGCCGGTCCAGCCGCCGGAGCCAAGCGCAATCATGGCCTGGTAGGCCTGATATCCCACGCCCTCCTTGTGCTCTTCCAGATCCCACCAGCTGAAAATGCGTTTCATGCGCATGGGATCAAATAAAATGGAAAGGCCGAGGGCCACGGCTCCCAGCAGGATGGGAGGGACGATGTATTTCCAACGGGCCCCCGCGAGCAGCAACAGGGCGCCGCTGACGGCCGCCAACAGGATGGTCGTACCCCGGTCAGGCTCAACAAATACCAGACCGAGCACCAGGGCGATTAAAATGCCGGGAACGAGAACCCCCCGGCTCCAGGTGTGCATGTGCCGCTGGCAATGATGTCCATACCACGCCAGCAGGATGACCAGGGCCATCTTGGCAAATTCCGAAGGTTGAAAGCGCATTCCGTGAAAATCAAGCCATCGCCGCGCGCCATTGATTTTTCTGCCGATATGAGGCACCAGCACTGCCGCCAATAACAGCAGGGCCAGGACGAAAATCGGCCAGGCAAATTTTCTGAGGAGTTGATAATCGAGGCTGGTCGCCGCGACACACAAGACAAAGCCGAACGCGCACCAGACCAGTTGCAGCATCAGATAGTGCGCGCCGTCCTGACTCAGGCTTGAGCTGTAAAGCATCACCAACCCCAGCGCCAGCAGGGCGGCGACACAGAACGCCAACGTCGTGACGGCGAATCTCATTTCAACAGTTCAACCCGAAACCAGGTACCATCCGGTCCGGCTATTGCGATTCCGTCGTGCCGGTGTCCGTCGAAGGCGCCGTGCTCGTCGCCGGTGGAGCGGCAGCCGGCGCAGCTGCCGGAGCCGCCTCGGCCTTCGCCGGAATCTTCATTTTTTGACCAACCAGAATGCGCGTCGTGGGCAAGCTGTTTGCGGATTGAATCGCCCTGGGCGTTGTGCCGTAGCGTTTGGCGATCCTCGATAGAGTGTCACCCGACTTCACGATGTAAATCTGTTCCCCTCCAGACGTACCCGACGAAGCGGTCATTTCGGTTGCCGCCCCGGAGGCGCCCGTACCCGCCGGAATGGTGAGTTTCTGACCGACTTTCAATTTGTTCGGGTCAATGCCCGGATTGACGGCTTCAATCGCTTTGACCGTCACGCCATACTTTTTGGCGATTTTCGAAAGTGAATCGCCCTTGACCACCACGTACTCGGCTCCGGCCGGCGGCTGGACCATCGCTGGCGACTGGACCGGGGGATTGGAGGCGACCTCCGCCGGCAGATTGGTATTCATCATCTCAGTTTCATTCGTCGTTTCGAGCGGCGCCTGATTTTCCGCTTCGGTTTGCTCGCGTTTACAACCTTGCATGAGCAAGGCCATGAGGCCGATGACGTTGACCGCGAGGACGCAGAGCACGGCGACTTTCACGCGTGAACGGCGTTTGCGTTGCAGCTCCAACAAGGAGCCTTGGGGTACGAATGGGTTGGGACTATTCATTGATTTGGCGCTGATTGCGTCCTTTCGTGATGAGGTTTGGTTGTTGAGTTTCCCGCCTTGGAGCTTTCCTCTCAAAAACTTCATGGCATTTTAAATCATTTACAATCATTGTGTTACAATTGAAGCCGCTGTGCGACAGACAGCTTGAGAACAACTGATTTTCAAGCCGTCGGCCCGATAAAAGCACCTTTTGGGCCACCGCACGCTTCACCTTATCCGCCAATGGTTTTAACAACAGCAGGTCACCGACGCAAGGGGCAAAGCACCCGAACTGCATTTCATTTTCAGTAAAGTTAAACATCAGTTTTTATCTCAGTTTCAACGTGGCCAGGGCGACGACCGCAAAGAGCACACACAGGATGTAAAAACGCATTACCACCTGTGATTCGTACCAGCCCTTCTTCTCGAAATGATGATGCAGCGGCGCCATCAAAAAAATTCTCCGGCCGACGCCATAGCGTTTCCGCGTGAAACGAAACCAGCCGGTCTGCAAAATGACCGAAACGGCTTCCATTACGAACACGCCGCCGGCGATCACCAATATGAACGGCTGATGAATCAGCACACCCATTATGCCGAAAGCGCCACCCAACGGCAGCGAGCCGGTGTCGCCCATGAACACCCGCGCCGGATGGCAGTTGAACCATAAAAATCCCAGCCCCGCGCCGATCAGCGCCGCACAAAATACGGTCAACTCGCCCGCGCCATTCACGTAGGGGATTTGCAGATAGCGAGCCGCGTTGATGTTGCCCGCGAGGTAGGTGAAAAATAAAAACACAAACCCTACAATCAGCGTGCAACCAATGGCCAGGCCGTCGAGGCCGTCGGTCAAATTCACCGCGTTGGAGCTTCCGACAATGGCGAGCACAACAACCAACAGCCCGACCCATCCCGCGTTGATCGCCACGGGGTATTTGTAAAATGGCACATTGATTTCCGTGACCAGTTTTCCCGTGGAAGGCGTCATCCACAGGTAAATGCCGATAAAGACAGCCAGCAAAATTTGCACCCAAAGTTTCAGACGCGGCGGCGTACCGCCACCACTTTGCTGGATGATCTTGGCGTAATCGTCGTAAAACCCCAGACCGGACAATACCAGCACCGAAAGCAGGGTCAGTTCGACCTGTGCATTCCATTGCGCCCAGAGCATGGTCGAAAAGACCAGCACCGCGATGATCAAAATGCCGCCCATGGTCGGCGTGCCTTTTTTGCTGAGGACGCGCGCGCCTAACCCGCCGGCTTCCTCGGCCTTGTCCGCATAATCCTGGCCGAATTTCAATTGTTTGAGCCAGCGGATGATTTTCGGCCCGAGCCACCAGCTTAATATCAGTGCAGTGATGGCCGCGCCCGCGCTGCGGACCGTGATGTAACGAAAAAGCCGCAGGGCCGAGACATGATCCGCCCAATGCGTTCCTGCCGACCAATCGAGCAACTTCTGGCTCAAATAGTATAACATTGCCTTGATTCACGACTGCTCCGGCTTCAATGTTTCCGCGATGCGTTCCAGGCGCGATGCACGGGACGCCTTTAACAACACCACATCGCCCGCCTTCAAAAAATTTTTCACCGCACTTTTTGCCGCCTCAACATCCGCAAATTCAATCACCCGGCTCAGACCGGCTGCCCGCGCCGCGGCAGCGATCACCGGCGCCATCCGGCCCACGGCAAACAACTGGCCGATACCCAATTCGGCCGCGCGCCGGCCGATCTCTGCATGCGCCGCTTCACTCTGCGCTCCGAGTTCGGCCATATCACCGAGTACCGCCACGCGCCGGCCCTGCAATGGCAGGGCACAAAGCGTTTCCAGCGCCGCGACCATTGAATCCGCATTGGCGTTGTACGCGTCGTCGAGCACCCGAACGCCGCCAGCTTCCCAAAACTGCATCCGCATTTTCGCCGGCTGGCATTCGGCCAGGCCGTCCCGCACCGCGGGACGGCCCAGGCCTAGTTCCTCACTGACCGCGACCGCAAAAAGCGCATTGATCACCTGATGCCGGCCGAGCAGGTTCACCCGGTACTCACCGCTGTATTCGGCCTTCGGCGTTTCCACCCGAAATGTCACGCCGTTTTTGTCCAGCCGGAGTCCCCGCCCACGCCAGTCATTTTTTTCACCAAGCCCCACGCGCACCACTGTGGCACGCGTGCGCCGGGTAATCAGCTCGGTCCATTCGCTGTCACCATTTATAAAAAGCCTGCCCTCCGCCGGCAAAAGTTCTGCCAACGAGCCTTCTTCCTCCGCCACGCCGGCAAGGTCGCCAAAAAATTCCAAATGTTCGCGACCGATATTGGTCAGCACGCCATATCCTGGCTGTATCATTTTTACGAGCGGCGCGAGTTCACCCGGATGATTCGTACCCGCTTCCAGCACGGCGGCCTGGTGCGATTTGTCCAGGCGCAACAACGTCATGGGCACACCGATGTCGTTGTTGAAACTGGCCTCACTCCACAACGTCGCCAGTTTTTGCCGGAGCACGGACGCGATCAATTCTTTCACCGTCGTTTTACCGTTTGACCCGCCCACGGCGATCACCGGCAGGTCAAACAGCCGGCGATAGGCGGCCGCCAGCCGGCCCAGGGCTGTACGCGTGTCATCCACGACCAGCACCGCACAATCCGGCAATGCCGCAGGGATCCTTTTCCGCTCCACCGCTATGGCAGTGACACCTTTGGTTGCGACTTCGTTCACGAAATCATGGCCGTCAAACCGCTCACCTTTGATGGCGAAGAACAAATCCCCGGCCTGCGCCTGCCGGGAATCGGTGCAAACATTTTTGACGGCAGTTTCTGCCTTACCACACCGAATTTCTCCGTCGCAGGCTTCAGCGACAAATTTCAAAGACCGTTCTTCCACAAAATTATTTCAACAAAAAAGTCGCTGTGACGACAGCGGTAATAGTCTTCTCACGCGACGTCGTGTCATTTTCACCATCCCAACTGGTTTGGGAGCTGTGCAATGGAGTGATCTGAAAAACGCCCATTTCTGCGTCATGTAGAGATATGATTCTTCGGCCACCTTGAACGGCAATCTGCTCGGCGCGGACACGGGCATCTTTTGTAGCATCCGCCAAAAGACCGGCCTTTTCTGCACCGAGCTTCGTGTAAATGTATTGCGGCGGCAGCGTGGTAAACAGGACCCCCGACTCAACCAACGCCGTGGATTCGCCATCCAATCCGGTAATCCGGGCCAGATTTCCGGACTCAACCCGAACTGTCTGCGTCAACCGGTAACCAGCAGTATGTTGTTGCGTCCAGCCGTTGGCATCTTTCATCGAGGCGGACATTTCTTCGATACCAATCGCTGCGAACGTGAAATTGGTCACACCGTGGTCGTTTAGAAATTGTCCCACTCTTGTTCGAGCGTCCTTCAACTGGCGTTGCGCCTCCAGCAAAGTTGGCGCGGAGGCGGCAAATGATCCATGCCAGATAACCAGGTCGAAGCTGACGTCCTTCTGCGTCGAACCTTTCACCATGATGAATTGTGAGTTTTTGACTTTAAGCCAGGTGGTTGTCGTAAGCATCGAGGACAACACAAACCCGGCAGCCAGGAAAAGTCCGGCCAGCATTCCAAAAAGTTGCGGGCGTGAATTGTTCATGGGGGCGGCAAATTATTTTGTCTATGGCTCGCCGCCACGAGCGGCGGTGCAGAATTGGGATCCGGCGAATTTTCATCCGACGGAATATTCAGATAGCTCGCACAACGTTCGGCAATTTCCCTGAAAATCGGGCCGCATACCTGGCCTCCGTAATAGCCTTCCTTGGGCTCATCCATCACCACGGAAATGCAAACCTGGGGATTGTCCGCGGGGAAAAACCCGATGAACGAAGCAAAATATTTTCCCGACAGGTAACCGCCGGGCCCGGCCTTCTGCGCCGTGCCGGTCTTGCCCGCCACGACATAATCCTTCAATGCGGCATCCGGCGCGGTGCCTTCCGGTGAGACCACTGTCTTCAATGCTTCCAACATCAATTTGTCCGTGGCCGGATTGATCACCTGGCGGATCACTTGCGGCGAGTACTGTGCCACGATATTGCCGTTCCGGTCCACCATACGACTGACCAACATCGGTTGCATCAAACGGCCGCCGTTGGCAATCGCGCACATCGCCATCACCATCTGTAACCGGGTCACGGCGACGCCCTGCCCCATGGGAATTTGCGCGATGGAGACCTTGCTCCAAGCTTTGACCGGATGCAGGATGCCGCTCACTTCACCCGGCAACGGAATGCCCGTCCGCTGGCCAAACCCGAAGTCCCACGCGTAATCATAAAGCCGGTCTTGTCCGAGCCGGATGCCGATTTTGGCCGCGCCGATGTTTGACGACTTGGTAATGATGCCCTCGGTCGTGAGCAGATCGTACGGTTCATGGTCGTGCAAAACCTTTCCGGCGTACGGAAAACGGCCGTGGTCGCAGTCAAAGGTATCAGTCAGTTGCACGACACCTTCGTTCAAGGCGCCCGAGACCACAACAATCTTGAAAGTCGAACCCGGTTCCATGATATCGCTGATGGCCCGGTCGCGGCGGGCATCGGCGGAGGCCGCCCCGGGGTTGTTCGGATCAAAATTGGGCAGTGTCGCCATGGCCAGGATCTCCCCGGTCTGCGGGCGGAGGACGATGCCGGTGATGCTGATGGGCGTATGTTTTTCCATCGCGTTGGTCAGGCAGGTTTCGACGATGTGCTGGATGACACCGTCGAGGGTGAGCACCACATTGTAACCATCGCGCGGCGTCACATCCTGATCCCGCAACGACACCAATTCCTGGCGCCGGCGGTCCATTTCCGTCACGCGCCAGCCCTGCACACCGCTCAGCGCGGAATTCAGTGATAATTCGATCCCGTCCCGGCCCGAGGTTTCCAACACCGGTTGGCCGTTCACCGACAATTCATCAGTGCTGACAAAACCCAATACATGGGCCGCGAGGGAGCCGTTGGGATACACCCGCAACTGGTCATCCACGGGACTGGCAAAGATTGCATGCGCCCGCAGGTTGCGCACGAAAACCCGCTGTTCCCGGGATAATCCGCCTTCGTCGAGACCGAAAGACAACCGGCTCATGGCCGTTTGAATTTGCTGCCAGGTCTCATCCCTGACTTTATGCCGAAGAACGACATAGCGGTTGGTGACGGTTTCGCCTTTTTCGTTCTGCCGTACGCGCGGGAGCAATCGCTGATAGAGGTCCGCCTCACTTATCTGCAACAATGGCGCCAGTGTCCGGGCTACTGTTGCCTGCTGGTTGCCAATCAAAACCGGGTCTGCGCAGACCGTTTTTACAAAAATGCTCGTCGCCAGCAGATTTCCGTGCGTATCCAGAACGCTCCCGCGGCGCGGCTCGCGAAAATACTCAATTTCCGTGTTTTGCTGGGCCAGCGCCAACAGTTCGCCGTGACGCAACAACTGCAGATCCACCAGCCGGTACCCCAGGCCGGCAAAGGCCAGGCCCAGCAGTCCCAACAGCAGCAGCATCCGTCTCAATTGCAGTCGTTTGATCATCACAAAATGGCCGGCCGCCCGCGGCGATCGGTTCCTCACCCGACGGCGTCACGGGCGGCGGCCAAAAAATTTCATGTCAGGGTGTCGACCGGTTGTCTTGTCGCGCCGCAAACCGGCTTTCACCCGGCGGGGCCTCAATGAGCCGGTAAACCTGCCCCGGCTGCGCCGGCACCAGTCCCAGGTTCAACTCACGCACGCGCTGGTCCAGCATCACCGGCGAATTCAGCACCGCGAGTTGATCGCTTAATTTTTGATTTTCATCCCGCAATTGTGCCAGGCGGCTTTCGCACTGCGTGATCTGCCGGCCCAATTGATAGATCTGGCCTTTCTGCCACACATAACCCACGGCCAGCCCCGCGATCACCAGGCATATAAACAATGCTTTCAGCGCCGGCCCGAACCGGATTGCCGCCGACTGATTTCGTCGATTTTTTGCCATTTCAAATTTTCTCCAGCACTCGCAACTGTGCACTCCGGCTGCGCGGATTTTCCTTCACTTCCATTTCGCCCGGTTTGATGGCCTTGCGCGTCACCCACTTCAACTCCGGTATGCGTGGCGTGCGCAGCTCCGGTACATCCACGTCGCCGCTGAACGTATAATCCCGCGTCCGGTCACGTCCAAAATCCTTCACCACCCGGTCTTCCAGCGAATGAAACGTAATGACCGCCAACCGCCCGCCGGGCTTCAAAATTTTTACCGCCGCTTCCAATCCCGATTTTAATGAACCCATCTCGTCGTTCACCGCGATCCGCAGTGCCTGAAAAACCTTTGTCGCCGGGTGCGTCTTTTTCCCGCGCCGCGGCATCAGCCGTTCCAGCAACCCCGCCAACTGCCGTGTCGTTTCAAACTTCTGCCGCCGGCGGTCTTCGACCATGGCCTTCGCCAGCCGCCTGGCGGAGGGCTCACCGCCAAACTCACAAAAAATCTGCGCCAGTTCGTCTGCCCCCGCGCCGTTCACCAGATCCGCCGCCGTCAGCGGCTGCCGCATGTCCATCCGCATATCCAGCGGACCATCCTGCTGGAAACTGAACCCGCGTTCGGGCGAATCCAATTGCGGCGAGCTCACACCCAGGTCCAGCAACACGCCGTCGCAAACGCCCTCCGGAATCCAGCCGGCCAATCCCGCAAAATTGCTTTGGCGAATTTCAAATCGCCCCGCAAATGCCGCCAGTCGCGCTCGGGCGGCTTCAACCGCGGCGCCATCGCGATCGCACCCATACAACCATCCAGTCGGCGAACTGGCGTTCAGAATGCTCGCCGCGTGTCCAGCCCCACCGATCGTGCCGTCGGCGTAACGGCCGTCCGGGCCGGGCTTCAGCGCGTCCAGCACCTCCACCGCCATCACCGGTCTGTGAACGAAATCGGGCACTGCGCATTGGTTTTAAAATTCAGGCTGCTTTGACTCCAAATATTTTTGCACTTAACCGGCTCAAGGAATCTCCGGTCCGGGCCGGCGGTAACATAGGCGATTCCACTTCGGATGCCGTCCGCGATTTAATCGGAACCACCTCCACATCGGCATCGGTCAGGTCGTTGTGCACTACTTTCACCCGGTCCAGAGAAAGCTCGGCTTGCAGGGGGCGTTGAGCCTTTTGCGGCGCCGATGGACGCAAGCTGCGCCAAAGCGAAAGGGGATTGATCTTGCCGGCCCAGATCTTTTTCCGGGGCCGAGCCGCCGGGAGGGTGGGCAACTTTTGGGTCCGGACCCCATCCGACGCCATTCCCTCTTCAGCAGGCTTTTTCTCCACCTCGGGCGCCGGTTCCACCTTGACAGGAGGGATAAACGGATTTTTTGGGGAAATGAATTTTGGCAGATAGACGCGGTCGCTGATGCGATAGGAAATCTCGCCGCCCCCGCCGATAATGCTTTTTCCCGCAGCCAGTAATTTTCCAAGATTCATAATTTCGTATTATTCCATCAACTTGAAGGCATCGGGCGCCAACGCGGCGTCCGCGGCCTGAACCTTTTCGTAACGTTCCGGATTCCAGATCTCAAAGCGGTCCAGCAACCCGATCAGCACCGCGTCGTTTTTGATACCCGCTCCGCGCGCCATTGCTTCGGGCAGGCAAATGCGCCCGGCCTTGTCCACACTCGCCTGGGCCGAATCACTGCCGATGATGCGTTTCAAGACGACCTTCTTGGGATCGCTGTTCGGCATTGCATCGATCGATTGCATCAGCTTGGACATCTGCGATGGCGGCAGGACGCGCACACAGGACCCCACTCCCTCCCTCGGCCAAAGGATGAGCGTCAGCTCCACGGCGGCCCTTTGCGGCCGCCATTTGGCCGGGATTTGCACACGCCGTTTCTCATCCACGCCATGACGAAAGCGCGAATTGTAATACGACGGCTCCAATTCTTTTGCGCTACCCATTTATTCGCACGGAAAAACCAAACGACCACTACTTCCCACAACGACCCATTTTTAAACACTTTGCCCCACCTTAGTCAACACAAATTCACGTAATTTTTTGGGGGTTATTCAGAAGTTATTCACAAGCCGTTTTTTGCCGAAATCGGTCAGTTATTGTCGTCCTGTCTTCCGGGTGGTTCTCCTGTTACGTTAAAAGCGCGATGCGAACCGTGGATTTTGACTTTATTCTGCCGCCCGGGCTGATCGCGCAGCACCCGGCGGCCCGGCGCGATGAATCGCGGCTGCTGGTGTTGCACCGCGGAAACGGACGGATCGAGCATCGGAATTTTCGCGAGGTTGTGGAATTTTTCCGCGCGGGTGACCTGCTGGTGCTGAATAACTCGCGCGTCATTCCGGCACGGCTGCGCGGCCGGAACGCGCGTACAGGCGGCCGATTCCAAATTTTGTTGCTGGAGGAGACTGCCCGCAATCATTGGTGGGCAATGTTGCGCCCCGCCAAGCGTGGACGGGTCGACACGGAAATCGTTCTCCATGATACAAATGGCAACCCCGCCGACATCCGGGCCCGGGTTTTGGAAACGAACGAGGAGGGTCATCGCCGGCTGGAATTTTCCGGCACCCCGGACATCGTCCGCGAACTGGAACGGCTCGGTGAAGTTCCCCTGCCCCCTTACATCACCCGGGCGAATCCTGGCACCATGCGCGAAGATCGGGAACGCTACCAAACTGTCTTTGCCAAAACCGACGGTTCAGTCGCCGCGCCCACGGCGGGGTTGCACTTCACGGCAGAGTTACTGCAGCAAATCCGCGACCGGGGAGTATCAGTCGGTTTCGTGACCTTGCACGTGGGTGCGGGGACGTTTCTGCCGGTCACAGCCGAAAACCTGGCTGCGCATCGAATGCACGAGGAGCGGTTCGAACTGGAGGAAGAAACCGCCCGTGCGGCAAATGCGGTGAAAGCTGCCGGACAACGTGTTATCGCCGTGGGCACGACCACGGTGCGCGTGTTGGAGAGTGTTGCGGTGCACAACGGCGGAAAATTGGTAAAAACCTCAGGAAAAACGGGCATTTTCATACATCCGCCCTTTCCGTTTCAGGTGGTGGACGCATTGCTCACCAACTTTCATTTGCCGCGCTCGACGCTCTTGATGCTGGCCAGCGCTTTTGCCGCGCCGGGTCCCGACGATGCGGGACGGGGACGTCAAATGATTCTGGCCGCTTACGCGGAAGCGATACGCGAACGCTACCGTTTTTACAGTTACGGCGATGCCATGCTCATGCTTTGAGTTTTCAGTTTTTAATTTTTAGTTTTAAGTTGAAACTTCCATGAACTCAAAACGGAAGACTCCAAATTCAAAACTTCCCTTTGTGCTGGTGAACATGGCGATTACCGCGGACGGGAAAATCGCAACTGCCAACCGGACGATATCGTCGTTCACCAGCGCGCGTGATCACGAACATTTGCTCGAATTGCGGACGACGGCGGACGCGGTGATGGCCGGCGCCCGCACGGTGGATTCGGCCACCATCAACCTGGGACCCGGTCCGGCAAAGTACCGGCGGCAACGACTCAAACAGGGTCTGGCGGAACATAACCTGCGGATTATTGTCAGCCGTTCCGGTTCGATCAATCCCCGGGCGGAGGTTTTCCGGCACCAGTTTTCACCCATTATCATCCTGACCACGCGTCGCGCCAACGCGGCCCGGTTGAAGCAGTTGCGCGCGCTGGCCGACGTGGTAAGGATTTGCGGACGGAGAGAGATTAATTTCAGTGCCGCTTTCCGGTGGCTGCGGAAGCAATGGCGCGTCAAAAGGCTGCTCTGTGAGGGTGGTGGTGAACTGAATGACGCCCTATTCCGGGCGGGTTTGGTGGACGAGCTTCATCTCACCATCTGCCCGAAAATTTTTGGCGGTCGCCATGCCCCGACCATTGCGGAAGGTCGCGGATTCAACCATTTGGCCGGCGCAGAACCGTTTCGACTCAAATCCGCATGCCGGTTTGACGACGAGTTGTTCACCGTCTTTGTTCGGGGTTGAAAATCAGCTTTTCGGTGAATGTTCCCCGGTTTCGACCCAGCGCGCCATCAGCCAAAGCAGGTCGGAAAGACGATTAAGATAAGTGATGATTTCAGCGTTGGTCAATCCGCCCGATTCCTGCACGGTACAGACGCGACGTTCTGCCCGGCGGCAGACCGTTCGAGCCATGTCCAGCGCGGCGGAATTCATCGTAGCACCCGGTGTCGCCCAATCCTTGAAACTCACGGTTTGTGTTTCAATTTCCACGACCAGGGCGTCAAGTTTGGCGGTCATTTGTGGTGTCACAGCCGGATAACCATCCTTCCGGTAGCGTCCCAAATCCTCCGGCACCACGGAAAGCTCTCCCATCAGGGCGACGAGGTCTTTCTGAATCACCAGCAAATTGTCGCGGATAAAACCGTCCCCGGCCGTCGCCCGCGCCAGGCCCACCGCCGCGTTCAGTTCATCGACCGTGCCATAAGCCTCGACCCGCGGATGGTTTTTCGGAACACGCCGCCCGTACATCAGTGCCGTCGTGCCACCGTCACCGGTCCTGGTTACGATGCTCATGGCAACCAACTAAACCACGAAACGCACGTTTGCCAAGAAGAACCCGTCATAAATTTGCCTGTCATTCCGCGTTGAGCGAATGTTGGGTGGAAGATTTATTCCTGGGTTTTGCCGGATGACTTTTGAGCGGCGATGATAAGGTCGGAGGCGGGGCCAAAGTCAGCTTCTGGTAAGCCAGGATGCCTTTGACAATGGCTTGCGCCATTTGGCGGCGATAGGCGGTGGTGTAAATCTTTTTACCCTCGTACGGATTGGTCATGTAGCCGCCTTCGATTAAAACTGCCGGCATCCGGGCATCGCGTAAAACGGCGAAACGGGCGCGCCGCACACCCCGATCGTTCGTGTCCAAAGTGCCCACGAGCGATTTTTGGATCTGATAGGCCAACAGCAGGCTTTCGTCCTCATGACGGTTCGCCGCGGTCGGACCATGATTGCCCCCCTCACCCTGCGCATCGGTTGAACTGGCCCCGACGGGCGTGATGCAATACGTCTGCGGTCCTTCGACTTCGTTCTTTCCGACCGGGGTTGCGTTGAAATGCAGGCTGACAAACAAATCCGCGTTTCGCCGGTTGGCCAGTGCCGGGCGGTCGGGTAATTCAACGTAACTGTCCTTGGAGCGCGTCATGATCACGTCGAAACCGGCCTGTCGGAGCTGATCGCGCAATTCCGCCGCCAGCGCGAGCGTGTAAACTTTTTCGAAGTGCCAGCCTGCCTGGTTGCCAGCGTCCCTGCCGCCATGGCCGGGATCCAGACAAATGGTTTGAATGGCCGCCGGTTTGACATAGCGCAACGGAAACAGCAGCGGGCGGATGGCCGCATCGAGATCGAATTGCGCCACCATCACCACCCCCTTCTGATTGGCAATGGGAAAGGACAACGCCACCTGGACACGATTGATTCCCACGTAATGCGAATCCACGTCAAATACCAGGCGGGTCGTGCGATTGGTGGCGACCATTTCGTCGCCGCGTTTGAGCCAGGCACAATGCAGGCCATTGGCGCGCGCCCAATCCGCAACCGGCACATAAGCCTGGCCATCGAAGACGGCTGCCCGTGCCAACACCAGCCCGAATACCAAAAAAAGGGAGGCAAAGAAAAATCTCACGGCGACGCAATCTGCAAGCCACTTTGATTCGGCTCAAGAGAAATATGATTTTGACAGGCACCCATCGCGCCTGCACATTCGCGCATCATCAAAAATCCCAAGACCAGGCGAAGCCGATTTTGGGGAGCGGGATTGGCGGTTGCCCTGCTCCCCTGGCTTGGATTTGATGCCAGGGCCGAGACGGAACTGGTCGTGGCTGCCGACGGCAGCGGGCAGTTTACCAACGTGCAGGCGGCCATCAACGCCGTGCCGCAAAACACCAGCCCGACCAACTGGTGCCTGATTCACATCAAACCCGGCAGCTACAAAGAGTTGGTTTACGTCCAGCGCGAGAAACATTTTGTTCGTTTATCGGGTGAAGACCCGGAAAAAACGTATTTGACCTATGATTTACACGCGAACCTTCCGGGCCCGGACGGCAAACCCATCAGCACATTCCGAACGCCTTCGACGGTGATTGATGCGGATGATTTTGTGGCGGAGAATATAACGTTCGAAAATTCCGCCGGCCCCAAGGGCCAGGCTTTAGCCTTGCGATTGGATGGAGATCGCCTCATTTTTCGCAACTGCCGGTTCCTGGGTTGGCAGGACACGATTCTCGGCAATCGGGGGAGGCATTATTACGAGAATTGTTATGTCGCCGGGGCGGTGGATTTTATTTTTGGCGGCGCCACCGAATTATATGAGCATTGCCGCATCCACTGTCTGGGCAACGGCTACATTACCGCAGCCTCCACCGCGTCCAATACTGCCTTCGGTTTTGTTTTTTCGCATTGTCAAATCACCGGGGAAAATCTCGACGTGAGGACTTACCTGGGCCGGCCCTGGCGGCCTTACGCCAATGTGGCCTTCCTGAACACGGAAATGTCCGAAGTCGTTCGCCCTGCCGGTTGGGATAACTGGCGGAATCCCGCGCGCGAAAAGACGGCGCGCTACGCTGAGTTCAACAGCACCGGGCCGGGTGCAAATCCGCAGTCACGTGTCACATGGGCACATCAACTGACTGCGAATCAGGCCGACGCCATCACAGTGGATAAAATCCTGGGTGGTTCTGATGGCTGGGATCCCCAATCCATTCTCGCGCAATTCCCGGCTAAAAATCCTGTGCCGGCTGCCACCAATACCGTCCCGACCGCCAAACCCTAAACCGTATGTACCGGTCTTTTATCATTTTTCTGGCCGCGACCTGGTTCGAAACCGTTGCCCTTGCCGAACTCAAAACCAATGTCGAATACGGTACGGTCGGGAATATAACCCTGCGATTGGATGCGAATGTTCCCGACGGTACGGGACCTTTTCCACTCGTGATCGCCATCCACGGCGGCGGCTGGAGCCGTGGCGATAAAACCGGAAACGGAGATTTTGCACCCGCTCTGAATGCCTTGACCGCAAATCATTTCACCTGGTTTTCGATTGATTACCGCCTCGCACCCACCAACCGTTGGCCGGCCTGCTTTGATGACGTGCAGACCGCCATTCGCTGGGTAAAAGCCCATGCGGCGGACTATAAAGGCGATCCGAATCGAATTGCCCTCCTGGGTTACTCTGCGGGAGGACATTTAGTTTGCCTCGCCGCCACGCTGGCTCAGCCGGATACGCGGGTGCAGGCCGTGGTGGCTCTCGCGCCACCGACGGATTTGGTGGCCGACGCTGAACACCGCGGCGGCATTAGTAAATGGTCTTCCATGCGGAACCTTTTGGGCCGCGATTCAATGGACGCCGAAACCCTGAAACTGTTGCGACAACTGTCGCCGACCTCCTACCTCAAGCCCGGCCTGCCGCCGTTTCTGCTGATGCAGGGTGATTCGGACAAGACCGTTTTTCCGCCCCTCACCCGGAATTTTGCGGCCCAGCTCAAGGAAAACGGCGTGCCTTGCGAAGTTTATTTCCTCAAAGGCGCGGGCCATCGCATCGCCGACTGGGAAAAATTTGATCCCACCTGGCAACAAAAGCTGGCGGATTGGCTGAATCAGACATTAACGGCCGGTTCGTTAAAGCGTTGAATCGTTGAAGCGAAACGGTACAGGCGCTTCACGCTTTAACCCTTCCACGCTTCCACGCCTTTTGTTTAAAAGTTTGATTTCCGGCGCCAACCACCTTTCAATGCGGCGGGTTATATCAGGACATGAATGTTCACGAGTATCAGGCCAAACAATTGCTGGCCCAATGCGGCGTCGCCGTCCCATTGGAAATTCCCGCCCAGGACCCCGCCGCCGTCCGGGCCGCAGCGGAAAAGATTCTGGCCGGTGGCAGCACGCGAATCGTTGTTAAATCGCAGATCCACGCCGGCGGCCGCGGCAAGGGTACTTTCAAAACCGGTTTTCAAGGCGGCGTCAAAGTCGCCGCTTCGGTCGCAGAAGCGGTTGCGTTCGCCGAAAAGATGCTCGGTAATTTGCTGGTAACCAAACAAACCGGTCCCGAAGGCCGCCAGGTGAACCGGCTGCTCATCTCCGAAGCCGCTAAAATCAAAAAGGAATTTTACCTGGCGGTGCTGCTGGACCGCGCCACCGGTCGCCCGCTGGTCATGGCCAGCACTGAAGGCGGCATGGACATCGAAGAAGTTGCTGAAAAAACGCCCGACAAAATTTTCAAGGAATGGATCGACCCGGCCGTCGGCATCATGCCGTTTCAGGCACGGAAAATCGCCGCGGCGCTGGGCCTCAAGGGCGATTCATTCAATGCCGGCGTAAAGTTTATCACCGGCGTATTCAAAACCTGGTGGGAGTGCGACGCGTCGCTGGTGGAAATCAATCCCATGTGTGTGGTGGAAGCTGCCGACGGCAAGGAAGCGGTGGTCGCGCTCGACGCCAAGATTTCGATCGATGACAACGCGCTATATCGACACAAGGACATCCAGGAAATGCGGGATTTGAACGAGGAAGCTCCGTTGGAAATCGAAGCCAGCAAGTTCAATCTCAATTACATCAAGCTGGACGGTAACATTGCCTGCCTCGTGAACGGCGCGGGTCTGGCCATGGCCACCATGGACATTATCCAGCATTTCGGCGGGATGCCGGCGAACTTTCTTGATGTCGGCGGCGGCGCCAGCCAGGAACAGGTGACCGCCGCGTTCAAAATCATTCTGCAAGACCCCCATGTGAATGGCATTCTGGTGAATATTTTCGGCGGCATTATGGATTGCAATGTCATTGCGACCGGCATTGTCGCCGCGGTCAAGGAGACGCATCTGAACATTCCGCTGGTCGTGCGGCTGGAGGGCAACAACGTCGACGCCGGCAAAAAGACGCTGGCCGATTCCGGCTTGAAACTCATCACCGGCGATTCCATGGCTGATGCGGCGCAAAAGGTGGTACGGGCAGTGGCCGGCAACAAATGATTCAAACGGACAAGGGCGAAATGTTTCAAGTCGAAGAAAAAATTGAGGGCGCAAAACCGGCGGCGGCGGATCGGGAACCCTATCGGCGGTTGATTGATTTGCAGAAACAAATGATCGAACTCGTTCAACAACACGCAAGAACGAAGCGGGAATGCACCGCTCTGCGCGAGCAGTTACTGGAGGAAATGGCCGGGCCGCGGCGAAGGTGGACTTTGCAGTTGGATACCGGGTGGCTGAAGAATTTCAGCGCCTTGGGAGGCTCCGGATGGTGGTGGACCCGCAACCGGACGATACCGCTCTTCCTTCCGGCCAAACAACCAACCTCAACCAAATTTACCAGGACCAACCCCGGTAAATTTTAATCCGTAAACACACAGGAGAATGAATTATGCTCAAGATCATCGAGATCGCCTTCAGTTGTTATCCGGTCAAAGACATGGCCCGGGCACGCAAATTTTACGAAAGCGTACTCGGCCTGAAACCCACCGTGGTCATCGGCGAACCCGGCGGGATGCAATGGACGGAATATGACATTGTCAGCGGCACACTCGCGCTGGGCTGCGGTGCGCCGGATTGGACGCCGCGTCCGGACGGCTGTTCCGTCGGCCTGGAAGTCGACAATTTTGATGACGCCATCGCCCATCTGCGCGCGAACAATGTGAAATTCCAGATGGAGCCGACCGCAACACCCGTTTGCCACATGGCGTTTATTTTCGACAGCGAAGGCAACCTGATTTGCATTCACAAACGGAAAAAATCGTAAATCAGAAATTTCTCATGTCGATTCTCGTTAAACCCGACACCAAGGTTCTCGTACAGGGTATCACCGGCAGTTTTGGCGCAAGGCACGCACAACTCTCGATCGACTACGGCACACAGGTGGTTGCCGGTGTCACGCCCGGCAAAGGCGGACAGGTCTTTGAGCACGCCGGTAAAAAAGTTCCCGTTTTTGACACCGTCGCCGACGCGGTCAAACAAGCCGACGCCACCGCCTCGGCCATCTTCGTTCCCGCCGCCTTTGCCGCCGATGCCGTGCTGGAAGGCGTGGACGCCGGATTGGAAGTGGTCGTTTGCATTACCGAAGGCATTCCGGCGCGCGACATGATTCGGGTGAAGCGCGCGATGCAGGGCAATACGCGGTCGCGCCTGATCGGACCAAATTGTCCCGGCATCGTTACGCCCGGCGAAGGAAAAGACTCCCACGGGGGCTGCCGCATTGGCATCGCCCCCGGTTACATCCATAAAAAGGGCCACATCGGCGTCGTTTCGCGCAGCGGCACCCTCACCTACGAGGCCGTCTGGCAATTGACCTGTCGCGGTGCGGGCCAAAGTACCTGTGTCGGCATCGGCGGCGATCCCGTGCTGGGCCTGTCGCATCTGGAGGTGATTAAGCTGTTCAACGATGACCCGGACACGCACGGCATCATCATGATAGGTGAAATTGGCGGGAGCGCTGAGGAAGAAGCGGCGGAGTGGGTCAAACAGAATTGCCAGAAGCCCGTGGCCGGCTTCATTGCCGGGGCAACCGCGCCGCCGGGGCGCCGGATGGGCCATGCCGGGGCCATTATCAGCGGCGGCAAAGGCACCGCGGCGGCAAAAATTGCGGCGTTCAAAGACGCGGGAATCGGTGTGGCCGCCACCCCGAGCGAGATGGCCGAAACGCTGCTGAAGATGATGTAGTTGAATTAAGAATTCTGAAATTCGAATTGCGAATTATTCGATATTTGCCAATCGTAGTTCGAAATTCGCATGGGCATCATTGATTTCATCCTGAACCTTGCCGGGCTGTTGCTGTGGCTCAATTGGCGTTCGCTTCGCTTCGACCCGTTGGGAAAACGGACGCCGGCGACACTGATTGGCACATTGCGACGGGCCGAGCCGCAACGATTGCGGCGCTGGCATCTGCTGGCGGTCCTGGCCGGGTTGTTGTTCCTGCGGGCGGTGCTCTACTGGCAAATCGGTTCGGGCATTGGCTGGGCGTCGGGAAAACTGAATCTGGGTGTTATTGAACTCTCTTTTCGTAGCGATCACTTCCTGCACATTCTGCTGTTTTCAGGCCTCAGCTTCGGGCTGACCCTGGGCGTGTTTTATCTCTGGCTGTTGCTGTTCTCCATCCTGGCCGGGCCCGAACCCTTTCATCGTCTGGTGCGGTTGCAGTTGGGACCGATTGACCGTATGCCCG
>JBGPDH010000027.1:0-21226 GCA_041482195.1 Verrucomicrobiia bacterium
GAAATGACGTTGCTGAATACGGTGCCCGCAGTCCAATTAGCCAACACCAGCTCATTCAAACTTGTGTCAGCCTGTTGCACCGGAGTGCTGATGATGAGCGGGCCGGTGCCAGCATTCATGATGGCGTTGGCGCGGAAATTGGCCGTTCCGGGCTGAAGGTAGCTGCCACCAATGTTGCGAAGGCTGTTTACATAGGTATCAGCGCTCATAACTGCACCCGTGCTGTTAACCGCCAGATCATAGTTCAACGTCGAATTGTCCCCGGTCGGAATGCCACCAAACGAAACGCCGGTGCCGGCGGTCGTCTCGGCGGTTGCGGTTGTGTAGGCAACAATGTTTCCGCCGCTGACGGTCGCAAAGGTACTACCCGCAGCGGAACCGTTTGCCGCGGTGCCGGAACTCAGCGCGGTTGCCCACGGCACCACCCCGTTTTCCAGGGTCGGACTTGCTGTAACCGTTCCTTGACCCGCAGTCGCTACGTTCGTTGAGCCCACCGCCAGCCCGGTTCCAACCGGGCGCGTGAACGTGCCACTGGCGGTGAGGGTCGTACCATTGGTCACATTCCATGTTTGCATTCCCCAACCTAAAGTCAGACCGGACCCGATCGTCAGATTCTGTGTCGCACCGCTCATGTTGATGCCATTCGTGCCGAGGGTTAGCGTATTGCCGGCGGTGATTGCCACCGCGCCGCCCGGATTAGCGATGAGTATGCCCCCCCAGCTTGTGTTGGCGCCCAGCGCGACTGAATTGGCGCCGGTGACGGTTGAGTCCCACCTGGCTGCGTCGAACGGGCCCGGCACTACGCCGCCCACCCAACTGGTCGTGAGGTTGAGGTTATCCGTGTTGTTGGTCTTGATGATGGTGCCGGCACGCAAGCACACCGCACTCGCCAGGACGGCAAGACAAGTGAGGGAGATTTTGATAGTTTGGGTGTTCATAGGACTGAATCCGTAATAAAACGTTTATTTGTTTTCTGTGATTTGCCTGACGGTGCCGGAAGCGACTTTGCACCAATTCAGCGTCTCTTTGGGAACAATAGCCTGTAGCTTGGCAAATTACGCGGTGGCATTCAATACGACGAACATCGTATGTTGACGCAGAGTCTACTGCAAACCCTACTATAAGTTTTTAATTAGTATGTAATAGATACAGTATATAAACTAATTTAGCATGACCGCACCGTGCGAGAATGATTTTGAAACTGTTCGACCCGCCTTTTGCTGCCGCAAGAGCATTGCTGGTCTGACGACGAGGACCATAAGAGAACCGAACTGATAAGATTCAAGATTGGAGCGCCCGTGCCAGAAGGCGGCGTGGGCAATTTTGATTTCGGGGATCTGAATGCGAATCAGGTCACGACCCGCTTTTATCGCGTGCTCACGCAGTAAGGATACCTGGTTCCTTTGCCCGGCTGAAACGGGTGGAAGATGGAAATTCCCTGGATAAAGCGGATTGCACATTGAAGAATTCAACCCTTTTCGAATAACCTGGTATCAGAATGAACCAAAAATTTTCTCAAATCGTTTTCCCGATTGGGTTGACTGGTTTGATTTCGCTCGCCTCGCTGGCGGCTGCCCTGGCGTCTCCGGTCAGGGTGGCCTGTGTTGGTGACAGCATTACCTGGGGCTATGGCCTTTCCAACCGGGAGGCGAATTGTTACCCGGCCCGGCTGGCCGTGATGCTGGGAACGAATTGGGAGGTGCGCAATTTCGGAGTCAACGCCACGACACTCCTGCGCCAGGGCGACTTGCCCTATGTCAGACAGCCGGCCTATGCACAGGCGCTGGAATACAAACCGGACGCTGTCGTCATCGATTTCGGAGCCAACGACAGCAAACATCCCGGCGATGGCAGTCTGGAGGCGGACCGGGCCGTCAACAACTGGGAGTATAAAACCAATTTCGTCCATGATTACGAGGAAATGATTGCCGCCTTCCGCCGGGCAAATCCCAAAGCCGGAATGTTCATCTGCCTGCCGACGCCGGATTATCCCGGCCGCTGGGGCATCAATGACAAGACCATTCGCCTTGAAATGCTTCCGATGATCCGGCAGGTCGCTCGCGAAACCGGGGTCACGGTCATTGACCTGTATGCGCCGCTGAGCGACCGGAAGGAAATGTTTCCCGACACGGTGCATCCCGATGCCGCCGGCGCCCGACTGGTGGCAACTGCGGTGTATCATGCCCTGACCGATCACGCTCCGCCCATTGGGGAAAAGTAAGCAGCTCCTGCGCGGGTCTGCTGATTAGGAATGCTCGGAGGCTCATCCCACAGCAGTCCGCCCGACTACTTGCGTTTGGACAAGACTGTCTTTTCGTAGTGCTTTATTTCCGCCAGCCAGGCCTCACCAACCGGGGCCCCCTTGGATTCACAATAAAAATCCCAGACCGCGCCGAACGGCAGTGATTTGATTTCCTCCTGCAACGCCAGCCGCGCGGTATAATCGCCGGCGTTTTCAGCCGCACGAAGTTTGTCCGTCGGTTCGAGGAGCGCAAACAAGAGGGCGCGGAGCATACTGCGTGTGCCGATGATCCACGCCGCGACGCGATTGATGCTGGCATCAAAATAATCCAGACCAATATGGACTCGCTCGACAAAACCATTCGCGACCATTTCCCGGGCGATGGCGAACAGATCATCGTTCAAAATCACCACGTGGTCGCTGTCCCAGCGTACGCCGCGGCTGACATGCAACAGCATTTCCGGCAGGAACTGCAACACCGCTGAAATCTTGTCGGCGATGCCCTCCGTGGGATGGTAATGCCCGGCGTCCAGCGTCAGCAGTTTCTTCCGGCTCACTGCGTAACCGAAATAAAATTCATGCGACCCGACGACGTAACTTTCCGAGCCGATGCCGAACAGTTTGGGTTCGACGGCATCGCGGTTGAGCTGTGGCGAAATGGATTTTCGGAAGACCATGTCGAGCGATTCCGCCAGACGGACCCGCGGCGCGTTGCGGTCGGCCGGCGTGTCTTTCATGCCGTCGGGAATCCAGACGTTGGTAATGCAGGGTCGGCCCAGGGCTTCACCGATGGCCGCGCCGATGTCGCGGCTGCGAAGGCAGTGTTCGATCCAGAATTGCCGGATGGCCTTGTTCCGGTGCGACAGCGTGAAACCATCGCCCGCTTTCGGATGCGAGAAACAGGTCGGGTTAAAGTCCATGCCCAGGCCATGGTGTTTCGCCCAGGCGATCCAGTTCCGGAAGTGGGCCGGCGTGATTTCGTCGCGGTCCACTTTTTTGCCGCCGAATTCACCGTACGACGCGTGCAGGTTTACCCGGTGCTTGCCGGGAATGAGGGAAAAGGCCTTCTCCAGATCCATGCGGAGTTCGTCCGGAGTACGGGCCTTGCCGGGATAATTGCCGGTGGCGACCAATCCGCCGCCCGGGCTGGTGTCCGTGGTTTCAAAACCGCCGAGGTCATCGCCCTGCCAGCAATGCAGGGAGATCGGGATGTGCGCCAGGGTTTGCAGGGCGCGGTCAACCTTTACGCCGAGCGCGGCATACCGTTCCCTGGCCAGCAGAAGGGCCTTCCCGGTCCGGTTTTGCGAGTTCATGACCTGCTGGTTAAAAGGGCTTTGGGTTTTGTGCAAGGCTATTCGGAAGCGGTGCCACTGCGGCAGTCACGTTCAGGCCTGCGGATGGCAAAAAACACCGTCGTTTTGCTCCCCGTATTCCCGCAAAATTCCTTTGCTTCGCATTGACATCACCGTTTTCAAGAGTAGTCTTTTTTTTCTTTCCACAGAAACAGTGCGTGTATATTTGAGCCGTGGCTGAAAAAGACGATTATTTGGCGGATGTGTTGGTGGACTTGGGCATTGTCAATGCCGATCAGGTCGCCCAATCGCGCCGGGAAGCCGAATCCTCCGGAGTGGGCGTAGTGGATTTGTTGCTGGCCAACAAGCTGGTCAAGCCGTCCGATGTTACCCAGGCCAAAGCCGCCCAATTCGGCGCGGAAGTCATCCAGCTCAGCGGCCTGAAGATTCCCGACGACGTCATTTCCATCATCCCGCGCCATATCGCCAAGAAATACCGGGTCGTTCCCGTGTTCAAAAGCGATGGCAAGGTCACCGTGGCCATCGCCGACCCGTCGGACCTGAACACCATCGATACCCTCACGCATCTGCTCAACTCGGAAATTGAATTGCGCGTGGCGTCGGAACCGGACATCGAGACGGCGCTGAACAAGTATTACGGCGGCACGGGCCAGACGGTGGTGGACAAGGCGATTCAGGAACTCACCGAAAGCGAAGTGGTGGTGCCGGTGGGCGCCGGGGATGATGACAGCGCCGTCGTGGATGCCGATGCGCCGCTGATCCGGCTGGTCAACCAGATCATCGTGGACGCCTTCAAGATGCGCGCCTCGGACATTCACCTGGAACCGTTGAGCAAGCGTTTCCGGTTGCGTTACCGCATCGACGGCGTCCTGCACGAGATGAAGGCCCCCCCCAAACGCTTGCAGGCCTCCATCATCACCCGGCTGAAGATTCAGTCGAACATGTCCATCTCCGAGCATCGCATTCCGCAGGACGGCCGTATCCAGAGCAAGGTGGGGAACAAACTGATCGATCTGCGCGTATCCTGCCTGCCGACGTACCACGGCGAAAGCATCGTCATGCGTATCCTGGACAAGGAAGGCCTGCGGCTCGGTCTGGCCGAACTGGGATTTTTCACGGACGACCAGCAGACGTTCGAGCGCATGATCGGCCTGCCGGACGGCATCCTGCTCGTGACCGGGCCGACCGGTTCGGGCAAAACCACCACCCTGTATTCCTGCCTGCACTTCATCAACCGGCCCGACCGCAAAATCATCACGGTCGAGGACCCGGTGGAATATATCCTGGCCGGCATCAACCAGGTGCAGGTTAATGAATCCGTCGGCCTGACGTTTGCCTCGGCGTTGCGTTCCATCCTGCGCCAGGCGCCCAACGTGGTGATGATCGGTGAAATTCGCGACATGGAAACGGCGTCCATTGCCATCAACGCGTCGCTGACCGGCCATCTGGTTTTCTCCACGCTGCACACCAACGACGCGCCGAGCGCGGTCACCCGTCTCGTGGACATCGGGGTCAAACCCTTCCTGGTGGCCTCGTCCACACGCTGTCTCATGGCGCAACGCCTGGTCCGCAAAGTCTGCCGCCAATGCGCGCAGCCTTACCAGGCCACCGAACAGGAAATGCGCGCGTTGAGCCTGACGTCCGAAAATTTGCAGACGGCGACGCTGCAGAAAGGCCGCGGTTGCAGCAATTGCTCCAACACCGGTTGCCGGGGACGCTTCGGCATTTTTGAGATTTTCATTATTGACGATGAGGCGCGAAAATTAATTTACGACAAGGCATCGTCTTCCGTTTTGCGCGCCCGCGCCCGCGAAATGGGCATGCGCACGTTGCGCGAGGACGGCATTCGCAAGGTGCTCGCCGGAATGACCACGCCCGAGGAAGTCATCCGCGCGACCGTCGGTGACGAGTCATGATTAATGAGGAAGGCAGAATGAAGAATGAAGAATAAAAAAACATCCGACCCGGCCACAGCTTTCGTTTTGGTTTCTGCATTCTGCATTCTGCCTTCTGCCTGCAAAAAAAACCTAAGCGTGCCGTTTCCGCGGTTAAACTGTCCAAACCGAAAATAGATTCACATGTCCTACTCCATGTCCGATTTGTTGCAGTTGGTGGTGTCGGAAGGCGCCTCCGACCTGCATATCCGTGTGGGTACGCCGCCGACCATCCGGGTGCACGGCATCCTGCATCGGGTCGAGGGCCCCTCCCTCAAACCGGAGGATTCCGAGGAGCTGATGCGCAGCATCACTTCTGAGGAACATATCCAAAGCACGCGCGAGCACGGCGGGGCGGATTTCGGTTTTGCGTTCGGTGACGTGGCACGGTTCCGCGTGAGCGTTTTCAAGGAAAAAGGCAACTTCGCCCTGGTGCTCCGGCAGATTCCCAACAAGCTGCTGACCCTGGAACAAATCGGAATTCCGCCCAGCACCAAGGAATTGCTGTACAAACCGCGCGGACTGGTGCTGGTGACCGGGCCGACCGGTTCGGGCAAGACCACCACGCTCGCCTCCATGCTCAACGTCATCAACGAGGAGCGCGACGAGTGCCACATCGTCACCATTGAAGACCCGATTGAATATTATCATCATCACAAGAAGTCGCTGGTCACCCAGCGCGAGATCGGGGTGGACGTGCCGAACTTCGCCGAAGGACTGCGCCGGGTGCTGCGCCAGGACCCGGACATCATTCTGGTGGGTGAAATGCGCGACCTGGAAACCATCGAGGCCGCCATCACGGCGGCCGAAACGGGCCACCTGGTTTTCGGCACGCTGCATACGACGGGCGCGGCCAAGACGATCGATCGTATTACCAACGCGTTTCCGACCAACCAGCAGGAAATGGTGCGCATCCAGCTTTCCACCGTCATGCAGGCGGTGATTTCGCAGTTGCTGATTCCGCGCATCGACAAGCCGGGCCGGGTGGCCGTGTTTGAAGTCATGGTCAACACCCCGTCCGTCGGCGCGCTCATCCGGGACAACAAGACGTTCCGCATCAACTCGGACATCCAGACCGGCGCGAAATACGGCATGGTGACGCTCGACTCGTTCCTGATGGACAAATACCAGCAGGGCATGATTGCCCGTGAGGAAGTGATTACCAAGGCGCAGGATCCCACAACGATCCAGCAAAAATTGCAGGAACTGGAACTGGCCCAGTCCCTGAGCGCCGAGGCAACCCCGTCCAAAGCGCGGGGAAAATGAGATTTTATTGAAATGGCTGACGAAGTATCCAGTCCACTGCTGTCACTCGTCCGCGAGTTGGGGTTGATTGACGACCTGCAATACGAGGAGGTCGCCTCCGAATTCAAACGCGGCGGCACCCCCGTCCTTCAGTTGCTGCAGGATTTCGGCATCATGCAACTGGACGATGTGCTGCAGGTGATGGCGAATTATCTCGGCACCAAAGTGGTTTCCCTGCGCGAGGTCCACCTGACCCCGGAGCTGTTGCAGACGATTCCGGCGAATGTCGCGCGCATGTATCAATGCCTGCCGGTCGGCATGCAGGACGGTACGGTGCAGGTGGCGCTGGCCGACCCGCTCGATCCGGGACGCCCGGACGAAATCCATTTCGCGATCAAAAAGGACATCCAGGTGGTGGTCGCCGACCCGATCGAAATCGAAAAGGCGATTGAACAGCATTACGCCCAGGAGACCGGGGATGTTTCTGAAATTCTCAAGGAACTGGGTGCCGACGCCGACATCGCCCGCGAGGTGAGCGAGGCTGGCGCGACGGATGACGATCGACTGATGGAAAACCTCGCCAACGAGGCGCCCATCGTCAAATTCGTCAATCTGGTCCTGTTCCAGGCCATTCAGGATCGGGCGAGCGATATCCACTTCGAGCCGTTTGAAACCGAGTTCCGCATCCGGTATCGCGTCGACGGCGCCCTCTACGAAATGTCGCCGCCGCCCAAACATCTCGCCCTGCCGGTGATTTCGCGCATCAAGGTCATGTCCGGCCTGAACATTTCCGAAAAACGGCTGCCCCAGGACGGGCGTATCAATTATTCGGTCGGCAACCGTCAGGTGGACCTTCGCGTGTCCACGCTGCCGACGCAGTTCGGGGAATCGGTCGTGCTGCGCGTGCTCGACCGCGGTTCGGTCTCGCTGGACGTTGAAACCCTCGGCTTTCCCAAATATGTGCATGATTATGTGACCGAGGCGATCCTGCGTCCCAACGGCATCATGATTGTCACCGGCCCGACCGGTTCCGGCAAAACCACGACGCTCTATTCCTGTATGCGCCGGATCAACACCCTTGATTCCAAATTGCTCACCGCCGAAGACCCGGTGGAATATGACATTGAGGGCATCATGCAGGTGGCCATCAATGATGCGGCCGGCATGACGTTCGGCAAGGCGTTGCGCTCATTTCTGCGCCAGGACCCGGATATCATCATGGTGGGGGAAATGCGCGACCTGGAAACGGCGCAGATTTCCATTCAGGCCTCCTTGACCGGCCACTTTGTGATGAGCACCCTGCACACCAACGACGCGCCGGGAGCGGTGACGCGTCTGCTGGACATGGGGGTGGAACCGTTTTTGATTTCGTCGACTTTGATGGCGGTGCTGGCCCAGCGGCTGGTGCGGACCACCTGCACCAATTGCCGGACGCCGTTCGAACCGACGGAGGATCAGCTGGCCTTGTTGAATCTTTCGCCGCACGACCTGGGCGACAAGGTGTTTCATTATGGACGCGGCTGTTCCACCTGCAACGACACCGGTTACAAGGGGCGGAAAGGCATCTTCGAACTGCTGATCATCAGCGAAGCGATTCGTACTTTGATCAACGAACGGGCGCCGACCGTGGTGCTGCGCCAGAAAGCGGTTGAACTGGGAATGGTAACCTTGCGCGAAGACGGCTTGCGAAGCATCTTCGAAGGTGATACCACTATTGAGGAAATCGTCAAATACACTTAACGAGTGACGAGTGACGAGTGACGGGTGGCGGGTGACGCAAGCCGCAAATCACGCCACGCGGCACTCGGCACGGGTCACCAGAACAGTTATGCCGAAATACAGCTATGTGGCGCTGGATGCGCACGGCAAGGAAACCAAAGGCACGATCGAAGTCGCCAGCCAGAACGAGGCCATCGGTCGCGTCAAGGAGATGGGCTTCTTCCCGACCAAAATCGTCGAATCCGAAAAACCGCAGGAAAAGACTGCCCGCAAGAAAACCAGGGGTGCGGCCAGGCCGGCCGGCGGTAAAAAGAGAAGGTCGCTCGACATCCAGATTAAAATTCCGGGCCTGACCGGGGGAGTTAAGCCCAAGGTGCTGACGACGTTTACGCGCCAGCTGGCCACGCTGGTGGACGCGGGCCTGCCGCTGTTGCGCGGCCTGCGCGTGCTGGAGAAGCAGGAACGCAGCGCCACACTCCGTGGTATTCTGGGGGAACTGGCGCTCTCCATCGAAGGCGGCAGCACGTTTTCGGAGGCGCTCGCGCAGCATCCCAAGGTTTTTAACCGCCTGTTCGTGAACATGGTTAAGGCCGGTGAACTGGGCGGTGTGTTGGAGGTGGTCTTGAAGCGCCTGGCCGAATTTTCGGAAAAGGCGCAAAAAATCAAAGGCAAGGTCAAGGCGGCGCTGTTTTATCCGGTGGCCGTGCTCATCGTGGCTTTGGGCATTATGATCCTGCTGTTGACGTTTGTCATCCCCAGGTTCCAGGGTGTCTTCGAAGGCATGGGCGTCCAGATGCCGAAATTCACCTTGTTTGTGCTGGCGGTCAGCGCGGCGGTCAAAGACCATTTTTTCACGACGTCGATGTGCGTCGCGGCCTGCGTGGTGGCTTTTTTGTTGATCATCCGGACGAAAGTTGGCCGGCTGGTCTGGGACAAATTCAAATTGAAAGTCCCGGCCCTGGGTCCGGTGGTCAGCAAGGTGGCCATTTCCCGTTTCACCCGCACCCTTGGCACGCTCGTCAGCAGCGGCGTTCCCATTTTACAGGCGCTGACCATCGTGAAGGAAACCGCCGGAAATGTCATCATCGCCAACGCGGTTTCCCAGGTCCATGAAAGCGTTAAGGAAGGGGAAACCATTACCGCGCCGCTGGAAGGCTCCGGCGTCTTCCCGCCCATGGTCGTCAGCATGGTGGATGTGGGCGAGCAAACCGGCGCCCTGCCGGAAATGTTGTTGCGCATCGCCGACAACTACGATGAAGAGGTGGACAACGCCGTGTCCGCCATGACTTCGCTGCTGGAACCGATCATGATCATATTTCTGGCGGTCGTTGTGGGCAGCATCGTCATCGCCATGTTCCTGCCGTTGATTGCAATGATCAACAATTTGAGCGGATCCGGTACCGGCGGTTAACAACCATTTGTTATACAACCAGAAGCCAGTTTGCTTCGGTTCAGTAAAAAACCGTTGACAAAGAACAATATCCATGCGTAAATACAATGTAAAGACATTGCATGGGCGTGTTATTTACAGTTAGCTCGTTATGGAGTTTGATTGGAATAATCCGCCCTTTGAACCGGATAGTTCTTTGACTCAGTTGGAAGTTGAAGAGTCGTTTGAAGACCCGTTCGCCGTCCGGCTGTTGCCGGACTCAGCGCGATTCGGTGTCCAGGCGCGCTTTTTCAACCTGGGCATGTCCGCGGGCGGTGTCGGCATCTTCAGTGTGTATCGCACGAACGGACGGCTGGTGCGGGTGCTGCTGGCCCGCCCGTTTGAGCCCGAAGAGCGATTCTTCTACCAACGGAAGATGGACCAGAGGTTGAGCACGGGTGAAAAGTAAAGCGTGACCATGACGCGTGACGCCAGGGGTTGCGAGTATCCCTCCTCCTCGTCGTCCTCGTAATCGTAATCGAAGACTGAAACGAGGACGAGAACGAGGACGAGAACGAGAACGAGGACGAAAACAGGGACGAGGACGAGGACGAGAACGAAGCGTAAATGAGAACGTTTGCCAGATGGGAAGAAGTTCCGATCTTCGACACCGAAGAGGCCGAGGCGGACTTCTGGGCGGAGAACCGGCCCGACCTGCGCCTGATGGAGACGGCGGTGGCCGGCAGCGCGGAGGCCGCCGAGTCCGTGACCATCACGCTGCGGATAGACCCGCGGATGCTGGCGCGGATCAAGCGCCTGGCGCGCTCGCGCTATTTGAATTACCAGAGCATGATCAAACAGTGGCTCAGTGAACGGATGGAACACGAAGTGCGTGAACGATGAAAACGAACCAAAGTGACAAGTGGCGAGTGACGAGTGACAAGATGCACGCGGCAGGCGGGGAACGTTCCCGTCACCCGTCACCCGTCACATTTTACATTTCTGCTTTCACCCTGGTCGAGCTGCTCACCGTCATCGCCGTTATTGCCATCATCGCCTCGCTCATTTTCCCGGTGGCGCGCACGGTGAAGCGGCAGACGATTCTCCACAGCGCCCAGGCCCAGATGGCGCAGATACAGACGGCGCTCGAGCGTTATAAATCCGTTTACGGCTTTTATCCGCCGGCCTCGGCCCGGGCTCTGACCAACCAGTTGTACTACGAATTGGAGGGTACCTTTTCCACTAACAACGGCGCGCCTGCTTACACGACCCTTGACCACATTTCAACGATTCCCGTGGCTGTTTTGAGCAGCGCGTTTGGAGCGGGTGTAGGTGGCTTCATGAATTGCAACAAACCCGGCGCCGACGAGGCCGCCGCCCGCGCGGAAAATTTCCTTACGGAACTCAACACCAACCAATTCAGTGCGGTAACCATCAGCGGAAACCCCGTGAACCTTCTGGTGACTCCCGTCGGCGGCCCGGATGCGGGCTATTCTCCGGTGGGGCTGACGGATGTGAACCCCTGGCGCTATAACTATCCCGGCACTTACAATCCGGGTTCTTATGATCTGTGGATTCAACTGGTCATCGCCGGAAAGACCAACCTGGTTTGCAATTGGACCAAAACGGTGGAGATCAACAACAACTCGGTACCCTGATTTTTATGCGTAACCGTACTGAATTAAGACCCGGTCGCCGTGTCCATTTCGTCAGGATTGGCTGGCACCACACGGCCTGGCGTCCGCTCATCGCCGCCGGAGCGCCGGTCTCCGACCCGGCGTCCTGGCGTCCTGGCTTCGGCTGGTCCCTGGATGTGTTCCGGCGTGATTGCCCGCAGCCAGTTCGTGTCCGCCCGGCGGCGCATGTCCCGAGGAGCGGACCCGTCCTCACTCTTTTGCCCTGGACTCACCAAAGAATCCAATTCCCGACCCTATGAAAACCAAAATGCCTGGATGTGACGAGTGGCGAGTGGCGAGTGGCGAGATGACACCGAGGGCGCGCGTTCCCTTTTCGCGTCACGTGTCACGCGTCACGCCTGCCGCGCCGAAACGAAGTGAAGGCAGGTGTCACGTCTCCGCTTTTACCATCGTCGAATTACTCACCGTGATCGCCATTATCGCCATTCTGGCGGCCATCCTGTTGCCGACCCTGGGCGCCGCCAAGATCCAGGCGCAGAAAAAGCAGGCGCTGTTGCAAATCCAGGATATCGCCACGCAGATTCAACTTTACGATTCGGCCTACAGTCGGATGCCGGTTTCGATTGGTGTTCCATCAGTGGCCGCCGGCGGCCAGTTTACCTATGGGGGTTCGGTGATTGCCACGAATCTTGGCACTCTTCCGGCCGGCTACGCTGTTTACACCACCAACAACTCCGAGGTCATCGCCATCCTGATGGACATCACCAATTATCCAAATACAACCCTGTCGACCGCCAATGCCAATCACCAGAAAAACCCCCAACAAACCGCCTTCCTGAATGCCAAGATGTCGGGCTGGGACCCGTCGCAGAGTGGCAAACCGAAGGCCGGCGTTGGCAACGATCTGATTTACCGCGATCCCTGGGGAAATCCCTATGTCATTACCATGGACTTGAATGCGGACAACCAATGTATGGATGCCTTTTACCGCTTGCAGGCTGTGTCTCAAGGCACCGGTCAGACCGGCGCCAACGGTCTGATCAATTCCACCGATGCCAATGGCGCAGGCAATAATTTTGCCTTCCATGGCAATGTCATGGTCTGGTCCGTCGGGCCGGACGGAAAAAGCGATCCAACCGTTGGCGCCAATATCGGCGTTAATAAGGACAATATTTTGAGCTGGCAGTAGTTGAAAGGATAAAGGCTGAATGCTAAATGCTAAATTAAACGTCTCCGCGAAGTGCCCGAAGGTTTTAGCCTTCAGCCTTCAGCCTTCAGCCTTTGCTTGTTCTGCCTTTACCATCGTCGAGTTGCTGACGGTGCTGGCCATCATGGCGGTGCTGGCGGCACTGGCGGTGCCGGCGCTCAAGAGCATCGGTCACGCGGACGCGATGACCGCGGCTTCGGCCCAGATCATGGGCGACGCCGCGCGCGCGCGCCAGCTGGCCATCAGCCAGCGCACAACGGTCTATATGGTTTTCCTGCCGGCCAATTTTTGGAACAACCCTTTCTACAACGCCGCGGCAACATATAATACCTGGTGGAATAATTTGCCCGCGGCGCAACGGACCACCGTCACCAATTTGTGTGACAAGCAATTGACCGGTTATGCGTTGCTGGCCTATGGCGCGGTGGGTGACCAGCCCGGGAATCATCAATGGCACTATCTTACGCCTTGGCAGGGGTTGCCCGAAGGCACGTTCATCGTTACCAATAAATTTGACAACCCGTACCAGTTCAGTGCCATCGCTACACCGAAACAGCCGGTGTCTTCGGTGCCCCTCCCCCTGTTCGGCCATTGGAATCAGGACTACCCCCATCTCGATCGCAACAGTATCTACGCGTTTACCAATGTGGCGATACCTTTCCCCGTGGAAGGCGCCCCGTCCCTGTCATTACCCTACATTGCTTTCAATTACCTCGGCCAGTTGACCCTGCAATCGTTGACGCCTCAACCGTTGCAACAGGACGAATACATCCCGCTGACGCGTGGCAACGTGATCGCGGCGGTGGACGCAGACACCAAGGAATTTCAACTCAATCCACCGCAGGTGATTGAATCGCCGCCCGGCAACGGCACGAATGCTTACAATATCATCCACATCGACTGGTTGACCGGCCGCGCGTTACCGGAACAACCGAGACTACAATGACCATAAAAGGATAAAGTCTAAATGCTAAATTCTAAAACAATGGATGCGCGCCGAGCGCGGAAAAAGGTTTTAGCCTTCAGCCTTCAGCCTTCAGCCTTTGCCTGTTCTGGCTTCACGATGGTCGAGATTGCCATCTGCCTGGCGATCATCGGGATTGCCCTGGTGGCGATTATCGGCGTGCTGCCCATCGGCATCAATGTCCAGAAGGACAATCGCGAGGAAACCCTGGTCAACCAGGATGCGTCCGTTTTCATGGAGAACATCCGCAACGGGGCGCGCGGCCTCGATGATCTCACCAATTACGTTTTCGCCATCAGCAATGCGTGGACGTTGTACAACCAAAACGGCACGGTGGGCGGCAGTGGTATTAATGGTTACACCTATACCAATTTCTCCGTTCCGTCGCCGTTATACCCGACGCCCGGCACGCCCCCTGGTGCGCCCCTTACCAACGGCATGAACATTATCGGATTGCTCAGCACGCCGGAATATATCGACCCGAAAACTGGCGCGCCCCTTCTCTATCCTGCCGGCAGTTACATCAGTAATTACGTCGTCGCCTATATTCGGTCTCTGAGCGGGCCGGCGGTGGAAAAACCGCCACAGGACAACGACATCATTCGCGGCGATTCCTTCAGTTACAAGATGATTTCCCAAAACGTGTCGGTGGCGGTGGACACCAACATCGTCACGCCCTACAGCCGGCAGTTGACCGCCAATTTGCGGGAAGTGCGCCTTACTTTTCTCTGGCCGTTGTTGCAAAACGGCGGCACAGGCAATGGCCGTCAAACCTTCCGCACCTCGGTGGGTGGACAGGTGGTCCAAACCAATGACTACAATAACAAGGAGCTGCTCTATTTTTTCCAGCCGCAATCCTTTGTCAGCGTGCCATGAAAAATCAGTCCAGAGTCCAGAGTCCAGAGTCGAGAGCCGGCGGAAGCCATCCGGTCGCCCCGTCTTCGACCCTCGACCCTCGACCCTCGACCGCTGGGCTGTGCTGTAGTTCAATCGTAAATCGTAAATCGCAAATCGTAAATGGCTTCACCCTGGTCGAGGTGCTGACCACCATGGTCCTGCTGTCGCTCATCGTGCTGGCATTGATGACCATCTTTAACAGCACGCAGAAAGCATTCCGCAACAGTCTGACCCAGACCGACATCCTGGAGTCCGGTCGCATGGCGATGGGTTTGATTACCAGCGATCTGGGAGGCATGACACCGGCGGATTCTTACGCCGTGAATTTTTATTCGGCGGTGACGAACTTCGGGGGATACTCGCCGGCGGTATCCCCAGTGTCACCGCTGCTTCAGGGGCTGACGGCCAGCAGCCAGTTGCGGACGAACGTGGTGGAGGAATTTTTCAGCTTGAGCCGTCAAAACCTCAATGGCACCCCCAGCTGGGTTGGCACAGGTTATCTGGTCGCTTCAAACACGCCGGAAGGTACATTATATCCTCTGTATCGTTTCTACACCAATATGAGCGTGGCGGCCGCAAACCCCGTGGCGCTGTACGATGCCTTTATCCAAAATCCATTTACCAATTCCGCCTACTGGAGCCATTTAGTGGACGGCGTGGTGAATTTAAAAGTCCGCGCCTACAGCGCCAACGGCTGTTGGATCACCAATAATCAGATTGTGAACAACACGTTTGTGACCAATGCCGCTTTTACCAATTGGGTGCTGGTACGTCCGCCGTATGCCTTTCCCGCCGGAGAACCTTCAGTTGTGTACATGTCCAGTAACGTTGTGCCCGCCTCGGTGGAAGTGGAGCTGGGCGTGCTGGAAGACGCCGTGCTGCAGCGCGCCGAAGGCATGAGCGGTGCGGCCCAGATGAATTATTTGTCCAACCACGTCGGGCAGGTGCACCTGTTCCGTCAGCGGGTCCTGGTGCGCAACCTGGATCCCTCGGCCTACCAATGAAGATGAAGATCAAACAAACATTCAACATTCAACATTCAACATCGAACAACCAATGGGTTCGGAAGGATGATTTTTCATTCGACGTTGGGCGTTGGATGTTGAATGTTGAATGTTCCTGTTCATCCCGTCACCGGCAGCGCGCCGTAGCTCTCATCATCACGCTCATCCTGCTGGCGGTGGTGACGTTCATGGCCCTGACCTTTCTGGCCATCAGCCAGCGGGAACGCAATGCGGTGACCACCACCACCGACAGCCTCACGGCGCAACTGGCCGCCGACGACGCGCTGGCCAGCGCCGAGGCGCAAGTGGTGGCCAACCTCCTTGCCACCAGCAATTCCTTCAACTTTGGCCTCCTGGTCTCGACCAATTACATCAATCCCTTGGGCTTTCAAACCGGCATCGCCAATCCGACCAACGTCAATTATTATTATGGGAATGGAAACCCGCTGAACTTAAACGATTTTCTTCAGAATCTCGCCAACCTGTTTTACCTCCCGCGTGTGCCGATGTTCGTCCCAACCAATGTCACCGGACCGCTCGACTTCCGTTTCTATCTCGATTTGAACCGGAATGGCCAGGACGATCCCAACGGCCTCGTGCCGGAGTTTGGTCCCGCGGGTCTCTACCTTCACCCGAACGGGACTGAAGATAATAACAACGCCAATGTGGTAAGCAATTATCAGGTAGGTGACCCGGAATGGATTGGCGTGTTGCAGCATCCGGACCAGCCGTACGGACCGAACAATCCGTTTGTCGCGCGCTACGCCTTCATCGCCGCGCCCATCGGCAATGCGCTGGATTTGAATGCCATTCACAACCAGGTCCTTGAACAAGCTAATCCGCAAATCGTTGGGAAACTTGTTCCTGTGAATCCCGGTCCGTTTGGACCGGGGGTCGACTCCTTCTTGCGCAACCAGGGTGTTGGCTCGTGGGAAATTAATCTGGCGGCGTTTCTTGCCGATTTGAATACCAATCAATGGCTATCAAATTCCCCTCCCAACCCTGTCTATTATAGCTACAGGCCATTTAACCCGCCACCGACTGGCAATCGAGGAATAGCCTTCGACGATGCCCGGGCTTTGCTGGCCTATCGCTATCAGAACAATTACCTGAATTTGAAACCTGGCAGGCTGCTGTTTTTCAACCAGCCTGTTTTTCCGTTGGGGATATTACCGAATGACAATATTGATGAATACAGTGACGGGCCGTTGCAGACGGCTCCGACACCCATCAACGAACTGGGAGCGCCCCCCGTGCTCAAGGACAATCCCTCTGTATCGTGGGCCGGGGCGGACAACACCAATCATTTTTTTGACGTACAGGAGTTGTTTGACACCACCAAAACGGCGCTGGGTGTGGCACCCGGCCAACTGTTGCTCAGGAATGATTTCTCCGACCGTTTACGCACGGCCGGCAATGGCGTTTCCACCTACAACCGCTACACGTATTACCGTCTGCTTTCGCAGATGGGTGTGGCTTCCGCGCCGGAGCAGAACAAACTCAATCTTAATTACTCCAATGCTTGCGCCTACTTTAATGCCGACGGCGTGGTCACCAACATTGCCTTCTTCCCGGGCGCGGAAACCAATCTCGTCCCATGGACGAATGCCCTGCAATTTTTCACCATCGCCGCCGACCGGATGTTGCGCGCCTATTCGCAACAATGGCTGGTCGAAAGCCCTTCGAACTACGTGGCGACTTTCAGCCTGACGACCAACATTGGCACCCTGGCCAATCCCACAAACATGCCCATGTCTTTTGGTATTGCGAATATTCCGGTGCTGGTCAGCAACCGGTTTGTTTATACCCCCGCCGTCCAGCGCGTCCTCCAGCTCGCCGCCAATATTTATGACGCGACCACCAACAACGCTGTGGGATTAGGCGCTGATTTCCCGTCCGTTTTCCGCCCGATATTCGATGTAGTCCCAGAACCGCCGCCGCCGGCGATACCCGTTTACACCAATGTCTATATCGTGAGTTATGAGCCAGTCCAGGCTCTCGTCAACGGTCGTGAAGAGGTTGGCGCCGTCACCGGCCCCGGCGACCCTCAACTGGGCCTGCCGGTGGAGGCCAGCGATTTGGTGAATCCCAATTATTTTGATGCAATTATTTCCAAAAATTTGGGCCCCGGCCTTTACACGAACGTGAACGTCTATGGGGTGCCGTGGATTATCGGCGCGAAGAAAGGGTTCCCGAACTTCAACAAATTTAACCTGCAAAGCGCCTTTCAGTTAACTCGCAAGTTGCAGGTCACGCGTCAGAGCACGAACGACACTTTCATCGACAATCCCGGCAACTACCATTTTAACCAGATGTTCAACCTCAGCCTCAGCAACCAGTTCGGCGTGGAATTCTGGAATTCATACACCAATGGATACCATCCCAACAATGACAGCATGGTCATTTATGTGAGAGATGATTTAAGGCACGCGGCCCTGAGTAACGACGAGAATTTCTCCGCTGATCTTCCGGTATTCCCGATTTCCGGCTCCATCGCGATTCCTGCCGGGAATGTATGGCCCGGCTATAATCCGGTGACCGATCCGCTCGGGTCTTTACTTTCGTTCCAGATTCCGCTGAATACGAACGTCCTGGTCATCACTAATTCGATGTATCGGTTTAATGTGGGGATTACCGTCGCGGAGCCGGGCTTTATTGCTGGTCGGCCTTACTTGACGACCAATCTGTCAGCGCCCTACGAACAAGACGTGACGTTCAATAATAATCAGCTCTACCCGCAGCCGCATTGGATGCTGACGACCTCGAACGATATTCAAGTGTTCATGTTGGAGACAAGTGCGACTGGTCCTACTCATGTGATTGACTACGTGCAACTGAGCGGGCCGAACACCACTCGCGATCTGACCGGTGAAATCATTACCAACTACGACGCGCCCGTCATTTCAGTTCAGGCCGGCGGGAGCCAGTTGTGGAATACGAATTATCAGAGCGGGGTACCCATTGGCCTTCTCAGTCAGGTAGGCATTTCACTGGGGAATTATACAGCCAGCGCCGGCAGTGGTGCCTGGAACCAGTCCTCCCCCAGCTTGCAGGCAAATGAAATAGCCGGATTTAACGCCTTTTTTGGATACACTCCTCTTCCACCTTACGTCCCGGGCGAAGTGCAGGCCATTGCCACAGCCCAAATGACCAACGCCATGCAGGCGCCTTACACGCCTACGGCCACCGTCGTCCAACATGTGTCCTGGCAGGCGAACGATCCCCTGGTCCATTATCAGGCCGGCGACCTGAATTGGGGGCTGAATGGGGGAAGCGCCATTATTTACGACAGGTCTGTGGGTAGCCTGACGAATAATAGTCCTAATGGAAATCTTGGCGCGCTGAATCAAGGTTACCGGCCTTGGGGTGGCAATCCCTTGTTGTCGGGCGCGGATCTAAATCCCTATAACCTCGCGCTCAAAGACCCGCTGGTAAGGCAGTCAGACGACTGGGATTTCCCTGCGTACAAATTCCCTTCCGTCGGCTGGCTGGGTCGCGTCCACCGCGGTACGCCCTGGCAGACCATTTACTTGAAATCGCGGGATGTTGTGGCGGAAAATCAAACCAACGCCGGCACGGTTCTCAACGGGACCAACGTCTGGACCCAATGGACGGGCAACGCCCAGTTGGCCAACGGCCAGAACTATGACGCCGTCAACACCGCCCCCGCCCAGGACCGGTTGTTGTTCGACATTTTCACGACAGCGATCAACGACAACGCCACCCGGGGCCAGTTATCCGTGAACGTTGGAGCCGGAGACCCATCGCCCCAGGCCGGGTTGGCCGCATGGTCGGCTTTGTTCAGCGGCGTCATCGTGCTGTCCAACAATGCCGTGGATGGGGCCATCGCCACCAATGTAATTTTGCAGCACAACGGGTCGATGGCGAGATTCACCACGTTCCTGATCAACCCCGCCGGACCCGGGGGGGTGAGTTCGGCCCTCGGCCAAATCGTCACCAATATCAACCTGACCCGCGCTACGTTAACTAATGCGGATGGATTGGCCGGTTCGTTCGAGCACGTAGGCGATATTCTGGCCGTTCCGCAATTGACCGCGAAATCGCCGTTTCTCAACTGGTTTGACAATGGGAGCCCCCTGCAACAAATCAACGGCATCAGCGACGAGTTGTACGAGCGGCTGCCGGAGCAGGTCATGTCACTGTTACATGTCAGCGACACACCGCGTTTAGTGATTTATAGCTTTGGTCAATCGTTGAAACCTGCGCCGAACAGCATTTACACCGGTAGCGGCCAGTATTTTGGCATGGCCACCAATTATCAGGTGACGGCGGAGACCGCGACCCGAGCCGTGGTGCGTTTCAACGGCGGACGGGTGGATAACCTCGTTCCGGTCCCGGACCTGGTCGCAGGCACAATCAATTGGGTCGTTGTGCCGTCCATCACCAACAACAGTGCGGTGTTGGAAGAATTTAATCCTTTGCCGTCAAACTGATGTGAAGGATGAAGGCAGAATGAAGAATGAAGAAAACAATCTGGTAGGGATATCACGCCGGGATGTCCGTGCGGACGGGTCGGCGAGCCGTCCCAAACCGTCTTTTCTAGCTTTAAAGAAAGATTTTTGAAATATTAATATATAACAAGGCCGCTTATGCGCATGCGATCATTGTTTTGGGGGTTGTTGTGCCTGCTTTTTATCGCAGGCGCGTTGTTCCTTTGGCATCAAAAAAGTGGTAGGGACGGCTCGCCGAGCCGTCCGCACCCAGCGGTCGCCAGCAGCCCGGCTCCGACCGTCCCTGCGGCTTCGCCTCACGGGGTGATCCATACGAACGCGACCCAAATCAGCCTCGCGGATTGGAACACCAACAAATTTGCCGGACGTCTGAGCAATACCCCCAAATCTATCGGCGAACTGGTAAACGACGGCCATGCGATTTTGCTGGAAAATGCGCTGATTGACACGCAACTGCCGCTCAACTTTGTCTTTCCGAAAAATCTCCAGCCGCAAGGTGACCCCGGGGCTTACATTGTCCAGGCGCGCGGCCCGATTGACAACGCGTTCCGTGCCATGCTGGCGCAGGCGGGCGCAACCATTGTCTCCTACATTCCGAACGACGCCTATCTGGTGCGCGCCACCGCCAGTGTGGCCGGCGCACTGGGCGGCAATCCCCGGACGCAGGCTGTCATTCCCTACGAACCGTACTACAAAATCCAAGCTTCGCTCCTTTATTCCGCGGTTGAGCAACTCCAACAGCCGGATCGGGCGATGTTAAAGCTGGGATTGTTTGCGGACGATACGACCGCGACGATTCAACAGATTGAAAAATTAGGGGGGCAAATCGTCGGACGTGACCAGTCTCCCTTCGGCCCGGTCGTGCGCGTCATTCCACCGCGGAACTGGACGACCCTGGCCACCCTGTCCGGTGTTCAGATTGTGGAACCGTTTCATGCTCGGGCGGTGGCGAATGACTTGGCCCGCGCGACGGTGGGCGTGGCACCTGACAGCCTCACGTCGACGAATTATCTGAATCTGACCGGCAAGAACATTATCGTGGAGGTGAACGACACCGGCATCGATGCCCTGCATCCTGACCTGGCCGCCGGAGGTAATTATGGCAAGGCCATCGGCGTGATTGGTGACGCGCCGCAAAGCCTGGTGGACACCAACGGCCATGGCACGCATGTAGCCGGCATTATCGCCGGTGACGGCTTGAAATCCACGACCGTGACCAATGC
>JBGPDH010000028.1:0-20939 GCA_041482195.1 Verrucomicrobiia bacterium
ACGCGCTGTGGGCATCGTCGAATTGATTGGGCGTAATCCAGGTGTAACGCCCCACCGTGTTGTTGTTGAGATCGGTGAAGAATTGGGCGAGCGGATAGACGTTTTGGACTGCGGTATCGGCAAAGAACGCCATCGGGTTGTGTTTAACGGCATAGTTATATTGGGTGGTGCCGTAATATGGATTAATCGGCCCGTTGGTGCCCGAAGCGCTGTTGGTCGGGCTGGTGCTCAGCTGAACGTCTTCCTGGTAGTTTTTCCACGGGACGCCAGCCGTGTTCAACTGGGCGGTAAGGTGGGGCGACGTGTCATAGAACGTATTGCCGTTGGCGGAACGGGGATCGGCATCGGTATGGACCCCGAAATCCGTTCCGGCTTCCGCCCACACATAATTGGGCTCGGACGGATGCACACCGTTGCCCGCATTGTAATAGGTCATGGAATACGCAACCTGCACCGCGTTCGGGTTCCCCGGTGTGATCAGGCTGTTGAGATAGGGTGCGGCCGGGTTGCCGAAAATTTGTTGGGGGCTGTTGGTCGGATTGGGCTGGACGAAGTTGTGATTCTCCATGGCGATGACAAACACATTGCCGACTGGCTGTGCGATGGCCGGTTGAATCGCCAGCAGAATGCCGGCTGCAGCGTTGGCGAGCAGTGCCGTCCCATTCCGGAGCTTTCCAGGTCGTGGATGAAAGAAACCCAATATGTGATTTCTGTTGTTTGGTTCAGTGGTATTCAGTTTTATTTTCATGCTACTTTTCTTTGGTTTTATGTTTTGAGCCCCCCCCTTTTTGGTCGGGGTCACTTAATCACAGGCACCCGGCAGAAGTAAACGTGACAATGGTGAAATCCCGGTCACGAATATGACAGCAGCATGACAGCGCGGTTACATGTCCGGAAAATGTCCGCGAAACCGGCTGAACGAAAATTTCCCGTTAAATTTCGTTTCCTGGTGGAACATTTAAGCAGAAAGAACCTCGAGACCCACAAACGGTGGGGCGAGACTCGGAAGCTCCTCACCGCATCGAGAGGAAGAGGATAAAGTTTATAGACCCAGTCTATCAAACCGGCGGTTGACATCCTTGAAATGGAATCCCACCGAGCAGAGTTTCTCCAATTCGCCGGGCTTGAAATGTTTCGCCACCGCGGGATCGGACTTGAGTTGTTCCAGAAAGTCCGCGTCATCACGCCCGGCGTGTTTGACTTCCCACGTTTTCATGGCCGCATCCTGAACGAGTTGATAGGCAGCTTCGCGCGTCAGGCCCTTTTTGATCAGCGCGAGCAGGACAGTTTGGGAATTCCACATGCCCAGGCTCAGACCAAGATTCCGTTTCATGTTTTCCGGATAAACGGCGAGGCCGTCCATGAGTCGGAGGAGCAGACCGAGCATGTAATCCAGCAAGGTGCAGGAGTCGGGAAAGATGATGCGCTCGACGCTGCTATGGCTGATATCGCGTTCGTGCCAGAGGGCGACATTTTCGAGGGCGGCGAAGGCATTGCCGCGTAGCACACGGGCGAGACCCGTGAGGCGTTCCCAGGTGATGGGATTCCGCTTGTGCGGCATGGCACTGCTGCCTTTCTGGCCACGGGTAAATGGTTCCTCCGCTTCAAGCACTTCCGTCCGTTGCAAATGACGGAACTCGACCGCCCAGCGTTCAATGCTCGCTCCAACGAGAGCCAGTGTGGTCATGAACTCGGCGTGGATATCGCGCTGGACCACCTGGGTGGTGATGGGCGCGGGACTCAGGCCGAGTTTCCGGCATACGACCATCTCGACCCGTGGTGAAAGGTGCGCGCTGGTGCCGACCGCGCCGCTGAGTTTGCCGACGGCGACGACTTCGCGAACCACCACCAGTCGGCGCAAGGCGCGCGTAAACTCATCATGCATCAACGCCAGCTTGAGGCCAAAGGTGGTCGGTTCGGCATGAATGCCATGGCTGCGACCAATGCAGGGTGTCAACTTGTATTTGCGTGCCTGCCTCGCGATGGCCGCACGAACCGCCCGCACGTCTTGAATCAGAATGTCCGCGCTTTGCACCATCTGAACGGCAAAGGCAGTGTCGATGATGTCGCTGCTGGTCAGGCCAAAGTGGAACCAGCGGCTGGCCTTGTCGTGGATTTTTTCGGCGACCGCGGTGGTGAAGCCGATCACGTCGTGGTTCAGGGTCTTTTCCAATTCCTTCTGACGAACCACGAGGCCGGGCAAATCGGCGGACCATTTTTCAGCGCCGCGTTTTATCCGGATGAAATCTGCCCGCGGCACGACGCCTTCCCTGACCAGGGCTTCGCTGGCGAGGAGCTCGATTTGGAGCCAGAGGCGCAGCTTGTTTTCGTCGGTCCAGATGGCCCGCATTTCCGGCCGGGAATAGCGCGTTATCATGCGTCCATTAAAAAGGAATCACAAAAAAGTTAAAGCGTTAAAGCGTTGAAACGTTGAAGCGAAGCAACATCCCGCAATGGAACCACTTCAACGCTTTAACCCTTTAACGCGTCAGCGAATTACTGCTTTCCCATTTTGGTGCGGGCTTTTTCCAGGATTTCGCGTTCCCGGGCAGTGAGGCTTTGAATGCCATGCGCGGAAATCTTGTCGAGGATCGGGTCCACTTCGCTTTTCACAAATTCGTCGGTGGACAATTCCTCGTCGGACTTGCCCGCCGCGGAACTCCAGAATTTGCCTTTGCCGGCGCGGGAAACGGCAAATTCCCGCGGCGCGGCACGGCGGGCGGGGAGCCGCCAGTTCGGCCATTGGCTTTGAATAAACCAACGCACATAAAACCCGCCCGTCAGGATACCGCCGAGGTGCGCCGCATTCGCGATGTTACTGTTCGGAGTCAATATGCCCACGAAGGCCACCACGAGACTGACCGCGAGCAACATTTTGCCGGTCATGGAAACGGGAATAAAATAGAGCAACAGGGTGAATCGTTCCGTCCAATGCAGGAGGGCAAAGGCAGCGATCAGACCGGACGCGCCCGCCGAGGCCCCGACGACTGGACTATCGAAGGACGGCAACCAGTGCGCAAACAGCATTTGCAGGAGGCCGCCCAGAATTCCACTCGAGAAATAAAGTGTCAAAAAATGACGGTGACCCAGCGCGGCTTCCACGGGGCGGCCGAAGAAATAGATGGCCAGCGAATTAAAAAGAATGTGCATCCAGCCGGCATGCATGAATTGAAACGTCAGCAGTTGCCAGAGGTAACCGTGTTCCAGGCCGGCCAGGCTCAACGCAAAATAGGTATCTTGGATTTCAGAACCGCGCGGGGAATTTGACGCCAGCAATTGCACGACAAAGACCGCCGCATTAACCATTAGCAGCGCCACGGTAAAGGAGAGGCGCGGCCGAAAGTCATCCGGCTGCCGCATATATTCACGATCTTCAAGCATAACAATGAAGGAACCTAATCACCGGAAACATTATGTTCAACGGTGATCTTCCGGCAGGTTTTCGACAATGCAGCCGTCCATGAGTTCAAAAACACGTCGCGCATGCGCGGCCACCTTGGTGTCGTGCGTGGCAATGATGAGGGTCGTTTGCCGTTCGGTATGCAGTTTTTTGAGCAATTCGATGATTTCTCCGCCCGTGTGCGAATCCAGATTGCCGGTCGGTTCGTCGGCCAGAATCAGCTCCGGTTCGTTGATGAGGGCCCGGGCGATGGCCACGCGCTGTTGTTCGCCGCCGGAGAGCTCAAATGGCTTGTGTTCCACCCGATCACCCAGGCCGACACGGGCGAGCAATTCACGTCCGCGTGCTTCGGCCCCGGTGGCCGGGACGCGGGCGATCCGGGCTGGCAGACAAACATTTTCCAGCGCATCCAGTTCCGGCAACAGGTGGTAGGCCTGGAAAATAAAGCCCACGCGGCGATTGCGAAAGTCGGTCAGTTTCTGTTCCGAAAACGCGGCGATGTTCTGCCCGTCAAAGTGGATTTCACCCCCGTTCGGCGAATCCAATCCGCCGATCAAATGCAGCAGCGTGCTTTTACCGGCGCCGGACGCGCCGCGCAAGGCAAGGAATTCACCCCGTGAAACCTCCAGATTGACCCCGCGCAACACTTCGAGCGTGCGCCGTCCCATCGCGTAGGACTTGGTGAGTGCGCGAGTGGAAAGTAGAGGTTCACTCATAATGGAGTGCCTCCACGGGTTTCATTTTGCTGGCGTGACGAGCAGGCAGTATTGTTGCCAAAAGGCAAATAAAGAGCGAGCCGATGCAAATAATCACAAGATCGCTAGGAGTGACGATTGCCGGTAATTCGCTAAATCCGTAAATCTTGGCCGGAAAAAGCTCCCAGCCAGTCAACCGGTTCATGAGGTGAAGGAAATCGTTACGGACATAAATGGCGAATAACCCAAGACCAACTCCTGTCACGATGCCGAAAAAACTGATGACCAGGCTTTGGCTTACGAAGACCAACATTACCTGAGTGTTTGAAGCTCCAACAGCTTTCATCAAGCCGATTTCGCTGGTCTTCATCATCACGAAAGTGATCAAGGTGCAGGTGATGCCGAAAGCGGCGACAAACACGATGAAAAACAACAGGTAGAACATGACGTTTTTTTCGACCAGGACCGCGCCGAGCAGAGCGGAATTTTCCTGCATCCAGGTGGTGACGGTATAGCCGGGCCCCAACACGTTCGCCAGTTCCTTGCTCACCGCTCCGGCTTGATAGGGATCGCGCAGCATTACCATCAATCCATGCACATTGTCGCCCAGGTCGTAGAGGTCCTGCGAATTTTCCAGAGAGGTAACGGCAATGGAATAGTTGTAATCATAGTAACCCACGTCGAAAATACCTGTCACGGTGTAATCGTCCGGCAACACCGCTTCCTCGTTCGCTTTGCCCTGATGTTCCTTCATTTTCTTCAGCTCACTCGGTGAATAAACTGCCACCCGGTCACCCACCGCCACATTCAGGCTTTGGGCCAGCGCGCTGCCGACGACCAGACCGCGCCGGCTCAAGTCGAATTTCCCGGCGATGATGCTTCTGGGCAGCACGCTGACCAAATTTTCCAGGGCGGGATCCGCGCCCCGAACGTAGGGCACGGCAAAGAAAGGCTGTTCATTCCCGACCGGTTCCGTTTCCATGAGCACCGGACCCAGGACATAGGGCGCCACGCCCACCACGCTCTTATTGGCGGCGACCCGTTTCATCACCGCGTCATAATTTTCCATCGTTTGACCGCCGGCGACGACTCGGATGTGGGCGTTAAAACCGAGGATTTTGGCGCGTAAATCGCGGTCGAATCCGCTCATAACGCTGATAACGATGATGAGCACGGCCACGCCGAGTGCGACGCCGATAATGGAGATGAGAGTGATAATGGAGACGAACGTCCGTTTGGGCCGCAAATAACGCAGCGCGAGGAGCAGTTCAAACGGCAGACGAGACATGTAGGAGCAAGCCTAAAATTGCTTCCACACACAGTCAATTTGAATTGGTGGCGTTCCCATCATAAAGAGGGAATCGGGATTCTCCAACTGGCCGTAAAACGCATCGGACCGGTATTAGCGAAGGTCAGCTCCCTAAACCGCGTTATTCTTCGTCTCATCTCTGTTAACGGAAAGGATTAAACGAGCGCCTGGATTTTGAAATAAACGGGTTTTGTTTTTGCGCCGGCAACCGTGGAAGGAAAAGCAGGCTGACGAACAGATAGATCCAGCCCATGACAAAATGTGCGGCGAAGACGAAGATAAAGGGAATCAGATTCAAGAAACCAACGCCATAAAGGAAAATGGCCGCCACCATCAGCCAGGCGCCCGGGATCAAGGCCGCGCCCGCCAGCCGCCAGCTTTGACCGAAATTCAAGTCCCGATTGACAAAAAAGCCCAGTAACCGGAGCGGCAGGAAATAAAGGGTCGCCAGCAACCACCAGCTTAGCAGAAGACCAAGCGTCACCGCTGCTCCGGCCAAAATAAGAAATTCCATAGCCCAGGCGCCCCAGAGCGGCTCCAGTGCGTTGCGGTTGAAAGCGATGACATAGTCGGAGGGATAATTCCATTCCTGGTACCCCAATAACGAATAAACCCGGACAGTTTTGTTGCCGAACTCGACCTGCACATCGGCGGATGGGCTGAATTGACCCGAGTGGTCCAGATCCACGTCCAATGCCAGGAAGCGGCCCCGGGCGAGCAGCTCCGGCGAACGGCCTTGCCACTCCAGTTTACCCGAGCGGACTCCACCGTCAGCCGGCAATTTTTGAACGGCGGTGTTGATTACCGGGAAGCAATTGTTGTTGATGAACCAAACGACCACACCGGCAGCCGATAAGGCCACGATGAATTGGGCCAGCAGGAGCCACCCGAACCCTGCGCCTGCGAAGGTGGCAACGCCGCGGGGGGTAAACGGTTCCCACGCGATGATGGGTCTGGCCGGTGCACTCATCGCGCGCAGATTACTCCAATTGAGGAACTGTTAAAAGTTGAAGTGTTGAGGTACTCCGCGAGCGCCGGCAGTTGCCGTTGGTCGAGTTTCACCCGGTTGGCATTTGCTGGCCGGAAATGGCACGGCCAACCCCTGCCGCGGTCAATCAAACATTTTCTCCCGAAGCCTCCGCCGAAGGTGGCGGCGGATTTTGCGCCGGCGGCGGCGCGTGAACGACCGGGATGGGATAACGCAATTTCATCACGTCATCCACGAGTACCTCGACAAAATACGTGCCCGCGGTTTTGAATTCCAGCTGGCCGAAAACCATGACGTTGGTGGCGTGCAATGCCGCATCTTTCAGCTCGAATTTCATTTCACCTTTCCGCAGAACGGTCGTCTGGTCAGGGGCGATGAACTTGATGCTTTCAATGAACTGGCCGATGCCGGCGGTCCAGCGGTTGAAGACACAAAGCCGCCCGGCCACAACAGGGATTTGCGGTACGCGCAGAAAATTGATGACGCCAATGAGAAAAAAATTGCCGGAAGTTTCCTGACGGACATCTTCGCACACCAGTGAGCATTGCAGGTCAGGTAGAATTCGAGTGGGAGTCATTTGTGATTCGTTAAATTGTTAAATTGTTGAATCGTGGACTAAGTCTGGTTCCGATTCAACCATTTAAAGAAATTTCCGCCGCCCGCACGGTGTTTGACATCAACATGGCGATGGTCATTGGCCCGACGCCGCCGGGATTGGGTGTGATTTTTCCGGCGACGGATTGTACCCCCGCAAAATCCACGTCGCCCACCAGCCGGGAACCGTTTTTGGCATTGGGGTCGCTGATGCGGTTTACTCCCACGTCAATCACCGTGGCGCCGGGCTTCACCATGTCAGCCTTTACAAATTCAGCCACGCCCATGGCGGCAATCAGAATATCCGCCCGGCGGCAATGCGCCGCGATGTCGCGCGTGGCGGAATGACAGAGGGTCACCGTCGCGTTCGCATTTTTATCTTTCTGAAAGAGCATCGCGGCCATGGGTTTGCCGACAATATTGCCCCGGCCCAGAATCACCACCTCCGCACCGCTGATTTTCACCTGCGACCGGACCAGCAGTTCCCGGACGCCCGCCGGGGTGCAGGGCTGAAAGCCGAGGGGATCGCCCAACATCAGTTTGCCGACGTTGACCGGGTGAAATCCATCCACGTCCTTGTGCGGTGACACGGTGGCATAAACCACGGATTCCCGGATGTGTTTAGGCAGGGGCGCCTGGACGAGGATTCCGTGCAGTCGCGAATCGGCATTCAGTTTACCCAACAGCGCGAGCAAATCGCCTTCACTGGTCTGTTCGGGCAGGACGTGCGTTTCGGAAAAGATTGCCAGTTCGGCGCAGGCCTTCTCCTTGCGTCCGACGTAAACCCTGGACGCGGGGTCCTCTCCCACGCGGACAAACGCGAGGCCGGGCACTATCCCGCGCGCTTTTAACGCGGCGATGCGCCCGGCCAGTTCGCGCTGAATTTGCGCGGCTATTGCGCGACCATCAACGACGGTTGCCACGTTGTCGGGGACTGCTGAGGTCAGCGTGCTTGATGGCATTGGTGGAGACCACCTGAATGCTCTGGATGGCAATGATCGGGCAGCTGGGCCACCGCTGGTCAACGCCTTCCACACCGGTGACAATGATTTTCATATTGACGTAATGATTCAAGTCGAGGTCCGGTGCGGTCGAATAAAGATAATCAATCGTCTGGTACGTGTCGGGGTCGTACAGCATGTACTTGGTCGGCGCTTGGATGCTCGTGACCGGCCCCACCACACCTTCGTGCGATACCACGCGGTCCGTCGGCGGCGGTTGGGCGACCGGCTGCTGGGCCGGTGGTGGTTGCGCTGCCACGGGGGTGGGCGTTGGTTGCGGCGCGGGAGCGGCCTGCGACAGATACATGGCCGCCACAAACGCATAGGCATTGGGCGGTGGCTCGATTTCCATCCACTCGCCCTTGGTCCGGATTTCCGATACCCGCGTGCCGTGTTCAATGGTTCCCATCACACTGTAATTTTCACCCGGCCCGCCACGCAGATTTAAATGTTTTGACAGAACCGTATGGTTTGCCTTGTCAACGTACTTGGCAAAAACCCAGACGTGTTCGCTCGTCGGAAATGTGATTTGGGCCCATTGCGCCGGTTCGTTGGCCGTGTGTTTCTCCAGGTTGATCTGGGATATCACCGTCACCGTGTCGCCTTGTTTGAGATGGGCTACCACTTCACCCTTGAGACCGGCCTGACCGCGAGCAGTGAGGTTCTTGACGGCGACCTGGGCCGGGCCCGGAACCAGCGTGACCGCGGGTTCGGAAATCGGCGCCACCTTGGCGGGGGCGGCGTGATGTTTATGTTTAACGGGCTTGGGCGTTTCCGCCGGCGCCGTTGCTGGTGCAGCCTCGGCAGGCGGGGGAGTGGCCGGGGCGGATGTTGCGGCGCCCGTGTTCGGGTTGTTCTGCGCGATCGCGCTTGTTGCGAGCATCACGCCTACCATCAACCAGCAATTCGTTTTCATATTTCTGCAAGTAAAGTTTTAATCTCGGTTTCTGTCAATGCCCGCCAACGACCGGGCTTCAATTCGCCTAGTTTAATTCTGCCAATTTGAATCCGCTGCAGCCGTTTTACCGCCAATCCCTGCGATTCAAACAGCCGTCGTACTTCGCGGTTTTTGCCTTCAGCCAGTTCAAGCTCCACGACACTGCGCGAGCGGCTGGCTGAAATGAGTCTTGCCGCCTGCGCCCGGAGTTTCTCGCCTGCGTGCCATACGCCCCGCAAGAATCGTTCCAAAATTACCCCATCCACACAACCTTCAACGGTTGCAACGTATTTTTTGCCAACGCCATAGCGCGGATGAGTCAGGCACAGGGCGAATTGTCCATCATTGGTTAAAAAAAGCAATCCTTCCGTGTTAAAATCCAGCCGGCCTACGGAGTGAAGATTTTGCCATTCTTTGGGCAATAAATCATAAATCGTCGGCCGACCCGGCTCATCCCGCCGTGAACAAATGCAACCGGCCGGCTTGTGCAACGCCACATAGAGTTTCCGCCGGACCCGGAGCGGCTTGCCGTCCAGGGTCACCGCGTCCCGGTCGGGGTCCACCTTGCTGCCCAGCATCCGGACCGCCTGGCCGTTCACCTGGACGCGACCGGCCAGAATGATTTGTTCGGCCGCGCGGCGGGAAGCCACGCCCGCTTCCGCCAGAAATTTTTGCAGACGAACCGCCGGTGACATGTGACAAGGGACAGGTGACAAGAGCGGACTTCGTGTCACGCGTCACTTGTCACTTGTCACGTTTTAAAGACCCGGTTTGGTTTTACGGAGGCCGGTGATGCGGTCGCCGTCCTTCCACTGGCCGCGTTTTTTGAGAAGCTCGACGCGCTCGAAGCGCTTGAGCACATTGCGCTTGCCGCCCAATACGGTCGCCGCGCGCAGACTGCGATGCTGTGACATAATTCTTTTTGGTTAAATCGTCGTTAAAAAATGAGGAGCCAGTTTAACAGGTTGAATCCTTCCCGCAATGATGAAATTTTAACCGTTCCAGCGTTTTCCGGCGCCATCCCTGTCGGCAACTATCCAACCGGGGCGGACGGAAATCTCACACGTCAGGCAACCGCTGTAATTCCATAAGCAATCGCTCCGGGTGGACCGGCTTGAGCAGCACCGGCGATTTTACCTGGCTCAGGAATGAATGATATTTAGGGTCGTCCGCCGCGCCCGTTAGAAAAATAAAACGGCGGCAGAGATACGGTTTCACCCGTTCGATCGTACTGTAAAACAGGTCACCTTCCAGTTCCGGCATCCGGAGGTCACAGATGATGGCGTCCACATCCCGGCTGAGAATTTTTTCCAGGGCCACTTTGCCGTTAGCCGCGATATTGACTTCGTAATTGAACGTTTCGAGGAGATGCTGATAGATCGACGACAGCTCAAGGTCGTCGTCTACGATCAGCACGCATTTTTTGTGCGACGCGGGTTGCCTGTCTACGACGGTTGACATCGGTGCTTTGGGTTGCATCGCCCGGTACGCCCCGATTTTCCATCCCCGCGTCCGCCGGGCAATCGCCGGTGCGTTCTGCGCGTGGCCGGCGATGTCAGGGCGAATATGGCACAACCTGCGAACAGGGACAAGCGCCGGACGAATTACGGGTTTTGGACTTTCCATCATGATTTCCCCGCCAACGCCTGTTCGCGTTCCAACAGGGTGGGATGCGAGTAATGAAATCCGCTGTAAAATGGATGCGGCGTGAGGTTGCTCAAATTTTTCTCATTGAGCTTGCGTAACGCGCCGATTAACGATTGCGCCTCGTTCATCGCCCGCGCGGCGAAGGCGTCGGCCTGGTATTCGTAGCGTCGCGACCACCAGTGTAACAGCGGCGAAAACCAGAACGTGACCGTGCCCGCCAGCAGGCCGAACAGGAGCAGCGCCGGGGTGACGTTGCCCGGCTCGAAATCGAAGGCACGATAAAACCATTCCTGCCGGGCCAGGACAGAGATGAGATAGAAACCAACCAGCGAGCTGACCGCCGAAAACGCCAACATCTTCGGTATGTGTTTTTTCTGGTAATGCCCGATTTCGTGCGCGAGCACCGCTTCCAGTTCCGGTTCGGTCAATTGTTGGACGAGCGTGTCGAATAGCACGATTTTTCGGAACCGGCCGAAGCCGGTGAAGAACGCGTTTGAATGCCGTGAGCGTTTGCTGCCATCCATCAACTGGATGCTTTGGGTGCGGAACCGGGTTCGCTCGGCCAGTGCCAGCAACCGCGCGCGCAGGCTGCCTTCCGGCAGCGGCGTGAACTTGTTGAACAACGGCATAATCAGGACCGGCGCGAGCACCAGCATCAGGAATTGAAACGCGAGTAATGCCGCCCACGCCCACAGCCACCATGAGGCTCCCGTCCATTCGACAATTTTCAAAATGAGAACCAGCAGCGGATAGCCGAGCACAACCGCCAGTAACAGTCCTTTCAATCGGTCCATCCACCAGATTTTTGGTGTCGTCGTGTTGAATCCAAATTTTTCCTCCAGCCGGAATTGCGCATACCACTCGAAGGGCAGGCCGGGGAGTGACATGGTGAAACCAACGGTAAATAGAAACGCCGCCATCGCCCAGGCTGAGTGACCCAAACTATTGGAGCAAAGCACAAACGCCCACGGCAGAACGCCACTGAACAAAAAAATGATCAAAACGGCCACGTTATAACCGTCTTCCGCTTCGGCCAAATCGCTTTTGGCCAGCGTGTATTCAACGGACTTTTTGTAGGTCGGCTCATCAATGGTTCCGCGGAAGGCCGGCGGGATTTCACCGGCATGAGCCAGCACATGGCGGTGATTCAGGCGCGACAACCAGAGTTCCGCCGCCAGCCGGGCGAGGATGAGTCCCAACGTTAACCAGACGACAATGTTCACAAATTACAATCCATCAGACTTGCGGCTGATCGTAAATGATTAATTTGGCTGTTTCCTTCTTCGCAACGTTTTGCCGCGACGAGTCGGCGCGATAAGTTGCCAATGTGGAATTCGGAATGCGGGTGCCGTCCGCTTCGGCGTAGCGGCTTTCGGCAGAAAGCCGCCATTTGAATTCCCCGCGGAAGTTGTACGGCGCTCTGCCGAGATGCAGTTACGACGGCATCGCCTCCCTGTTCTCCATGTAAAGTTGCCAGAATGATTCCCGGAAATCTTCGTCCAGCGGATGAAGAAAAGGATAGCCTGGCACGACCGCGCCCAGATGCGGCCAGTCCCGCGGATGATCCACCAGTTTCTTGCGACACGGATTGTCGAGGAGGTAAAAGTAGGATTTTTCAAACGCGCCGCGCATCCGATCTTTTTCCCGCAGAACGCTGTCGTGCGATTGTTTTTGCAGCTCAAATTCCACGCTGTTCGGCGAGCGCCGCACCAGTTCCGCGGCCAGATGTTTACGCAGGAATTTCATCGCGTCGCGCTGGTCGCTGTCCACGCGCAATCCCATCCAGAGCAGGTGCAGATGGTCGGGCATGAGAACATAGAGCGGACAGAACAGGCCTTCGCGCGCGGCGGCGTGAAGCAGCAGCTCCCGAAAATGCGAATGAAACCTTTCGTTCAGCCAGCCCGTGGCGCGGCGTTCCAGCGTGATGGTCCAACTGCACCACGGCGAACCCGCGATAAAACTCCGGCGCGAGGCGCGGCAGATGATGCCATTCCGGCTGCGCGTGAGCAGAGGCGTTTTCATTGGAAAAACGTAGCGGCTTCCGGCAGAAAGCCGCAAACAAATTTAGTATAGCGGCGCTCTGCCGAGACGCCGCTACGCCAGATTCACCACTTCAATTCCTGCAACCGGCGGGCGACTTCCTCGGCGTTGGCGCGGCTGTTGAAGGCGCTGATGCGGAAATAGCCCTCGCCTTTCGAGCCAAACCCGCTGCCCGGTGTGATGACCACGTTGGCTTCATTCAGAATTTTATCGAACACCTGCCAGCTCGTGACGCCTTTCGGCGCTTTCAACCAGATGTACGACGCGTTCAACCCGCCGAAAACCTTCAGCCCGGCCTTTTTCGTGCCTTCGCGCAAGACCTTTGAGTTGCCGAGATAATGTTCGATCAGCGCCCTCACCTGCGCCTTGCCATCCGTCGAATACAACGCCTCCGCGCCGCGTTGCACGATGTAACTTACGCCGTTGAATTTCGTGGTCGTGCGCCGCAGCCAGAGCGGATGCAGCGGCTGGAACTCGCCGGTCTTCGTTTGCGCGTTCAGAGATTTGGGGACCACGGTGAAGGCGCAGCGCACGCCGGTAAATCCGCCGTTCTTGGAACAACTGCGGAATTCGATGGCGCAATCGCGCGCACCGGGAATTTCGTAAATCGAATGCGGCAATGCGGGGTCGGTGATGTACGCCTCGTACGCTGCGTCGAACAAGATGATGGCCTTGTGTTCCAGGGCGTATTTCACCCAGGCCTCAAGCTGTGGACGGTTCGCCGCCGCGCCGGTAGGATTGTTCGGTGAACAGAGGTAAACGATATCAACCTGCCGGTTTGGCGGTTCTGGAATGAAACCATTACTCGGCTTGCACGGCAGATAGACGAGCTTCGCGTAAGCGCCGGCTTCGTTGGCTTCACCGGTGTGGCCGGCCATCACGTTTGTGTCAACATACACCGGATAAACCGGGTCGCTGATAGCGATTTTGTTTTTGTGGCCGAAGATGTCGAGGATGTTGCCGGTGTCGCATTTGGTCCCGTCGCTGACGAAAATCTCGTCGTCTGCCACGTCGCAGCCGCGGTTGCGGAAATCATTTTGCGCGATGGCGGCGCGCAACCAATCGTAGCCCTGTTCCGGGCCGTACCCATGGAACGTCTCGCGCACGGCCATTTCGTCCATGGCCTTGTGCATGGCGGTGATGGCGGCGGGCGGCAACGGCTCGGTCACGTCGCCGATGCCGCAGCGGATGAGGCGTTTGGCGGCCTCGGGATTGGCGTCACAAAACACCTTTACTCGCCGGCCGATTTCCGGAAACAGATAACCGGCTTTGAGTTTGAGATAATTGTCGTTTAATTGGGCCATGGACGTTGTCCTGTTGGAAAATCCAAAGGTAAAAGTTTACGGCAACAAGCAAATCGAGGCAAGCCGACGAAACAATCCCGGTGGTGTTCTAATTTGGATTTGAGATAATCAATGGAGTTTGCTTCAAAACGAAATGCATGATTGTAGCAATCACAATCACAATGATTATCCCAAGAAGAAGACCGATTTTTTCATTTTGTGAAAGTTTCATCGCTTCGCCTTTGAATCCTTAACAATTTGAACCCGCACGGCAGTTTCGGCTGATACGACTGGCGGAATTTCCAACACTGCAACAAACTACGTTTGTTCATTGTATTTACCTGGTATGTTCGTTATTGCCCTACTTGCTATTAATTCGTTTGCATGCCTGTTTGTAAATGTGCGGATGCAGTACGCCAACGAAGGGCAGGTTGCGGTAGCGCTCAGCGAAGTCCAGTCCATAGCCGACGACAAATTCGTCCGGCACGGTGAATCCGGCGTAATCCGCCTCGATGGCTTCCATCCGGCGTGCGGGTTTGTCGAGTAGCACGCAGATTTTGATCCGGCGCGGCTTGAGTGCGCGGAGTTTGGGCAGCACGCGGTTCAAGGTCTGGCCCGTGTCCAGAATGTCGTCGACCAGCAGCACGTCGCGTCCACGGACGTCCAGTCGCAGTTCCTTCGTGAAAATCAGTTCCCCGGGTTTTATGCCTTCGCCGTAACTGGAGACGCCCAGGAAATCGAGCCGGAGCGGCAGGCTCAGATGCCGCAACAAATCGGCCAGAAACATCACGGTGCCGTTGAGGAGCGAGATGACGACCGTTTCGCGCCCGCGAAAGTCGCGCTCGATTTCCCGTGCCAGAGTCCGTACGCGCTTGGCGAGCTGTGCTTCGGTAATAAGCACGCTTGCCACTTCCTTGCGCCAGCGAGGCGGGACCTGGTTGGAACGGGGGTGGGCCATCCGGTCGAATTGTGAAACCGCCCGCGCCGATTGCGAGTATTTTTTACGGCGAGTTTTTCACCGCGGCCACCATTTGGCGGACCAGCCAGTCAGCTTCGGGTTTGCTGCCGAGACTTTTCGCTGCCGTGAAGTAACGTCCGTCTCGCGTCCGGATTTTCAAATCGTAATAAGCCGTGTGACCGGCGGAGCTGCCGACGTCGGTCGCGATACTGGTCACCTCGGCAACCTTGAGCGTTTGTTGTTTCTTAAAGCCAAGCCACGCGGTTTCAATCTGCACCTGTGATGGCGTTGCCATCACGCGGCTGCGTCGGAACCAGAGATCAAACGCAAACGCGGCCATCAGCAAATCAATCGCGCCGAATACCAGCGGGAAAATGAATGGCGCGTGTTTCCAGAGGAGGAACACAATGACGGCGGTCCAGATGACGAGAAACGCAGTCGCACCACCCGCGAAGACGGGATTGCGCCCGGCCGGAAAAACGAATTCCTTCCCGCCATCGGCCAAATCATTGACCACGACGTGTGAATGAATCTGTTGCCGGATTTCGTCCAGCGACATCTGGTATTGCGCGGTCGGATCGTCGCCGGGCGCCGGCGCGTCGGGCACTTTGAACACCGGCACTTCGAAAGTGGCATGGTAATTCGGTCCGCGTACTTTGGCCGAGGCTTCCAGCCGCCAATGAATCCCGTCGCCTTGCGAGGTCGTTGATTCCGGTTGGTCGGTTGGCAGTTTGAAATAAACCGGGATACCGGTGGCGTTCATATCGGTTTGCGGCAAATCAGGTCGCAGCCATTTTTCGTCCTGCCAGAGAATTTTTTCGGTGGTGCTGCGACTGTTGCCGGTGCCGCTGGTTGTGCGGCGGAGGCAACTCAACCGCAGGTGCAGTCCGTGTTCGGGCTGCAGGCGCGCAGGCACTTGGATCATGCCTTCCAGCGTGCCGCCGAGGGCGCCGGGCATTGCGGCTGCTTCAAAAAAAGACTGGCCGAACCGCCGCCAGGCGAGCGTGGTAGTGACGGCAAAAACCAGCACGGCCAGGCCCACCACAGGAAATATCAGGGCAATGAGTGCCGCGTGATTGCCTTTGCGCCATTCCGGCGGGACGACCAGGAGGGTGATGACGGCGGAAAAGCCCAGCCAGAAAACCACAAAAATCCACAGCAAAATAACCGATTTGCGCGCACCGGAGGTGATCCGTCCGGTCGTCCAGTCCTTCCGTTTAAGCCAAGGTTTTTCCGAAGTTTCCGCCGTGGACGATTTGAGGCCGGAAGTTTTCAACGCCATTTTCTTGGCGTTGATGCCGAAGATGAGCGCTACGAACCCGATGCAGGCGGCGATAAAGCTCAGGATGGTGATGGCCCTTTGCTTCGGTATCCCACCGAAAAGATCGTGTACGAACATGACCAGGGCTGCCAGTCCCAGTAACGCAAACGGCAACGCCAGGAGCATGACCCGGTTGCGCTCGGTCTTGGGGTCCGACGGCGCGGACGGTTCGTCTTTGAAAATCCAGCCCATGCGTTTAAGGTGTCAGGTGTCAGGTGACAAGTGACAGGAAAGGCCCCCGCAGACGCGTTCGCTTGTCACTTGTCACTTGCCACGTGTCACTTTTTCTAAATGTGTTTGTTGTCGCTTTCGTCTTTGACCGTATAACCGCTCTCCTGCCGTTTGAAATTCACCTCGTTCTTTTTGACATACGCGTCGAACACGTCGTCGGCGCTCAGGCCGAGCACCTGGGCGAGGCTGATGAGAAAGTGGAACAGGTCCACCACTTCGACGCGCGCATTCTGGGCGTCGAACTTCTGGTACTTCGCCCACCATTTCCACGGCACGCTGTCGGTCAGTTCCGCGATTTCCTGCGTCATGGCGCGACAATAATTCAAAATCCACTTCGTCTGGTCCGCCTCGCTCATGCCATCGGTCCGGACGCCGATGCGCTCGTTCAGGGCTTTCTGCCTGCGGAACAATTCGCGGAGTTGATCAGGTTTTTCCATGGGCGGAGAATACAAACTCGGCGTGGAGTGACGAGGGAAAAATTCCTCCTCGTTCCCGTTCTCGTCCTGGGATCTTCAATGACGAGAACGAGGAGAACGACGAGGACGATCAAACCGCTGCCATTTTGCGCTTTGAACTTGGGCTGCCACGGCCTATATAGGTCGCATGTTGCCCACATTCCTGACCGCTGGAGGCCCGGTGATCTGGCTGATTTTGATTGCCGCCGCCATAGCGCTGGTGGTTTTTATCGAGCGCGTGCTCTATTGTCACCGCTCGCAGATTAATTCCGCGGAATTCCTCAACGGGGTGCGGAATGTCCTCAAGCGCGAAAACGTGGTCGAAGCCATTTCCATCTGTGACGCCACGCCCGGTCCGGTCGCGCGCCTCGTCAAAACGGCGATTCTCAATCGCGACCGGGGCCGCGACCGTGTGCGGGAGGCGGTAGAGGAGGCGGGACTGACGGAGGTGCCGCTGCTCGAGGAACGTTTGAACCTGCTCGCCACCCTCGCGCAACTGGCACCGTTGCTGGGCCTGCTCGGCACGGTGATTGGTTTCATTCAAACTTTTATGCGATTGCAGGAACAGGGCCTCTACGCGCACGTCTTTGGCGAGCATTCGTTGACCGAAGGCATCTGGCAGGCGCTCATCTGTGCGGCGGCGGGCATCGCCGTGGCCATCCCCGTCCACGCCGGCTACAATTATCTGGTCAGCCGCATCAACAAAATCGTCCTGGACATGGAACGTGCCGCGGCGGAAATCGTCAACATCGTCACCGAAAACGGTGGTCCGAAGTCCCCATGAAATTCCCGCGGAATGCCCGGTTGTTGCGCAGCGCGTTGGACGTGGCGCCGTTTGCCGTGGTTTTTTTTCTGCTAATCATATTTCTGATGCTCGTCGCGTTCCTGCCCACGCCGGGCCTGTCGTTGCACCTCCCCGCCGCCGGCGATTTGCCCGGCACGGACAACCCAACGGTGGCCGTCGCGATTGATGCCCAGGGACGCCTTTTCTTTGCGAATCAAATCGTCACCGAAAACGAGTTGAAATCAGATCTGGCGGCTGCCCTGAAGAATTCCGGCGAAACGCTCACGCTGGTGGTGCAGGCCGACAAAACCGTGACCTATGGCCAGTTGGTTCATCTGACCTTGGTCGCGCGTGATGCCGGCATTCGCGATGTCCTGCTGGCCACCCTGCCTCCGGTGTCCGCTGAGTCCGGCCAGCCATGAATCCGGATTCCGGCGAATTGAATATGCCCGACGAAACAAAACCGCGGCGCAAAGGCTCATGGCCATTGAGCCGCTGGTTTTTCCTCATCGCGCTCGTCCTGGTTGCGCACCTCGCGCTGATTTTTGTTTTTGGCGCACGAAAACCGATTGCCTCGCGTCCGGTCGCGCAGGTGACGCACCTGAAGCTGATGGCCGGCTCAAGCGAATGGTTGCTGCTGAACAATCCCACCCTGTTCGCGCTGCCCAATAGCGAAAGTTTTGCCTGGCAAGCCTGGTTGAAGCCGACCCGCGTGGGATTTCGGCCGTTGGAATGGACGGAAAAGCCACGTTTTTTGCCGCTTCCGGCTGACGCGTTGGGTGCCGTTTTCAATCAGTTCATGGAAACGAACCGGTTTACCGCCTTTAAGTTTGATTTAAAACCAGCCGCGCAATTTGCCGTGCCGCTGGTGCCGCAGGAACCGAAGTTTGCCGATGCTTCGACGTTGCGCATCGAAGGCGGCATTGCCCGGCGACCGTTGCTGACGCCGATGAAATTGCCGTCGTGGCCAGGCTCGGACGTGATCGCGCCCAGCACGGTACAGGTACTCGTCAATGCCGCGGGCGACGTGGTTTCCGCGGTGTTGTTGTCATCAAGCGGATACGCCCCCGCTGACCCGCACGTAGTCACCCCCGACCAGCGTGCGCTGGCACTGGCCCGCACTGCCCGGTTTGCGCCCGGTCCGGATTTGACCCTCGGCGAACTGATTTTCAAGTGGTGCACCATTCCGCTCCCGGCAACGAACAACCCCGGTGCGTTATAGTATGTCCGCCGACTGGCTCATTGTAATCTATGTGACGCTGGCGCTGGGGGCGTTGTGTGCCTTGACGATTTATTCTGAAATGCGCCGGCGCCGGTTCTGGCCGACCCACGCCGAGGACCGCATTTTCCGCTGTGCCAACTGCGGCTATGTTTACACGGACGACCCGGACGTCGACCGCTCGCGCTGTGCCCAGTGCGGAAAACTGAATGAACCAATTGAATTTTAGCTGTTAGTCGGCAGTTGGTAGTCAGTAGTTAGTAGTTCGTAGCAGACATACAACGGTGGGTCAGCAGTAGTCGATAGACTCAGATTGCCAGATATGGTGGTACTCTAAATCATGAGCAGGACAAATTTTGAAAACCTTCGGGTTTACAAGTTGTCTGAGGAACTTGCAGACGAAATCTGGAATATTGCTCTTTGCTGGGACAGATTTGCTCGTGACACGGTCGGCAAGCAAATCGTCCGGTGCGCAGACAGTATTGGAGCGAACATTGCCGAAGGAACCGGCCGCCACGATTTCCAGGACAACCGGCGTTTTGTAAAAATTGCGCGAGGCTCGTTGAATGAAACGCAACATTTTCTCAGAAGGGCGTTCAAGCGAAAGCTTCTCACACCCGCCGACGTCAAGAAGATAAAGCCGTTAGTAGACAACCTCGCACCGCAACTCAATTCTTACTGGAAGTCCATTGGTCGCGATCACGAGAGCAAATAGCCACCACCTGTGACCTACTGACTTTCAACTGCTGACTGCCAACTGTTAACTACCGACTAATTCCCCGTCTTTAGTTCGACCACGTCGTGGGGGGCCGCTTCGCGCATCCCGGCGGGGCTGACCCGGATGTACCGCGCTTTGTCCCGGAGTTGCGCCAGGTTCGCCGCGCCCAGATAACCCATGCCGCTCTGGATGCCGCCGATCAGCTGCGCGAGCACACGGTCCACCGAACCGCAGGCTTCCTTGAGCGCCTCGACACCTTCGGGCGCGACCTTCTGCGTCGGGTTGGGCAGATGACCATACCGCGCCGCCGAGCCGGCTTTCATCGCGGCGAAACTGCCCATACCGCGGTATTGCTTGTAATATTTACCACTGATTTCGATGACCTCACCCGGCGCTTCGTTGCAGCCGGCAAATATCCCGCCGCAAATCACCGCCTGCGAAAGCGTCAACGCCTTCACAATATCGCCGGATTTGGTAATGCCACCGTCGGCCAGGATGGAAACCTTTTTCTTCGCCGCCCCGCTCGCGCTGACGTAAAGGGCGGTCATTTGGGGAATGCCGACGCCGGCGACAATGCGCGTGGTGCAAATCGAGCCCGGTCCCTGGCCCACCTTGATGGCATTCGCGCCACAGTCGGCGAGAAATTCCACGCCCGCCGCGCTGGTGACGTTACCGGCAATAATGGGCAGTTTCGGGAAAGCATCCCGCAAGACCTTTACCATGTCTCCCACGCCTTTGCTGTGCCCGTGGGCGGTCGATACAGCCACTACGTCTACACCGCGTTCGACCAGTCCTCCCACATGATTGAGGATGCGGTCCCGGTCCAGTTCACCGAAGGCGTTGCGCGTGGCCGAGACCGCGGCGCCGCAGATGAGATGGAAGTGGGCGTCCCGCGCCGGCTTGAACTGCGCGTTGCGTTCCTGTGTGATGCGCTCCACGTCACTCATCGTGATCAACCCCTGCAACCGGTCGTCCTCGTCCACCACCAGTAATTTATGGATGCCGATATGTTCGGTGAAAAATTTGTCCGCGCGGGCAATCGGGTCCTTGCCCAAATCCTTTTGCTTGATGGTATGGACCTGGGCACGCGGCGTCAGCGCCTCGGAAACCTTCTTTTTGGCGTAACGCGGTTTGACGACGTGGCCGGAGAGCAGGCCGACCAACCGTCCTTTCTTGTCCACGACCGGGAATGTGCTGAACCCGAATTTTTTCTGCTCAATTACTGCGAGGACGTCGCCGATGAACTGGTCGGGCGATACCTTGATGGGCTCCTGGATCAGGCCGTGGACGTGGTTTTTAACACGGCTGACCTCGGAAAGCTGCTGGCGCTCCGGCATGTTGTAATGAATCAGGCCGAGG
>JBGPDH010000029.1:0-20805 GCA_041482195.1 Verrucomicrobiia bacterium
CACACAAAAGGTAGGGCGCGTCACTCCGTGCGCGCCGGCTCCCTTTTCCGCCTGACGGAAAGTCGCGCGTCAGCCATCCGGCCCGCGCGAGCGGGTAGCACCCAATGAGCAGGACACCCGTGAGCGGCCTTACAGGATTTTACAAGCCTCACTAAACTCTAGACGCGTGGACCTCGGATGAAGCTTGCTGGAATCTCCGTAGCCGAGATTGCAAACGAAATTCGATTTCCAGGAAGTCCCTTGAAAAAAAGCAGCATCTACCTTGGCATTGTCAAAGCCCGACATCGGCCCGCAGTCAAGCCCAAGCGAGCGTGCGACAATTATGAAGTAAGCGCCTTGCAGCGTTCCATTGCGAAAAGCCGTGGACTCAATCAACGGCTGATTTCCGGCAAACCATGAGCGCGCCGGAGCGTATGGAAAAAGCTTGGGCAGCTTCTCATAAAATTCCAGGTCATACGCAATAATCGCGGTTACCGGCGCGGTCCTGGTTTTTTCCACGTTGCCTTCGGCCATGCACAGAAGCAGCTTTTCCTTCGCCTCCTTGGATTTCGCAAACACAATCCGCGCCGGACAGCAATTGGCGCTGGTCGGTCCGAATTTCATCAGGTCGTAAATTTGATGGAGCAGTTCATCGCTCACCGGTTCCGGCAGCCAGACACTGTGAGTCCTTGCCTTGGTAAAAATCTGCTCCAGCGCTTCTTCCGATATTGACTTGGTTTTAATCATAATTTGCTTCAGTCCTGTTTTTTACAACATTTCTTTATTGTTCTTCCGGTGTGGACCTAGAACACAACCAATTTACCGAATGGGAAAAATCTCCATGCTCCATTCCTGACATATTCACGGAAACTTTCAATGTGTCAGGTGACACCCGTTGAAAGTCTTTTGTAACGTACGAAATTGGTGGCCGATTTGGCCGCAGTGCAATCACCGGCTGCATCCACGTAGATGCCCTCGATCCTGGAAGAACCATCCTCCTCCTGACACAGGGCCCAACAGTTCAGAGGCAGTGACAATTCAGCTTCGTCATCCATCTTGAACACGGCAAACCAATCATCGGCGGGAATTATTTGTACAATTTTTTCGTTCATATTTATGTGATCACAGAAATATATGGCTTCCTTGGTGCAACTCCGTGTATCCCAAACACGATAATCCGGCTTCTACGACTGTCAATTCCGATGTGCCAATGAGATGTCCTCTGAAATTTGCGAACCACACAAATGGTAGGGCGTGTCACTCCGTGCGCGCCGTTCTATCGCCCAATTTGGTAGGGCACCGTCAGCTGAGGTTCAAGGTTACACGGTTTTCCAAGTGGAACCCGGCCACCAACGCGGGAAACTTCCACCAAGCCGTTGGACCACACAAAAGGTAGGGCGCGTCACTCCGTGCGCGCCGGCTCCCTTTGGTTCGATGTTCAGTCCCACATTGCGGGATTGGCTGTTCGGTGTTCGATGTTTGTATCATACATCCGACCACCAAAGTGCATGCGTTTCTTGCCACCCTGGCCTTCCAGGGCGTTGGAGTGCAGTTAAACCTCGGGCGCAACGGCGCCAATTTTAATCTGACGGTCCTCAACCTCGAACCCGGTCTGCCCTACTATATTCAAAGTAGTACGAAGCTTTCCCTTTGGTCAGATTCCCAGACGCTCACCGCCGCGAGCACCAACGCAACCGTGGTCATGACGAACCGGCTGGGGGCCAAAGTGTTCTATCGCGTGCGGTATTGAAACCATAGCCTGCCACGTGAGGCAGCAAGCCTTTTACGTGGCCTGCCAGTGAGGCGACCTGTCGCAACGAAGCCTCGCGAAGACGGAAGCCTTGGCGAAGGCGGATTTCTCGTCTCTCATCCTCCATCTGCAAACTGCCAGCGCGTTATTGACGCGCGAGCCTCTTCGGAGCACACTCGAACTCATGTCAGTCGGGTTTGTAGTGGACGAAGCGCTTGTGCGCAGATTTTCGGGCCATGCCGGAAGGCAATCCGCTTGCACAGGTATCAGTACCACAATACCCGACACTGGTTTTCGCGACCTTGGGCATTTCAGCGAAAGAAGCTCCGACATCCTAGTTCGATTGGGATTATATTAGTGCAATGCAACTGCCCGGTTATCGTGGGTGCGTATCGAGTCGCGGAGGTGGTCGACGAACCATTGTCACAATTTGGGAAAGGTAACAATGAAGTCTGCATTCTGGACCGATGAGATGCGTAAGTCGATGTACGCTCGTCTACTGCATGAATTTGGTCCACACCGCGAGTGGGCTGGCTCTCGTTCACCGACCGACAAGAAGGTGCAGTTCAAGGCAATTCTTGCTGAGTTGGCTGCCCAATTCTCGAAGCAAGTTGGCAAGACCATAAGGCCCAGCGCTGTCGAGCAACAGATGGATTGGGGGATCACTATTCAGAAGGAAATGCGAAGCAAAGGTCATGTGCGGACTTTCATTCTTAACAAGGCAGCGGCTTTGGAAGCGAATTTCATTTCCTATAATGATCTACCGCAGTACATGAGCGTGAAAGAAAAGTGACAGCGCTTAATGGCTCTCGAAATTTTAGATTGAACGAGATTTTGATTTGTCGTGCGGCACGTCGTGCTTTCGACACCATAGTAAAGGGTATGGATCAGTACAACTTTACAGCGACAAACGTTTCGCGAATTGGCCCTTCGGCTGGAAAATTGCGACCGGGCCTGAAGCGATCGGGAATGGAGGCTGCATGAAACCATTCCTTCGCTGGGCTGGTAGCAAACGGAAGCTGCTACCCAAAATCCAACCGTTTTGGAACCAGAACTATTCTCGCTACGTCGAGCCCTTCATGGGATCCGCATGCCTTTTCCTTGCAATCAACCCTCGTCGTGCCATTTTGAACGACATCAACGTCGATTTGGTTCAGACTTTTCTACAGATTCGAGATCATCCTCGCGCGGTTTTCAACCGATTGCGGGCAATCCCACAAGGAAGGAAGAGCTACTACCAAATCCGAAGCCAGAAGCAATTTCGTGACGACTCTGAGCGCGCCGCACGCTTCTTGTTTCTAAACCGCTTCTGTTTTAATGGCATTTATCGCACAAACGGGATGGGTGAGTTTAATGTCCCTTTTGCACCCGAAGGCACTGGAAGTTTACCAAACTTGGCCGAGCTGGCGGAGTGGTCTCGAAGACTCAAAACTGCGCGAATTCATTCCGAAGACTTTGAAACCATTTTAGATAAAACTCGCGAAGGTGATTTTGTTTATTTGGATCCCCCATACGCACTGGATAACCGTAGAATCTTTCGACAATATGGACCTCAAACATTTGGTTTGAAGGATCTCGAGCGATTGGGTAATGCTTTAAAAAGACTTCACAGGCGCCGCGTTCGATTCGTACTGAGCTACGCTTATTGCCCTGAAGCGCTCGATGCATTTGGTGGTTGGCAGATCCAAAAGGTGTATACCCAGCGGAATGTTGCCGGCTTTTCTAAACACCGTCGCAGGGCGGCAGAAATTCTGGTGTTCAACCGCCCTGTTAGTAGAAATAAGAAGTTGAAGATTTCAGCAATGAAAGGATTACTATGTTAGCAAAGAAACTCACCACTGGAACCGCCGGCGTCGTTCCGAGTGGCTCCCTCATCCAGTTGTCAACGACCGATATCATCGCGAGCCGCAATAATCCCCGACACTTGTTCGACCTCCCGCAATTGGAAGCACTCAAGAAGAACATTAGCGAGCATGGTGTGCTGGTGCCGATAACAGTCTTTCGTCCAAAAGGACAGCAAAAGTATTCCATTCTTGATGGGGAACGAAGGTACCGCTGCTGCGTTGAACTTGAAGAATCTGGGAAGCAGCTCACGATACCAGCGAATGTCGTTGAGCCTCCGACGAAAATTGCGGGGCTTCTTTACATGTTCTCCATCCACAATTTTCGAGAACAGTGGGAACTTATGCCGACAGCATTGGGTCTGAAAACGGTTATGGAGACGTTAGGTGAGACGGACAATGATACACTTTGTAAATTGACCGGCTTGAGTGAACCGCAAGTAGAGCGCTGCAAGAAGTTGCTTGATGTTCCGGATAAGTACCAGCAATTGTCTCTCGACTCGAATCCGGAAACACGCATCCCGTCGAATTTTTGGATCGAGCTGCATCCCGTCTTGAGTCTTGTGATCGAGCGGCTACCAAAACTCGCTAAGGAATTCACTCGCGACGGAGTCATCGACGCCCTACTTGCAAAGTACCGTGCCGGCCAAATAAAAAGTGTCATTCACTTCCGCAGGATCATGGAAGCATATGAAGTCGCAGAAAATAATCGCGAAGCTGTGCTTCATCGCCTTGATAAGTACGTTCGGGACATCAATTTGGAAACGAGGGAAGCATTCGACGAGTTCGTTGTTGATAACCGTCGAATCCAAGGTGCAGTGGACGCCTGCAATCAATTTCTGAAAGATATCGACCGGTTGAAAGTCGACTATACCTTAGATCGAAAGGAACTGCGTGATGCCCTTAGGAAAGTCCGTGACTACGCCGACAAATTGATGGCCAAACTCGAAGGCGGTGACGCACCATCCAGCGGCGGTAAGATCAAGGGGAAATGATGTTGCACGAGTGGTGGAAATGTAGGCGCGCCGTTCAAAAGTTTCAGGGTTATGAGCCTCAGCCTATAACCAAAGAATCTCTTATGCGCTGGCTCAACCAGTTTCAGGACCCTAAAGACCGGAAGCTCGTGTTGTCGTTGCTGGATTCCATCCTATATTTGAACGAGCGGGATGTCCAACGAGCGCTGTTGGAGTTAAATCGCCGGCTTCTCCATCGCCTCAGAGAGGCTGGAATTCCGCCGGATAAAGTCATTTACGTCCAAATTGATGACGCCGGGAGTAGTAGTCCAGTAATGCTGAATTTTCTAAGAAACCGGGCTGGACTGGATAGACTAGGCTGCAAATTGGTCGATTCAAGAAATATCAGAGGCTTTAACGAAATGACGAGCCAACTTGGTGATGGTGCGATTGTCTATGTTGATGATTTTGTCGGGACTGGTGACCAGTTTGCGGAGGTCCGAGAATTCATTGGCGATTATATCTTTGGTTCATTTTCTGAGTTCTTTCTCGTCCCCAGCATTTGCGAAGAGGGAGTCCATCAACTTGGACGTATAGGTGTTGAGCCCATCACGAAATATGTGCATTCGAGATCCGCTCGACCGCTGCATGATTATTCATATATTTTAGATGAAGCTTCGAAGAGGCGACTCATCGAACTCTCTGCAGAAATGGAACCGTCCTGCTACTATAGAGGACTTGGCTACAAGTACACAGCTGGTATGGTTGTTCTCTACAGAAATGCGCCTGATGAATTGCCTCGTATCTTTCGTGGCTCAATCAATCAGAATCCTAAAGTTGGAATATTTCCTAGGCATTCAGATCTACCAATTTGACTCGTAACGAGGAATGGAGCCGCAGTCACGTATGGCATGAAAAGGCTGGTCAGCCGTCACTTGCCAATGTCTTCAGCTGTTCCTGGATGAAAACAGCGGCGGGCTCCACGAGCGCGGCTTCAATTAACAGTTCTTTCGCCTGTAAAACATCGCCCGATTCGATCAGCGCCTCGGCCTGAGCGTAGCTGGCGGAAACGGGTCAGTTCTTGATTTTGATATATGGCGTCACAGCCCGTCGCGGAAACATCGAACATCCAACATTGAATGTCGGAAATGGAAAATCGGTTTGGCCCGATGGAGCTCAGGGCGATTTATAGACCCGGAAAAAACGGCGGGGGAATTGAGTCGGGTTCGGGTCGGAAAAGGTGAAGTTGTCAAAGGCCGCATTGGTGGACAATACCGGGCTCCAGTTCGCCGGAAGATTTGTTGACGCCTCAACGCCGTAGGTCTGGCTGGCAACGGCGTTCACATCAAAGAAAAATACCCCGCCGGAATATCGGGGCGGGCCGAGGATAGGAGCGTTGCTGCTTTGCAATCGCGCCAGGCGATTGCGACTCCGCCCGTCCACGCTGGTGATGTAGCTGCCCTCAATAATCACCCGGGAATCGGGTTGGACCACCATCAACTCCAGAAAGGAGTCCGTGTTCGCGAGGAAGTTGGTGTCCAGACTGCCATCGCTGTTGAGGCGCGCAACGTTGGTGCGGCCCACGCCGTTCATGCTGGAAAACTGTCCGCCCACGAGAACTTTGCCGGTAGGATCCACGGCGACGCAGCCGACGTAACTGTCGGCGCCGGCCAGGCCATTTTGAAAGTTGGTGTCCAGGCTGCCGTTGGAGTTCAGGCGGGCAATCCGGTAGCGAGCCACTCCATTGACAGTGGTGAAGCCTCCGCCAATGACAATCTTCCCGTCCGGTTGGGGGGCAAAGCTGTCCACGTTGCCGTCGGTGACGGGCAGGAACGTGGCGTCCAACGTCCCGTTGGTATCCAGGCGCGCAAGGTGGGCGCGGGCCTGGCCGTTGACGGTGCTGAACGCACCGCCAATCAGGACTCTGCCGTCCGCCGACATGACCAGCGCATTGGGCGGAGTGTCAATCTGGGCGTTGTAGCCGGTGTCCAGGCTGCCATTATTGTTGAGCCGGGCGATGTTGGTATGGGGCGCGCCGTTGACGGTTTCAAACCAGCCGCCGATCACAATTTGCGAATTCGTTTGCAGGCCCAGGTGGCTGACGGTGATAAACGATTGGCTGCTGTTGACCGAGGCCACGAAGTTTGAATCCAGGGTGCCATCGGCATTCAAGCGCGCGAGCCGGATGCAGGTGGCGCCGTTGATACCGGTGAACATGCCGCCGATCAACACCCGGCCATCGGGCTGGACGGCCACGCTGTGGATGGTGGGATCGCCCGCCGTAACCCTGGCATTGAAGTTGGTATCCACCCGGCCATCGGCGCCCAGGCGAACCACCTCACCCCCGGGCACGCCATTGAAGCTGGTGAATTGGCCGGCGACGAGCAGCCGGCCATCCGGTTGCAGGGCGAGAGCCCAGACCCAGGAATTCGGTCCGGACAGGTTATTGAGGAAGCTCGGGTCCACGAATCCGGCCTGCGCCCGGGCGGCGGAAGGATTTGCGAGCGCAACCAACAGCAGCAGCATGAGCCACCCGATGCGTCTGCCAGCGGGAAACGGTTGCCGTGTCCGGATCATTGCGCCACGAGTTTTCATTCAAACAAGATTCAAACGTATCACAATCCAGTCACTCCTTGATATTAAACGGGGCAATCCTCACTTTTGACACTTCCGCCCTGCTGGAAACCTCAAGGCGTCAGTCCCCGCTTTTGACGCTTTACTCCCTGCCTTAATGCGCAAGACGGTAAAATCCCTTCGGGGCCAGGTTCGTGGCGGTCCAGATATAGCTGGTTGAGCCCGAGGTGATGCCGCTGGCGTTGGTTTGCCAGGCGATTAAATTCGAAGAGGACTGCACCTGGAAAAATTGTCCCGCTGGGCTTTGCCACTTCAGCGTCACCACCTGATTCGTCACCGTGGGAGTCTGCAGCACCAATGGCGATGCGGTCAGGCTGCGGGTCGCCACGATTTGCCCCACCACGTTCACGATGGTGTCGCCGGACGAAACCAGGGTGAAGGTAAATTTAACATTTACTCCCAGCGTGAGCGTCAGTGTATTCCCATTCGTGGTCAGGGTGGCAAGGGTGGCCACGTTGTTGGTCGAATTGCCGCTCGCAAGTTTGGAGCCCGAGCCGGAGGCCAGTCCGCTATAACGGTAATCCAACGCGCCGGCTACATTCGTGGAAAACGAAAAGGTCAGGCTGCTCGCGCTGAACTGGCCGTTGGTGACGGGGACCGGAGCATTGGTGACATCCAAAACGATCGAGCGGAAGGCCGCGTAGGCCGTGGCCGCGACGCTGGTGGCAACGCCGCCATAATCGGCCGGGGCATTGCCCGCACCACCACCTGCCAGCGGCTGCCAGCTTCCATTGGTCTGCGCGGTTATGAGACTCGACCCGGTAAATTGTATCGTGCTCACAGTCTGGGTGGCCTGAATGGTGCCGACATAGGTGGTGGTCAGACTTCCCGGTCCCTGTGGCGCAATGGCATTCCCAAAGATACTGCCAGAGAGCGTCAGGGAGCTTTGCGTGGGGTCGACGGTGAAGACATCGGCGGATGCGGACAAGATTGCCCCGGTGAAGATGCACCAGCCCACCACAAAACCGGCCGCCAACCAACGGAAAAAGGCTTTTAGCTTCATAAGCGTTCGTCTGCTGAGTGAATCAACCTACTGTGCCAAGTCCTGCATGAATCTTATATACTCCAGTAGAGAATGTCAATCTCAAAACAGGGCCTGAGACAGTGTGCCAACCCAGCCAACGCTTACGGAATTATGACAGGGCCATTGGGGTCAGTTCTTGATTTTGATATATGGCGTCACAACCCATTGTGGAAATCCTGTTTATGGAGCAGCTGGGCGAGATGGGCCAGCGTGTGCAGATACTTTTGGTATTGCGCCTGCGGCACGAGGAGTTGACCGGTTTAACAGGAGGGGACTGAGTGAACGGAGAGTGAAGAGGCGACCAACGCCATTCCCGACCGGGGTTTTTCTCTCGGTTACCTCCGTTTGCTCCTGTTCAAAAATGAGTTAGTCCCGCATTTTGAACCATCTTCGCTCTTGCCGGGAGACGGCAAAAACAACGCTGGTTGTTGGTGGAGAGTTCAGAGTTGAGAGTTACCTTAGCCCCAAAAGGTGTAGTCACGTCAGTTATTACCCGACTTGAACTTTCATTTAACTCCTTTGGTGTCCATTTCAGGTCCTGCAGTCGTGCTGGAATGCGAAATTTCACCATCGTTCAGCAGCTTTACCACCGATTGTATCTCCTCGGATTTCATAAAAATCTTCCAGCACAGGCCCGAACGGTAATTTTCAATCATCGGCGCAATCGGACCTTCATCAATACATAAATAGGTTTTTGAGACCCAATCGCGCTTCAAATTGAATGAATCATAAAACCCAAACGGGCCCCATAAGGTGGAGCCGTATTTTTGATACATTTCCAGCAGACAAGCAATGCTCTCGTCGGGGACATAAGGCATGGAAGAAAGTGCGGCCGTCGGAGCCAGCGTGCCGGTGTCCCGCACTCCCGGTGCAAATGGCCGGTAACCGTCCGGTCCCGAGCTGGGAGTAATGCCCCAAAGCGGGCCATACCCTCTGTAAATTTTGCTTTTAGACGCAGCATAGGCGATTTGCACCCGGCAAAAATCCGTGAAATGGTCAAAATAACTCCTGCCATGAAAATAGATTTGATGAGGATCCAAACCTAAATAGGAAAATTGCGTCATAAAAAGCGGCGGGCCGATGGCAGTGCGGCTCCCTAGCTCCAAATGAATTCCAAATTCAGTGCGATCCGAGGCGTAGTCCGCCGACTCCCATCCTTCCCAATAGGACCTGGCTTCTATCGGATGCGTCGGCGAGGCCAGGGCCAGCACGTACACAATCTGACATTCATTAAACCCTAAAATATAAAGATTTTTCTTCCAGCCGTATTTTGGCGACCAATGCCAAATCATCGCCGGAACCCCATTGGTCTTGTTCACAAACCAATCCCACTCCACATCACGCCAGAGCTGGTCCGCCAGTCCCCGGATTTCAACTTCTCCAGGGTCCGATCCGGAAAAATATTCGCGCGCAAACAGGACGCCTTCCATCAGGTACGCGGTTTCTACAATATCAGCGCCGTCATCATATTTGCTGAAAGGAATCACCACACCCGTTTCACCATTGATAAAATGCGGAAAAGCGCCATGAAAACGCTCCGCCTTGCCGGAGAGAAATTTCAGTTCCTTCAAAACCTGTTCGGCGCCCTCGTTGCGAGTGATAAATCCCCTTTCAATCCCCACCCCAAGGTTGAAAAACCCCATGCCACTCGCACCGATGGCACATATGTCGGGGTCTTTCCTGACGGAAGCGCGCGCCAACCCTGATGTGGGATGAGAGTATAGGTAGAAATAATCAACGCTTGCCCTTTGCACTTCCGTAAGCAATTGATCCTGGTCCAGCGCATCGGCATGTCCAATCACCGGCTGCGACCAATCCGAAGGCAAAAGATGACCTTGGCCATTCGTTTGTACGCTGCGGACCCGGTAGTAGAAATCCACGCCGCCTTGACCAATAAAATCATTGTAAATGGTCAATTGCGGAAGTTTGTTAGGTAACGCCTTGAATGGGCCATCGGGGGTTTGAGCCCGTTGAATTTCATAAGCCATTGATCCGGGGATGGATTCCCATTGCAGACCAACGCAAAGTTGCCGGGGAACGGTACGTAATTCTTTTGGCGGGGGGGCTGGTTTCTCATTCGCCGCATACCGGGCTCCGCAGACGGTTACGGCCAGCAGCGCGAAACACAACTTTTTGAAGATTTTTCCAGACCGTGGCTGGAGATTTACCATGGCGTATAGCTTGGCAAGTGCTTACATGGCAATCAAGGCTGGACGTGCTTTGTAGAAAGAATCCTGGATGCGAGAGAACATCGGCGGTTGATCTCCCTCTCCTCCGGCAACGGGTCAGTTCTGCAACGGGTCAGTTCTTGATTTTTATATATGGCGTCACAACCCATCGTGGAAATCCTGTTTATGGAGCAGCTGGGCGAGATTGGCCAGCGTGTGCAGATGCTTTTGGTATTGCGCCTGCGGCACGAGGAATTGACCGGTTTAACAGGAGGGAACTGAGTGAACGGAGAGTGAAGAGGCGACCAACGGCATTCCCGACCGGGGTATTCTCTCCGTTACCTCCGTTTGCTCCTGTTCAAGATCATGAAGAGTTCAGTCCCGCATTTTGAACCATCTTCACTCTTGCCGGGCTGTTCCGAAGCAGGCAGTTTTGGTTCGTCGAGCGGCTGCGTGGACTTCTACGGACGGGCAGAAAATGAATGAGCCTGAAAAGCTAATTCCGCCGCATGGCGGCTATGAAAAATTGCAATCCTACCAGATGTCGGTGCTGGTTTATGACGCCACGGTTAAATTCTGCGACCGGTTTATTGATCGCAAATCACGCACCCACGATCAGATGGTACAGTCGGCGCGCAGCGGGAACAAAAACATTACGGAAGGGAGTGAGGTCAGCGGGACGTCCAGGAAGTCGGAGTTGAAACTCGTGGGCGTGGCGCGCGGCAGCCTCGAAGAGCTACTAGGCGACTACAAAGACTTTCTGCGACAGCGCGGTCTCGTCGAGTGGGGCAAGGAGCATCCGATGGCACGTGTGGTGCGTCGCCTGGCCTATGCAGAGAATAGATCCTATGCGACCTATAGGACATATATCGAAAATGCTCCGCCGGAAGTAGCCGCCAATACCATGCTGTGCCTGATTCACCAGACGAATTACCTGCTCGACCAGCAACTGCGCCAATTGGAGCAGGCATTTCTCGCAGAAGGCGGTTTCACCGAACGGCTTACCGAGTCCGCAGCGCGCACAGAAATTACCCACCTACGAACTAGTCAGCCCCGCATTTTGAACATTACCCTTGCCTGGGTGGCAGAGAAAATGAAATGGGGTATATTTTAATCGGCTCTGATGGCAGACAGATCTGTGCATCTGGTTCGTCCGATGTTCGGGTAGCAGCCTGTTGTCAGGGCCGTCTGCAATCAAAGTCTGAGGGTCAAACGTTAACGACTGAAATTGAAAGCATTGAACTCCGGGAAGGCCGAAAATAATTCAGCATCTTAGTCCAACACCCATGAGCGGGCATAGACGCATTCCGACCGACGGTGGACAAACTTTGGGCCACAACCCCTTTGCCGCCCTGTCCAGTGCCGGGCTCCCGCCCGCACCCGAAAATCCGGCAGCGGATTCCGCGTCTCCATCGAAACCTGCACCAAAGAACCGCGGGCGCGTGGATATCATTCGGCAGACGGCCGGACGTGGCGGCAAGACAGTGACGGTGGTGAAAGGATTTGTTGGCATCGGACTGGCGGAAAAGGAGCAACTGGCCAAAGCGATGCAGCGCGCCTGTGGCACCGGCGGAACGGTCAAGAACGGCCAGATCGAGATTCAAGGCGACAAACGCGCGGAAGTCGCACGCATCCTGACCGAGGCAAACTTTCGACCGGTGTTCGCGGGAGGCTAGCCGCAAGCCGAAAGCCGCAGGCCAGGAGCCAGGAAGGAACAAAATGGTTAAGCCACGGAATTCAAGGACTTGGATTGCAGAATTATGAAACGGCCGTATCCCATACGGCAGGATTTGGATCCTTAGGTCAAGCTATGCATGCAGCGATTGAACTGGCGGCATTTTGGGCAGTTGCTTTTTTCACGCTTTGTCTTGCGGTCCCATTATTGAGCATTTTCGGCGACGTGATTGAGAGCGACCTGGAGTTGTTGAGTCTCGGGAAGGAAGCAATCATTGCCAGCATTGCTTCGCTAATCGAAGCCGTCGGAGTCTGGCTCATAACGTTGTTTATCGACGCGAGGTATCACGGGATCGCCCTGCGAGCGATGATTATTCCCGTCATCATTGTCGTCTTGATTTACAAGATCGCGCACTTTGAAAGCTGGAGTATTTTTGAGGCCGGTTTACTCCTGGCCTTCCAAATCGTTATCGGCTGTTTCGTGGTCGCTTTGATTTCAGGGCATTTTGGAGCCGCAGTAATGATCGTGGTTATATTCGGGATTATCCTGGCCGCTATCGCTGCTCTGGCGAAGAGTCTATGGAGTTGACCTTGTGGTTACCGGTGAGTGTCCGGAGATAAACTTCAAAATTGTTAAAGTCCGTCACTCGTCCGGCGTGGTGTCACCCTTTGGCAGGGAAAGGTCGGCGAGACTTAGGCCTTCGCGCTCATGGAGAACGGCTTCCACCCGCGGCACATACATCTGCGTCTCCGCCGGCAGATGCCGGGCAATGTCGTCGTAACTGTTCGTTTTATAACGGTTCAGAAGTTTCTGCACGGTACCTTCCCCGGCGTTGTAGGCGGCCAGGGCGAGCCGCCAGTCATGGAAATGACCGTATAAATATTTCAGATATTGCGCGGAGGCGGTTGCGCTGGGTTCCGGCTGATAACGCTGGTCCCGCGGCCACAGGGAAAGACCGAATCGTTTGGCCGTGTCCGGCATCAACTGGAACAGTCCCGCCGCGCCGGCCGGGCTCAGCGCCCGGCGATCGAAAGACGATTCCACTTCAGCGACCCAGACCAGTTCCGGCGGCACCTTCTGCGCCGTGAAAACCGGCTTCAGTTCCGGCACCAGTTTCTTTGCCGGGGCCGGCCACGGACGGTCGACGACTTTCTTGATCCAGATTTCCCGCTCGGTTTGCGGCGGAGGATTGGGAATCGGCTGAAGCGGTTGGTTGGTTTCAGTGCCTGGTGGTCGAATCGTAACCCGGATTTGGTCCGCCACATCGAGGTAATCCATCTGCGCCTTGAGCCACGCGGCGTAGGGCTGGGTTTCATCGCTGCTTTCCAGCACCGCTATGGCAGTCCGGGCGCTATCCCGCATCCCGGCGAGGTCCACCACGTAGTCGCCTTGGTAACGCTTCTCCAGTTCGCGCAGGAATTGTTGCACCTGCGGGTCGTCCACGCTGGGAAGCGAATTGAGAACGTTGGTGTCGAGATTCTCCTGCGCCCATTGTTGCGCGCCTTGAACCAGGTCCGGCATTGAGATCGTATCGTCCTGGGCCCGCACAACCACTGACCCGCCCAAAAACAACACGAGCAGGACGCATGCATTCATGGCTGGCTCCCCTGCCCTGTTCTGCGTCCATCGGCTTGCCTGAAATGTTTCTGAAGCCATGTCGCAGCTTAACCTTCAAACTCGCTTAAGCAAAATGGATTTGATGGACAGGGAGCGCCGGCATCTTGCCGGCGAATCAAAAACCACCATCTGGAAACTCGCCGGCAGGATGCCGGCGCTCCCGGGATCAGTACCCGAGCTCCTTTTTCCGGTCGGCGGCCGTCGGCAACGGTTCCTGCTTCTTCATGATGGCTTCCTTTCCTGCCGACTTGATTTGTTTGGACTGGGCCGCATTGAATTCGATGTCCGCCTTGAATTGCTCCGGTACATCGGCCTCGGCGTAGATGGCCTCCACCGGGCATTCCGACACACAGGCCTGGCAATCGATGCAGTCCTCCGGATGGATGACGAGTTGGTTGTCCAGTTCGTAGAAGCACGCCACGGGACACACCTCCACGCAGTCGGTGAATTTGCATTTAACGCATTTATTGGTAATAACGTGTGCCATAATGAATCCCTCCGATCAATTGTCCTTGCAACTTTCTACCGATTACGCCGGTTTGCAACTGAATTTTTCCGGCCGGGCCGGGTTTCGGGCCTTAATTTAACCTGCAAAAATTGAATGGAAAAAGGCGTCTAAGTTGTGGAATATTAACTCATGGCACAGTCAGACGCAGACAACGGCAACCGTTCAGTCACCTCGATGGAGGAAATCCAGAAAGGCTGGCACAGTCTCGCGACCCGGGTGGACCAGTTGGAAGCCGAGCGCAGCGTGCTGGAACAGGCGAACAAGGCGCTGCGGACGCTTCTGGAAAAAACCATCGAACATCGCCAGAAATCACACGGCGAACTGGTCAATCTAATTGCCGGCCTCGTCAGCAAGCTGCCCATCGGTGATGTCGGCGTCGTGGTTTCCCGGCTGGTGGAGCATAATTCGCACGTCAGCGAAGTTTGCGCTGCGCTGGCCAACGGCAAGATTCAGGGTGACGTGCTGCAACCGGCGATCCTGAAGGTCCTGGAACAAACCAAACGCGACCTGGCCGACGCCATCAAGCCGACGGTGGACGAATTGATCCGACTGGAAACCCCTCTCGAAACCAGAATGCTCCAGTCGCTGGTCGCGCAGCCGGACTCCTTTTTTACCCAGGAATCCATCCGGGCCAACCGCTGTTTTGTCAAAGGCCAGGTGCCGCGCGAACGGATTGTCCGCGAATTTGGCGAGGCGGCGCTGGTTTGTTTCAATGATTTGACCACGGATCCCAAGTTGAATCCGCGCCCCAAACCGGAGGAAATCGTACTGGCCTTCAAAAGCGATTTCGAGGCATTGCTCCAGCAGGAGTCGACCCTGTCGGCAGACAAAAAGAAGGAACTCTCCGCCCTGCATAAGAAAATGCAGCGTAGCCGGGCGACCACTGCCGAAGCCCAGACCCAAAAGAACGTCTTTCTGAAGCTCTCGTTCGTTCTGGAATTGCTTCATTACTACAACCACCAGAACACCGAATCGCCCGAAGGCATCTTTGCCCAGCGCCTGCCCGCCGTCATCGAACAATTAGTGGTCACCACCAACGATCAGGACAACGTGGACGAACAATTGATCAAGCGGGCGGAAAGTTTGCTGGCCCTGGTTGCCAGTCCCGACCAGCGGCTGATGGTTATCAATAACATTGGAAAAGGCGGCCGGGCGGGCCGGACCCTGAAATTCGTGCTGACGTTGCGTCTGGACAAGGTGCCGGAACTCGAGGGAGTGATTGCCACCCTGGTCAAACATCTCATTCCCGCTCAAAAAGCGCCGCCGACTCAGGCGGTCACTGCCGTGCTGCGGTTGATTAAACCGGAACTGCAGAAACAAATCATCAAGGCCATTGCGACCTCGACCCGTATTCGCAAGAACGAAGCGGAGGCCCTCAGTCTGGGCGTCGGTCAGGAATTGGGTTTGAAAGACATCGAGACGGAATTGAAAAAGCCTGAAGTCGCCGTCTCTCCCGAGCTGGAGCAGCGGATGGCCTGGGAAAACATCAAGGCCCGTCTCGTACAGCGGAACTCTCCCAACGAAATCACCACCGCCATCCGCGACCGCCTCCATGCCAAATACGACGCCGACGAAGTCAAACAAAGCTGGCTGGCCTTGACGGCAGCGGAACCCATGGCGCTGGTACGGATTTTCTGCCTCCTGCCTTATTTACCCGACGGGCAAACCGATCCCATGGCCCAGGCGATACTGGAATCGTACGTTTCGCGGTTGACTCACGAAAAATACGCGGAGACTTACGTCAAAGTCGTGCACGCCCTGAAAAACCTCTTCAAAATCAAAGCCGACAGTCCGGCGCTGGTGAACTTTATTTCGCTCGTGAAATGGGTGAATCCCGAAGCCGCTGCCAAATTGAGCCAGGACATTGGAATGCCTCCAACCCGATAATCTTCGTTCACGGCAAAGAAATCGGATGCGGAATCAACTGCGAGGAAGCCAGGACGCAAGATTGGAAAACAGGACTCAGAAGCCTGAAGTCAGAAATAAGCGTCTCTCGGCGCTTCTGTGCCTCGGCAGTTAAGATCCTCATCCCTGCTCAACACCCGCGTCGCTTATTCGCTACTTCGCTCTTGCCGAACTTCACTGAGGCAGGCAGTTTTGGGTCGTTAGACCATGATAGTCTCAGCCACCCACGTCCTCAAACACGTCACTTGATTATGAACAATACAGAATACAAACCCCTCACCATTGGCAATTGGATCCTCACATTAATCATTCTCGCCGTCCCACTTGTTAACATCATCATGCTCATTGTGTGGGCCGCAAGCGGAGCAACTCATCCTTCCAAAAAAAGTTTTGCACAGGCGTATCTCATTCTTTTTGGAGCCATATTCGTCATCGCAATTCTCGCCGCCTTGATTTTACCTCTGATTGCTCACTCAACCAGCTGAAGCAGGGTACACGGTCCAACACCTGGCTACCGTCAAGGCTTTGACATCCGTTCAGACGGTTGTGGGTGAGCACTGACGCTCAAGGAAGAGGAATTTGCTCCTCGGAATTGACATTGCACTGACGACCGGTTGAATGAGGACATGGACTGGGACGAGTATTACCAAAAAGGCGAGGTGTTCTGGGATAAGGGCGCGCCAGCCCCGGCAATGAGGCAGTATCTGGAGCGCCATGCGGTGCGCGGTCGCGCGCTGGTGCCGGGCTGCGGCCGCGGACATGAGGTGGCGCTGGCCGTGGAGTATGGGTTGGATGCGACGGGCCTGGATATCGCGCCGACCGGGGTGGCGGAAGCGCGCGCGTTGTATCCGCAGTTGGCAGAGCGCTTCGTGACAGGAGATTTGTTTGATCCGCCGGCGGAAATGCGCGGCACCTTTGATGTGGTGCTGGAGCACACCTGCATGAGCGCGCTGCCTCCCGCGATGCGCGCGGACTACCGGCGCGGCATTGACCTGACGCTGCGACGCGGAGGCCTGCTGATCGGGGTGTGGTTCATCAATCCGGCGCTCGATCCGGGCGAGGAGGGACCTCCGTTCGCTCTCAGCAAGGCTGCACTGACGGCACTCTTTGCGCAGGGCTACGAAATCATGGAGGATTATGTGCCGGACGTGGCCTTTCCTGGACGCGAGGGCCGCGAGCGGGTGCGCGTCCTGCGGCGAGTTTCCTAGTCGCCGTCGTTGAGCTTTGTCAAATGCACGGAGCGCAGCGCCGTATCTTCAGAATTTTAAGCGCGCCGGCTTCAATCAAAATCCGCTCATCGCCACAGGTGCTTCGGATACTTCCGCTGCAACTCGGATTTGATGCGCGGGTAATGTTCGCGCCAGAAATTGGCGAGGTCTTGCGTGACCTGGATCGGTTTCATTCCCGGTGTCAAAATATGGACCGTTACCGGCACACGCCCCATCGCAATCTTCGGCGTCTGGTTCACGTCGTAAAGCTCCTGAATCCGCAACGCGATGTGCGGCGACTTGCCGTCCTCGTATACCACCCTGGGCGTGCGGCCATTCGGCAGTGACAGCCGTTCCGGCGCGTGTTTGTCCAGCAATTCGCGTTGCGCCGCCGATAACCACGACATCACCAGCGGTTTGACTTCGCGCTCCTTGATGTCCTTGTAACTCACGGCGCCATGGCAAAGCTGTTCGATGATGTGTTTGCGATCCTCTTCGGTGATGGCCGGCAACTGTAACTCGGGGCAATCCCGGCAGAGCAGATGCAACCGCGCCAGCCATTGCTCGACACCGTGGTCCCAGTTCGGCAGTGGCAACCGGCCGGCCAGAATTTCGTCCGCCAGCAATCGCGCGGCGGCTTCGGCCGGCGGCGGGTCCACGCGTTTGGCTGACAAGGCCAGTCCGCGGAACCGTACCAATTGGGCGGCCTGCACACGCTTGGTCGTTGAATCAAATTCGACATGCAAATCCGATGCCATGTCTTCCGGAAATAATTCGCGCAGCCAGTCCTCTTCAATCGCGGTCGCCAGTGAGAGAATCGTATTCACGTCCCCGCCCCTGCCTTCAACCTCGCGGATTTCGGCGACGACAAACAGCGGGCTGTGTTGAGCGACACTTTCGCGCGCCAGGACGCCTCGGCGATTATGGACGAGTTCACAACGCAACGTTCCCTGATCCAATCGCCGACCGACCCGGTCGCTGAATCCGATGAGAATGCACTTTTGCAGCGCCTCGTCCTTGACTTCGCGGGGCTGCGTATCAAGTCCCTCGTCCCTGGCAATACGGAGGAATTGTTCGAATAACGGCCCGACCTGACGCGCAGTGACGGCGTGAATGCCCAGTCGGCGGCAGGCGTCCACCCGAAACTGGTTGTTCAGCGCATAATTCCATGCCCGCATCGAAACCCAAAAGTCGGACGACGCCTTGTCCCCGAACAAATCCTCGCGCGCTAATACCGTTTCACGACCGACGTTGCGAAGCAGCAAGTCGCGCCCTTGGGTGAGCGCGGCAACCAGACAGGCCTGATGGACGCAGCCGTATTCCTGCGCCGCCAACAACATGCGCGAATAACGGGGATGCACCGGAAACGCGAGCATCTTGCGGCCGACGGGAGTGATTTGTAGCGCAGACATTCTTGTCTGCGGGTTTGCCGGACATTCCTGTCCGGCGTTGGAATTGGCGACTGGAAAGTCGCCCGAACCCGCAGGCGAGGACGCCTGCGCTACACCGTTTGTCAGCGCTCCCAAATCCAGCAGTAATTCTTCCGCGTGGGTCAGCGAGATTTCGTCCGGCTTCTCCAGCCAGCGAAAACCTCGCAGGTCTTCAACCCCGGCGGCCTTGAGCGTCAGTACCACTTCCGCCAGATCGAGCCGTTTGATTTCGGGTAATTCCTGTGGTGCGCGTTCGTCGTGCTCCGGTCGCGACCAAAGCCTGGCGCAGATGCCCGGGGCCGTCCGCCCAGCTCGTCCGGCACGCTGGTCGGCGCTGGCCTGGCTGATTTTCTCGACCAATAGCGTGTTGATGCCGCGATTGGCGTCGTAGCGCGGAATGCGCGCCAGACCACTGTCAATCACCACTCTCACACCATCGATGGTAATGGACGTCTCCGCCACGTTGGTAGCCACGACGACCTTGGGCTGGTCGTAACGCGCGACGGCGGCGTCCTGGTCGCGCGGCGGCAGTTCGCCATGCAACGGCAGCAGCAGGTAACCTTTTAACTCCGGCGTGTGGCGGATGGCCTCGATGGTCTGGCTGATTTCAAAGCCGCCGGGCATGAACACCAGCACATCGCCGTGTTCGCCGGAGCTGACATGATGGGCAAAGGTCTCCGCCGCCAGTTCCCAGACCGGCATCGCGTTGGCGCCCAGGCGATGAGGGAGGTATTCGATTTCCACCGGGTAAGTGCGGCCTTGCGATGAGAGAACGGCGCAGCCGAATTTGGAGTTCGGAGGTCGGAGTTCGGAGGGCAGAGTGCGAAGTTCGAGATTCGGTTGCGATTCGGATTTCTGACTTCTGACTTCTGACTTCTGACCTCTGGTTTCTCCAAGGTATTTCTCCAGTTCATCCGCATTCAGTGTCGCAGACATGACGGTGATGAGCAGGTCGGGGCGATGCTGTTCCTGGATGTCCAAAGCCCGGGCCAGGGTGATGTCGCCATAAAGATGGCGTTCGTGAAACTCGTCAAAAATGACCGCCTGTATGCCCCGCAATACCGGGTCCTGAATCAGTTGCCGCAGCAGGATGCCTTCGGTTTCAAATTTGATGCGTGTGGCGTCGCTGATACGGCTTTCAAAGCGGACCTGGTAACCGACTTCGCGGCCCAGTTCGACGCCGAGTTCCTTCGCCACGCGCGACGCAAGTAACCTCGCGGCGAGGCGGCGCGGTTGAAGAATCACCAACTGACCACTGCCCAACAATCCATGCTTCAAGAGCATCTGTGGCACCTGGGTGGATTTGCCGGAACCGGTGGGCGCGGACAGAACCAGACGCCGGTTCGTTTTTAACGCGGCGACGATATCACTTTCGATCTCGTAAATGGGCAGAGGGTCAGGCATCTGCGCTCATCTTACCCAACGGCAAGGAATGGGAAAACAAAACAAGGTAGGGTCGTCTCGCCGAGACGACCGCGGACGGCTGGGCCAGCCGTCCCTACCTTGCAACCAGTGGACTCGGAGAAATCCGTGCCCACCTTACGGCCAGGTAATTCGATAAAAGGCTGTTGGGTTTGAACCGGCCGCATTGTCGGTGAAGCTGGTGAAGTCGCCACCAGACGGCAACCCATTGGTCAGAGTGGTCCACGATGCCGGATTCAGGCTAAACGTGCGCTGAACCGAGTAGGTGTTGGTCTGGAACATCGAGCCGAGCGATTCCCAGGTGACGATCGCATTGGCTGGATTGCGCACGACGGAAGTGATGTTAAACAACCTCGGTATCGTGGAATTATAATCACTCGCGCTCAGATAGAAGTCATCTATCAGGATCATGTTATTGGTCGCGAAAAACGCGCCTTGATCGGCATTAACGATGTTTTCAGTACCCACGCTGACAAACACTTTATTCAAGTTGGGTGACGGGTTGTCACTGTTTTGACCGGCGTTGGCCCAGCTACGGTCTCCGCCGTAACCGGAGAACAGCAGTGTGCGGCTCGGATCACCCTGCTTTTGGATCCAGAACGAGTACAGCGGTTCGTTGATGGTGTTCGTTACCGTACCGTTAATGCTTTGCATGGTGTTGTTATTCGAAACGTCCAGCCAGCAATAATAG
>JBGPDH010000030.1:0-20682 GCA_041482195.1 Verrucomicrobiia bacterium
AATCCAGGCGCGCCAGGACAAATCCGTCTCCTCGTTATAGAGAAAAAGTACTTCATCGAACCCTTCCAGTTTCTGAAAAAGTTCGCGTTCCGTGAAGAAGAAGGTCCCGATGGCAAACAACCGGTCACATTTCCCGCCGGGTTGGACAGGGATCATGCCCCCGAACAGGTCGAACCCCGAGGCTCCCATCACTTGGATGTTGTCACTGTCATAATCCAGCACTAGTGGGCCGGCAACCTTGATTGCTCCATCTTCTGCATGCCGGACCAATTCTTCCAGGCAATTTGGCTCCAACCAGACATCCGGATTCAGGAAAAACAGATATTTGCCGCGGGCAATTTTCGCACCGCGATTGCTGCCACCGCCAAAGCCGTAATTGCCACCGGTGGGGAGGAAGGCTCCGTTCAGCCACCCCGCCATTTCTTTTTCACACATCTCTGCCGAACCATCCGTTGATGTGTTATCCACCATGACAACTTCGGTGCGGTTGAAAATCGTTTGCGCGCGTAACGAAGGAAAAAAACGACCCAGCCATTTTTTACAGTTATAGTTCACCACTACAACGCTCACGAGGAAAGACTGATCCGTTATTCCGGGAGAACTCATTTTCTTTTGAAGGCTTTGCCGTTGGACAATTATGCTGGAAATTCAACGATTTTTGGTTCAGGGATGGGGACGATGAACCGTCCGCCGCGCTTTTGATATTCCGTTTCGCGTCCGACAATTTCCGGAGCGAAATTCCATGCCAGCAACAGGGCAAAATCCGGCTGTTCCTTAAGCAAAGATTCCGGTGGCCGGATAGGCAGCCAGGATCCGGGCGCGACTTTGTTCTGCTTAAACGGAGTGTTGTCGATGATGTAGTCGAGTTCTTTGGTACTGAGACCGCAGGTATTGAGCAGGGTGTTGCCTTTTGCGGACGCACCGTAGCCGATGATGCGTTTACCCTGTGACTTGAGACGCCGCACGAGAGCGGGCAATTCTGCGCGCACGTGGTCGACCCTTTCGGTAAACTTTCTCCAAATGACTGGTTCAGCCAGCTTCAGGCGACGCTCTACTTCCAGGGCTTTTGCGACGCTTTCATCGATTACGACTTTCGACGAGCGGTGACGCAAATGAAACAAAATCGAGCCGCCGTGAATCTGATAATGGTCAATCCGGGACAACACGAACGGTGAATGCTTCACAAGCGCCTCAAGCGAGCGAACCGAAATATAGGACAAATGCTCGTGGTAAATCGTGTCGTATTCCGTATGTCCGAAGAAATCAACCAGGTAAGGCACCTCGAAAGCGATCAGTGTCTCCGGGTGCGAAACAGCTTCCAATCCACCGAGCAAATCGCACAGGTCGTCAATATGCGCGAAAACGTGCCGTCCCAAAATCAAATCCGCCGTACCCCATTCCCCTTTAATTTTTGCAGCATTAGCAGCGTTGAAGAACTCGCTGCGGGTGGGGATGCCGGATTTCAGCGCAACCTCGCAAATATTTTTTGCCGGTTCCACGCCGAGCACTTCACAGCCCCGCTCCTTGAATTTGTTCAGGAATACCCCGGTATTGCTGGCGATTTCCAAAATCTTTGGGCGTGCGCCAAGGTGACCGACGGACAGGAGATGTGCCGACTGATCGTTCAAGTGCGCATCCATCGTGCGCGAAGTCGAGGTAATGTAAGCGTAGCGTGAGTAGAGAACTTTTGGGTCAACGGTGTCGGCCAGTTGTACCAGGGAACAATCCTGGCACAGCACGACACGCAACGGGAGGGAGATCTTATAGTTTGCCACCTCCTCGGGATCGAGAAAATCATTGGCCAATGCGGTATGGCCAAGATCAAGGATCAGCCGGAGATTTTTTGAGCCGCAGGTACGGCACAATGTTCGTTCGCGAATCATGATGGAGGAGGGCGGTAAGGTGAACTCGAATCCAGTTCATGACGGATTTCATCCACCGGATCACGGCGGCCCTCGCCTTTGAATAGCAGACTCGTAATGGTCACGACCACCCCGGGGACAGTGCCGATATTACGATAGGCGTGAACCACGCCGCGTGGAACATAAACACGTGATGGCGCGCTACCGCCGGTGTTGATGAACCAGCCCTTTGCTGCCTTGGCTGAATCGTGCCGGTCGTCCCACAAATAAACCCGAAAATCCGACGGGCCGGCAAAAACGAAAAAATCGTCCTGAAAGACATGCTGATGTGGACCACGCGTCACGCCGGGGGTCGACCAGGAGCAACAGGCCATCACCGGTTTGAATTCCTTCGGAATTTCATCGGAACGGTAAAGTTCATGGAGACTGCCGCGAACGTCCGTGAAAACCGGCAGTGCTTCGACGCGTACGCCCGGCAAGTTGGGAATCTCGATAATCCCGCGCACTTCGACATGCTGCCAGCTGGTGGTCATGTCTGCGTAGATTACCGGAAATCACTTCATTTGAGCGAGCATTTTTCGCAGGCCCGGACGCCAGGAGCCGGCTTGGCGGTCCAGTAATTTCGCCAGCTTCTCATTGCTCATTACTGTGTAAGCCGGCCGGCGCATGGTCGAATTGAACGACGCGGATGTGACTTCCTCAACCGGAGCTGCTTGGGGAATCAATCCCACCCGCACCGCCTCAGCCAGAATCGCGAGCGTCCAGGCGTGACGGCTCACGCCTTCATCGTTCACAGCATGGATCAAACCGTTTGCGCCGCGGCGGACCAGATCAAGTGTCCACTGTGCGAGATCGGGTGCGAAAGTTGGCACCGACGCCTGATCCGTAGTGGCCTTCAATTCACGACCTTCTTGCGCCATGCGCAGCATGGTGTGGACAAAGGACTTTTTTTGCGTTGGGTGCCAGCCAAAGACCCAGCTGGTGCGCAGGACCAGATGTTTTGCGGACGTCCGCAACACGGCCTGTTCGCCCGCGAGCTTTCCCGCGGCGTAATGATTCAATGGATTTGGGGCATCAGTTTCGAGGTAAGGCGATTTCTTTTCGCCGTCAAAAACATAATCCGTACTATAGTGGACGAGACGGATGCTGGCGTGCGCACAAAGTTCCGCGAGTTGCTGTGGACCGACCGCATTGACACTCCAAGACAGTTCGCGTTCGATTTCGCAACGATCCACCTGGTTGTAGGCAGCAGTGTTGATGACGACGTCGGGGGCAATCCTGCCCAACTGCCTCTGCATGCGCACAGGAGCGGCCAAATCAAAATCCGAATGGGAAAGACAATGCAGATCAGAGTCCGCCGGCTGGAGCTGGCGAAGCGCGTGGGCCAGTAATCCATTCCCGCCGGTCACCAGAATTTTGATCATTTGCCCTAGCCTGCCAGAGCGGGTTTTCCGGGCAAAGCCAGTTTTTGTCAGGAGATGGAAATGCTCCGGACAACAGCCATTCTTGTTCGTTGTAGTTCAACATGATGCGCATCTGGCCACGGCGCAATTTAAACGGCGGTTTCGTTGTCGCAAGAGCCACGTCACATGACCGCTATTCTGATTGACACCCCCTGAGTCAATTTAGTAAAATAACTGCCCGAACAGAGAGGGTTTACCACGAACTCTACTACAAAACAACCTCGGGATAAAATTCATGAAAACAAAATTCAAATCATTTATACGGGCCGCATATTGTTCATCCGGCGTAACTATTTTTACGGGAGCCATCACACTATTCGCTTCCGTCGCTCAGGCGCAGAACCTGTTTGAAACAGACGCCGGCAGCGGCAACATTTATGAATTCACGCCCGGAGGAGCGCGAAGCACCTTTACCTCCGGGTTGTCTAATCCTTATGGACTCGCCTTTAACAGTGCGGGAAACTTGTTCGTGACAGATTGGAATCTTGGCAACATATATGAGTACACGCCGGGAGGGGTGCAGAGTACTTTTGCCTCCGGGTTAAGTTACCCTGCTTTATTGGCCTTCAACGGTGCCGGTGATCTGTTTGAGGCGGACCAAGGCAGCGGCAACATTTATGAATTCACGCCCGGAGGAGCGCGAAGCACCTTTGCCTCCGGTCTGTCGAATCCTGTGGGGTTGGCCTTCAACAGCGCGGGCAATCTGTTTGTGACAAGCTTCACCGGGGGCAGCATTTATGAATTCACACCGGGCGGCGTTGAAAGCACCTTTGCTTCCGGGTTGAGTAATCCCGTGGGGTTGGCCTTCAACAGCGCGGGTAATCTGTTTGAGGCCGATTCAAGCAGTGGTAACATTTATGAATTCACGCCCGGAGGAGCGCGAAGCACCTTTGCCTCCGGGTTATCTTATCCTTACGGAATGGCTTTTGACGGTGCGGGCAATCTGTTTGAGGCCGATGCAGGCAGCGGCCACATTTACGAATATACGCCAGGAGGAACACGAAGCACATTCGCCTCGGGACTGGGTGTGGGTGCAAATATGGAGTTGGCCTTCCAAGGTCAAACCTTACCCGTCCCTGAACCCTCGATTCTAGTACTGCTGGTTGTCAGCACCAGTGTATTGCTCGTCCACCGGCGTTGTCGCGTCAACGCTGCGCAGTCTTAACATAAAATCCGGTCACCTCGGCGTACAATTTCGGACGAATTATCTGACTTCAGCTCGTGAAGCTGACTGTTCGGCATTTTTTGCTATTAATGATGCCTTGCGAATGCCCATTTCCATCGCTCGGCACAAGTGTGGGATCTGAAAATGAACCGCTGCAATAGGGAAATTCACAATCCGCCGACCGTTTTTTGCCTTAGGTCAACATAGCCGTAAGGCAGTTTCATGTTAAATCCCGGATGCGGCAGGAATTGATTCAATTGCGTCCCCGGGAAGAAAAGCTTTCGTCGGTTGATTTTTTTAAGGAGAATTCCGCCGCTTCCGAAAATGAATAGATTTGCACATGCTGCGCGGCACGGCACGGCCAGCCTTGCCGGTTGGTTTCGCTTTTATTTGGCCGACCCTGCATTTGCCGGCAAGCTTTTGCAGCGGCGTTGGCGCTACTTCACAAAGCGGCAGTTCGAACCGGGGCTGGCTACGCCGGACGGGTACAATCTGCAAACACCCGACATGCTCGTTGCCTACTGGTCCATGTTTGTGGAGCGCGAGCTTCATCATTCTGAATGGGTGAAGGCGCTGCAATCGGTTTCACAACCGCTAGTATTGGACATCGGCGCCAACGCCGGCTTGTTTTCGCATCTAGTATTTTGCCTTAATCACCAAGCCGAAATCATCGCGTTCGAGCCGTTGCCGGCCATGGTCGAACATATTAACGCCTTGAAAATACGCACCGGCATGAACCTTCGTTGTGTTGCCAAGGCGGTTGGTCGTACCACAGGTGAAGCGACGTTGGAAAGCCCGCATGGTTATGATGGGATTTCCCGCATTTGCACGTCCGGACAGCCAACTGGCCGAACATTCCGTGTAGAATTGACAACCCTCGACAAGGAGATTCCGAAACGCCCGATCACCCTCATGAAAATTGACGTCGAAGGCTTCGAAGAGGAAGTCCTTGCAGGTGGCATGGAGACGTTGTCACGGACAAGGTCCCTCATCGTCGAAGCTCACGATACTGCGGCGCGTGACCGCCTCACGGATTTGCTTGGACCTGAATGGCGGCGAGAAAAGCTGGGTTCAAGCGACTATCTTTTTACTCGGGTAGGGGAGCCTTGATTATTGACGCCTTGTACGTGGCTCAGAACTTTGCAGAAGTTTTGTTGTGCCGTTCGCCAGCTCAAGCGTTGTTTCAGGTCTGCCAGGTCCATGCGCGCAAGGTAGTTTCGTCCCGCGCGTTGGTTCCGGATTTCCTCCTCGACCATCCGTTGAAGTTGTTCCTGGTCGAATGGCGGCACATAACGCACAAAGTCGCCAAACACCGGCGGATAGCACGCCAGTCTGTACCCCACGACCGGCACGCCGGAAACCAACGCTTCCCCGACAACAATACCCCAGCTTTCGTAATGGCTTGGTATGACAAACACACGGCTGCTTTTGAGTAATCGGAATTTTTCCGTTTCGGAAACAAGTCCGCTAAAAAACACGTTTTCACCCAGGCCGGTGGCTCGGATCACCGGTTCAAGCTTGTCCCTGCTCTTGCCGATGATCACGGCGCGAAAATCCGGCAGTCGTTGCTTCAGCCAGACCAGCGTGGCTAACAGATCGTCTATGCCTTTTTGCGGATGCACGCGGCCGGTCCAGGCAAGATCAAATTTCTTGGGTTGTTCCGGCACACCATCCGCTATGGCTACGTCACTGCCATTCGGCACATACCACAAATCCGATTCCTGATAGCCAAATTTCAGCGCATATTCCCGGATCTGCGGATGACTGTATGTAACGATGCCGCCCTGACAACGTCGGAACCACCTCAGAGAGAGTTGCTGGCTCATCCAGTAATACAATGAGGGCAGCCGGAGTGAGGTCACGTCCGCCCGCCGTCGGAACAGAATTTGTCCAAAAGTTGGCGCGGTCATGCCCAGATACATGATTTTCGCGCGTGCCCGGCAGCGAATCAACGGAATGGTATCAAACCAGTAATCGGAAATCGTATAAGCGATGTCGTCCGGCTTGACTTCGTTCAATTGTGGCAACGTCGCCCGCAACCTCCGCCCGAAATCCCGCAATAAACGAAATTGTCCGGACAATGTGTTCACATCACCGAGATTGCCCGGACCAGAATCAGTCAGCGTCAGATTGAGTGGCAGGTTTTGCTTTTGCAGGTAATTTCTGAAAGCGTGTCCCCCGAAAAAGTGAATGGGGTAACCGGCCTCTCCTGCGGCGCGCGCCATGTAATAAAAATAAACGTCTCCGCCGCCGACACCTTCGCCAAAAATGCCATTCGCGAAGCAGACCAGACGCGGGTGACCTATGGTAGCGGCAGAGTTAATGGTTGACGAAGAATTCACGGAATGACTGTCGTCAGGGTTTCAAATTCTGTTTCACCTGCAATTCGGCGATCAGTTTTTTTTCCTTCCCGCGCCGTTTGTAAGTCCACACCCCCCAGGCATTGCCTCCAACGCTCGCGACGCACGCGGGTACGTGCCAGAGCCAGCGTAAATCACCGTCGCGGATTAAACCCCGTGCGGTGTGCCAGAGCGGGCCGATCAAGGTGACACAATAAACCGCCGCCAGCCAAAGCGGGACCCGCGGCTTTTCCTTCATCCAATTTGTCCTGGCTTCCTCCTGCACGCGAAGGAAATGGACAGTCGCGCGACGGCGCTTTTGCACGAATCCCCACCAGGTTTGAACATAATAGTGGTGTACCCCGCGCCCGTGAATCCGGAGCCATTCGCGTTTGCCGGCTCGCATGAGGTGCAACGCCGCGTGTGTGTCCTGGAAATGTTCGTCGGCGTTAACGGAACCCAGGTCCTCACGTCGAAAGACAAAGCCGTTAGCACCCAGAGGATAGGACAACGAATCGCCGGCTAGCGCCCAGCGCTCGACTTCGCCATCACGCGCCACCAGTCGTGGTTTTGCACACATCAACCAGGCAACCGGGTCGCTGATGTGAAGCAGATGTGTCAGGTAGACACAGAACGAACTCATCTTTGGCGATGACAAATAATAACTTTCCACGCCCAGAGCCTGTGGGTTCGTCGACAAAGCTTTCACGGCGAGTTCAACATAATCGGGATGGGTGATTTCATTGTCGGCATCCATGAACACAATGTATTCGCCGGTGGCGTGGCGGAGCGCGAGTCGTTTGCCTTCTTCCATGTTTTTGCCGTCGTCATCAAAGACGATGGCGCCGTATTTTCGGGCGATTTCACGCGTCCGGTCGGTCGAATGAGCGTCCGCCAGCAATATCTCGTATCGGTCGCGTGCGTAGGTCTGGCGGGTAATGGACGACAGGGCATTTTCCAGCAATGCTTCGACGTTAAGTGTCGGCATGATGAAACTGACGCGCGGCAGATTTTCCGGCCCGGACGGCATGGAGCGAGTCTGACTGAAACCGCTGACGAATTCAAATCAGCTTTGCGGAGCGGACCAATGATGCCGTTGCATGGTAACCAGCCAGGAGACCAGCAAAATGCTGAATACGGCACCGACAGCCGCCAGCATGGCTTGTAGCAGCATGGCCGGGGTCTTCCCGACCGCGAGTAAGATGAACCAGTAACCGATTCCGAATGCGCCGTAGAGGACGGAAATTTTCAACCAGCGACTGGCGAGTGCCCAGTAGGCAAGCGATTGCAACAGACCAACCAGCACCATGATAGCGGCGAATTGGCCGACCATGGCGGCCGCTTCCGGGGTGTACTTGTTAAGAAGTTTAAGGCAAAACGTCCGGAGTAAAAAAAGGCCGATCGCCCCGAGCACCAGGCCAAGGCCGGACAACGCAGCCAGTTTAAGTTGTTCCGCCAGGTTGCCGCCCAGGCGCTCGCCCGAGCGCGAAGTGAATAATACCAGCAACAACGGCGCAACCGTCATCGGCAAGGCGCGCGCCAAAATGCCGGCCGCGATGTAGGCGTCGAGCTCGTCCGGGGGGAAAAATTTCTTGGCGACCAGTTGGTCGCTCTGAAAGAAACAAAAATTCCCAACGACGAATGCAGCACTCACGGCCAGGTACTGAACGAATTCACGGTTCCAGGGGGAGATGGGCGTGCCATGCATTGATAAATCCTTTCTCCAGAAGAACAGGGCCAAGTTGGCCAGTAACGCAAAGCCTGAAGCGAGCACAGCCGTTTCCGCCGAAGGCCATTTCAAGGTAACCAGCCAACCAAACCCGACTCGCAGCAACATCGCCAAAAATCCGATGAGCGCGAGCCGTTTAAACCAGGCGAGGCCCTGGCATAATGCCGTGGCCAGGGCGGCCCAGAGTCCAAACAAGGCACAGCCGAGTGTTACCAGGGTAAGACTCTGGGAATAATGGAAAAAATTGCTCAATGGACTCACTAGAAGGATGGCCAGTACCGAGCCGGCGATCGTCAGGCGAAACAAAAATCGGCGGCAACCCAAAAGCAGTCCCTGCAGCCTTGCGGTATCCCCGCTGGCCTGGAAGTGGGCGATATAATGTGTGACGGCAAAGGTGGCGACAGAAGGTAATAATGCCAGCAGGTTCATCAGACCACCCAATGCACTATTGGCGACGCCATATTGGCCGATCCCTTTTAAATGGTGTCCCATGACGCCCTGAAAGGCAAGATTGCCCATGCCCGTCACGAAACTGATAGCAGAGAAGATAAGGCCACTCTGCAGCAATCCGCTGGTTTTGCGTTCCTTAAACTCAGATGAGTTCTTGCTCATGTCGGCCGGTATTCAGTTTATTCACGTAAGGGGAGTGCGATATCGCTGCTCCGTACGCAGATCGCGAAATTGCAGGACACCTATTTATGACGATTTTACCGGCAGGCACGGGAAAAACAAGAACCTTCCCCCGCGGAGCAAGCGACTGGTCTGCCAAGACCTGGATGGGCGTGTACCTGAATCCGGTTCTTCAAAAGTGGTTGACAAATGGCTGTATGACCGTAAACCTAAGGTATCTCGTGATGTTGTGGATCGGCTTGTCAATTCCCATCAGCAATCTCCCTTGCAGCAAGCACATAAAGCCGGCTGCCGTGGCAGGGTACAATTAACGAAATGACGCGAGCGAAATGAATAAGAGAATCATTAACATTTCGAGGTCAAACCTTCTTCGCAAAACGTTCAGGACCCTGCGTTTTCACAAGCTCTACAACCATTGGCTCGAACATTTTCCGCGCACGAAAGTTCTGGGTGATGGCGATGTTATCTATCGGTGCCGGCGGACAGAAAGTGTTTCGCTGGCGCTGGAGATGCTCGAAGGAGGCGATGCTTATGATGCGAATTTACTGCCTGACAATTATTCCACATTTGCAGATCTGGGCTGTAATGTGGGGTTCTTTGCCTGTTTATTGGCCTATCATGCAAAGGGGCGCCGAATCAGCGGCATTATGGTGGACGCGAATCCGGCAGTTCTTAAGGAAGCGCGTTGGCATGTGCAGACGAATCATTGGCCGGACGTATTCGTGATGGAAGGATTGGTCGGCAATGCCAGCCTGAGTGGTACTGCGGATTTTTTTGTAAACGAGGCGGATACCTGTTCGATGGCTCAACTGGAGGAAACCCAGGCCGGGGATATTAAGGGCTTTAAGAAAATTACGGTTCCCTTCCTTTCTTTAGGCCGTGAATGGTCTCATAAAATGGGCCATCAACGTTGTCATGTGCTGAAAATCGATATTGAGGGCAGCGAACTGGAATTCTTCCGGACCGAAGTGGATTTCCTTAAACTGGTTGATTCGATTTTTGTCGAGTGGCATACCCACAGGGTTTCATTCAAGGAACTGGATTCCTTTCTGACATCACAAGGTTTCTGTCTGGGGAAAATTATCGAAGATTTTGGGACGCTGGGTACCGCATTTTACCGGAGGCCATTTGCCAACGGGAAACGCGAAACGGTTTGAGGTCTAATCAACCTTATTTCCACGCGTCAAACTCACTGCAGCTGGAATTATGGCTGCTGCCGATTATGAATGAAATTACCGCCGGGGTCTGCAATCTGACAAAGCCTCAGCCGGCAATTCGGAAGGGTGGTAGACTTGAAAAAGCTGGCAAACCGGAATGATTCCGTCTATCCTGCCTGCTCACCTGATCATGGAAAGAGTTTTTATCACCGGTGCGGGCGGGTTCATTGGCAGCAACCTCGTCGACCGGCTTTTAGATGACGGTAAAATGATTGTTGGTTGGGACAATTTCTCCACCGGCCAGCCGGAATTTCTCCAAAGTGCGCGACGCAACCCCCGATTCAAACTCATTGAAGGGGACTGTCTGGATTTGCCGGCGTTGACTAAAGCAATGGCCGGGTGCGATTTTGTGTTTCACCTCGCCGCCAATGCGGATGTGCGTTTTGGCCTCGACCATCCGTCCAGGGATTTGCAGCAAAACACCATCGCCAGCTTCAACGTGCTGGAGGCCATGCGGGCCAACGGCGTTAAACGCATCGCGTTCAGTTCCACCGGTTCGGTTTACGGCGAAGCTGAAACGATCCCGACACCGGAACATGCGTCGTTTCCCGTTCAAACGTCTCTTTACGCGGCTTCGAAGCTTGCCGGTGAAAGTCTTATCAGTGCCTATTGCGAGGGGTACCATTTTGAAGGTTATATTTTCCGGTTTGTTTCAATTCTGGGTGAACGTTATACGCACGGCCACGTCCTCGATTTCTATAAGCAATTGATCACTCATCCCGACCATTTGAAAGTTCTCGGCGACGGTACGCAGCGAAAGTCCTACCTCTATGTGGTTGATTGTCTGGCTGCGATGCTTCATGTCATTGCCCAGGGCGCGGCGAAAAAGGCCAAGCACCACGTCGAAATCTTCAATCTCGGTACGGATGAATACGTCCAGGTCAACGATTCCATCCGCATGATCTGCCATTCGCTGGGGCTCAAGCCCAGGCTGGAATATTCCGGTGGCAACAAAGGCTGGGTGGGCGACAACCCGTTCATTTTTCTCGACACCAAAAAAATCCGCGCTACCGGTTGGAAAACCACGCTTAGTATCGAGCAAAGCGTTGTGCGCACTTTGCAATGGCTTCAACAAAACCAATGGGTGGTCCAGCGCCGATGAACCTCGTCGTCACCGGCAGCAGCAGCGGTATTGGCCGGTTTCTGGCAGAGTCGCTCGCGAAACGGGGCCATCACATCTGCAAACTTGCGCGTTCACCGCAAGACGGGTTCAGTGTTCAATGTGACGTTTCGAATTGGGGTGCTCTGCAACAGTGTGCAGCCGGCATCACGTCGAAATGGGAAGCAGTTGACGGTTTGATCTGTTGCGCAGGGGTCCAGGAACCCATTGGACCGGCGATGGAAATTGAACCAGCCGCCTGGCGGTCGGCTTTGTCGGTGAATCTTGATGGCACCTTTTTCTCAATTCGCGCGTTTTATCCGTTGCTTCAGCGTGCGCAGCGGCGTGCCAAGATCATTTGCTTTTCCGGCGGTGGTGCAACCAGCCCACGCCCCAATTTTGCGGCTTACGGTGTCGCCAAAACCGGTGTCGTCCGCCTTGTCGAAACCCTCGCGGCCGAATGGGAAGGATTGCCACTGGATATCAATGCCGTCGCCCCCGGCGCCATTTTTACGCGCATGACCGAACAAATTTTGGCGCAGGGAGAAAAACGGGCCGGCCAAAAGGAATTTGCGTCCGCCAGCAAATTATCCCGCGACAATTCAGCCAAACTGGGAAAGGTGCTGGGCCTCGTGGAATTTCTGCTCTCGGAGAAAAGTGACCATCTCAGCGGCAAGCTTATCAGCGCGCAATGGGATCCGTGGGAAAAACTCTCCGAATACAAATCTGATTTGAACAATGATATTTACACCTTGCGCCGCATCCGGCCCGGTGACCGGGGGAAAAATTGGAGTGACGAATGAATTACGCCATCATCGGGTGTGGGCTGATCGGGAAAAAACGACTGGCTGGATTACCTGCGGGTTCGAAGCTGGCCATTGCCTGCGATACCAACCTGGCCCGCGCCGAAGAGCTGGTGAAACTCGCCCATACAGGCCGCGCCCTGGCTGATTTCAATCAGGCCGTCACCGATCCGCAGGTGGACGCAGTCGTGGTGGCCACTATCAACTCCGCTCTCGCCGAAGTTTCCGCTGCCGCGATTCGTGCCGGCAAGCATGTGCTGGTGGAAAAACCGGCGGGCGTTTCCGTTTCCCAGCTGGATGCACTGATTGCACTGGCGCAAAAGCGGGGCGTTTGTGTCCGCATCGGCTTCAATCATCGCTTTCATCCCGCTTTTCGCAAGGCGTGGGAAATATTTTCCTCCGGGGTGATGGGTGAATTGATGTTTCTGCGCGCGCGCTACGGTCATGGCGGGCGTGTCGGTTACGATCAGGAATGGCGGGCCAATCCGAAATTATCCGGGGGTGGCGAATTAATCGATCAAGGCATTCACCTGATTAATTTGGCCGGCTGGTTTTTGGGCGAGTTCACAACCGTGGACGGACACGCCGCGACATTTTTTTGGAAGATGCCGGTGGATGACAATGCGTTTGTGAGCCTCCGCACCGCCCGGGGCCAGACCGCGTGGTTGCACGTCAGTTGCACGGAGTGGAAGAACCTTTTCTCGTTTGAAATTTACGGTCGCGATGCCAAGCTCCACGTCGAAGGCTTGGGCGGAAGTTACGGCCTGGAGAAACTTTATCATTACCAGATGAAACCGGAAATGGGACCACCCGAGACCAAAGTCTATGAATTTTCCGGGCCGGATGAATCGTGGCAGCTGGAACTGACTGAATTTGAAATGGACATCCAGATGAAACGGGAACCGGATGCGGGATTAAAAGAGGCGAAGGCCTCGCTGCGTATTGTCGAGGAAATCTATCGGAAAAGCGGGTTTAACTTTGACTCCGCATTACCAAACGCCTAAATCCTTGTGCACGAAACCCGGACATCCGTCCCCGACTTGAAATGATCATCGCACGCTCTCCTCTTCGCGTCACGCTCGGCGGTGGCGGCACGGATTTACCGTCATACTATCAGAATTTCGGCGGTTTTCTCATCGCCGCTGCCATCGATAAATATGTTTACATCACATTGCACGACAATTTCACGCCCGACTTGATCCTGAAATATTCGCGGCTCGAAAGGGTGACTGACGTCAACAAGATCGAGCATCCCATCATCCGTGAAGCATTTGCTCTGCTGGGAATGAATGGTTGTGGATTGGAACTGACCTCCATGGCTGATATTCCGGCAGGCACAGGCCTGGGTTCCTCGGGAAGTTTTACGACCGCACTGCTCAAAGTCCTGCATGCGTACCGGAAAAATCTCGTACATCCCGCCGAACTGGCGGCGCAAGCCTGTGACATTGAGCTTGATCGCCTCAAAGAACCCATCGGCAAGCAGGACCAATACATCGCCGCTTACGGCGGTGTCACTTGCTTCAAATTTCTCCCGGACGGCAAGGTCGAGGCGTGGCCGCTGAAGATCGCCGACGACACGCGCGACAATCTCGAAGATAATCTGTTATTGTTCTTTACCGGTTATTCGCGATCGGCCTCGGCCATTTTGAAAGAGCAGGACCAGAAATCAAAGCAGTCTGACGCGGCCATGATTCAGAATTTGCATTTCGTCAAAGACCTTGGTTTGCAAAGCCAGCGTGCTCTGGAATCAGGAAATCTGTCCGAATTTGCCCGGCTGATGGACGTTCACTGGCAGAGAAAAAAGCAGCGGAGCGGCGGCATGAGCAATTTGAAAATCAATGAATGGTACGATTTGGCCATGGCCAACGGTGCTCTGGGTGGCAAACTCATTGGTGCTGGTGGAGGTGGTTTTCTGATGTTCTATGCGGAAGACAAAGCCCGGTTGCGCCAGGCTATGCGCCAGACAGGTCTGAAGGAAGTCCGGTTCCGTTTTGATTTTGAAGGGACCAAGCTGTTGATTTCGTGAAAGATTCGATCCCACGCATAAATTGGTCGGATGGCCACGAGGTTTTGGACTGCGATGGCAAGCGAAGCGCGCCACCGCTTTGGGATCAGACAGGAGAGTGCGTCATCCGTGCTAAAGCGCCGTCGCCGCTGCGCTCTGTCGGCGCAGTCCATAAAGACTACTACGGTCAATGACATCTCCTGCTTTGGAAATTCCGGTAGCCATTCTCGCCGGTGGACTCGCGACGCGCCTGCGGCCCATCACGGAGAAAATCCCCAAATCCCTGGTACCGGTGGCCGGGAAACCATTTCTGGCGCACCAACTCGAACTGCTCCGTGCCCGTGGTATTCGTCGGGTCGTATTGTGTGTCGGCTATCTGGGTGAGATGATTCAGCGCGATTTTGGCGACGGCTCGGCGTTTGGCATACAGCTCGATTATTCTTTTGACTCGCCGCGCCAGAGCGTAGCAACGGCGAGTGGTCCTCAGCTGCTCGGAACGGGTGGCGCGGTTAAACAGGCGCTGCCGCTGCTGGGGGATGAATTTTTTGTGCTCTATGGCGATTCCTATCTGCCAGTGGAATATCGTCCAGTGGCGGAGTTTTTCCGCCGCAGCGGCAAACTCGGCTGCATGACCGTCTATCGCAATGAAGGCCGTTACGATTCCAGCAATGTGGTCTTCCGCGACGGGGAAATCGCAGTTTACGATAAGAAAAATCGCCGGCCGGAAATGCGGCACATCGATTACGGATTGAGCCTGTTCAAAGCGTTGGTTTTCAATAGGTTCGCCCCGAACCACCCGTTCGATCTGGCCGAAGTGATGGGCAAACTCGTCCGTGAAAAGCAACTGGCCGGTTACGAAGTACACGAGCGTTTTTACGAAATGGGTTCACCTGCGGGCTTGGCGGAACTGGAAACACTGTTAAAATCAAAATCATCATGAACTTTACCCAACAATTTCTGGATGAAGTCCAAAAGGTTGTCGCGCAACTGAATGTTGACGCCATTGAAAAGGCCGCCGGGGAGCTGGCACGCGTACGCGAACGCGGCGGGCGCCTGTTCATCCTTGGCGTCGGCGGCAGTGCGGGCAACGCCGGCCATGCCGTGAATGACTTCCGCAAAATCTGCGCTTTCGAGGCTTACGCACTCATGGACAATGTTTCCGAGTTGACCGCGCGCACCAATGACGAAGGCTGGGCAACGATTTTTGCCGAATGGCTTAAGGGCAGCCGCCTGAACGCAAAAGACGGTCTGCTGATTTTTTCGGTGGGTGGCGGCAATCTTGAGAAGAATGTCAGTCCGAATTTGGTCAGCGCCATTCAAGTCGCGAAAAAAGCCGGTGCTTCCGTTATTGGCATTGTGGGACGCGACGGTGGCTACACGGCCAAAGAAGCAACAGCCTGTGTGATTGTGCCGACGGTAAACCCGGCACACATCACGCCCCACAGCGAGGCGTTTCAGGCTGTCATCTGGCATTTGTTCGTCTCCCACCCAAAGCTTAAGGTCGCCCAAACCAAGTGGGAATCCACAAAGTAAAATCCTCAATGCGGCGCGCTGTTTTTCTCGACCGGGATGGAGTCATCAACCGTGCCCTGGAACGCGCTGGCAAACCATATCCGTCAGCGGATTTAAGTGAGTTTGAAATCTTTCCCGAGGTGCCGGAGGCCTGCCGTCGTTTGAAACAGGCCGGTTTTCTGCTCGTGGTGGCGACCAATCAACCGGACGTCGGCCGTGGCACTTTAAAACAGCAGGCGGTCGAGGAGATTCACGCGGAGATGCGCCGGCGTTTGCCGCTCGACCGGGTGGAGGTATGCTATCATCCCGGGAAAGGCTTATCCGATTGCGACTGTCGCAAGCCCAAACCGGGCATGTTGCTGCGCGCGGCGCGCGAACTGGACATTGACCTCGCGCAAAGCTGGATGGTGGGTGACCGCTGGCGCGATGTCGACTGTGGCCACGCGGCCGGTTGCCGGACTATTTTCATTGATCGCGGTTATGCTGAAGACTTGAAGCAGCAACCTGATTTTTGTGTCAAAAACCTGCTGGAAGCGGCTGAAATTATCCTGGCTGACGCGAAATAAGTTGAAGATTGGCCGGGTTGTTTTATCTTGTGAACCACATGAAAAATTTGGCCAGTCTCAAAATAAAACTTTTTGCCGATGGTGCGGATAAAGCTGGAATGCTTCAGTTGAACAACAACCCGTTGATCAAGGGCATGACGACCAACCCCACGCTGATGCGCAAAGCGGGAGTGCACGATTACGAGGCGTTCGCACGGGACATATTGAAAAACATCACGGAAAAGCCGATTTCATTCGAAGTCTTTTCCGACGAATTTCCGGAAATGCGGCGACAGGCGCTGAAAATCAAGGACTGGGCGAAAAATGTCTATGTCAAGATTCCCATCACCAACACGCGCAGCGAATCTTCCTTGCCGCTCGTGCGCGAGCTGGCCGGCGAGGGCGTGAAGCTCAATATCACCGCCATGTTCACCGAGGAACAGGTGACCGGGGTGGCAAAGGCGCTCAATCCCAAGGTGCCCGCTGTGGTTTCCGTGTTCGCGGGTCGCATTGCTGATGTGGGCCAGGATCCGATGCCGCACATGCGGACGGCCAATAAAATCCTGGCGGGGTTGCCCGAGGCCGAACTGCTCTGGGCCAGCGTACGTGAAGTATTGAATATTTTTCAGGCGGAGGAATGCGGCTGCAAAATTGTCACCGTGCCACACGATATTTTGAACAAGGCGATGAAGCTGGTAGGAACAGGACTGCCGGAAATGTCGCTGGACACCGTAAAGACGTTTGCGTCCGACGCCAAGGCGGCAGGATTTTCTTTGTAGCTGTATCAGGGCTGAATCAGCCTGTTTACTGCGTCATAAACGTTTTCGATGGTGATGGACGCCATGCACGCGACCAGTTCTTCGTGCGTCCCTTTGATATCACCGCCATCATAACGGTAATAATCCAGGTTTCGTCCCGCCAAGACGGGGTTTTTCACCAGAGTGAACGCGTTGCCATAAGGCAGATTGGTCGCGTTCAGGGTGGGCGCTTCGATGACAATCTGATGGGGTACTTTCATCGCCGCCGCGACATGCATGAGGACCGTGTCCACGCTCAAGAAGGCATGGCATCGTTTCATCAGGGCCGCGGTCTGCCGCAGGTTTTCAGTTTTAACTTCCAGTGTCAGAACGGGATTCGCCTGGGCGAGCACGACCGGATGATCCTTGATTTCTTCCGGCCCGCCGAAAAGCAAGATCCGGATGTCCGGCCGTTTCTGGTTCAACCGTCGCACCAGGCCGGCATGGTTTTTCAACGGCCAGCGTTTGAGCCGGAGATTCTTGGTTCCGCCGGAACCGACGTGAATCCCCAGGAGCTTCTGGCCGGATAAATTGTGTTTGGCCAGAAAATCATCCGCCAGCCGTTCATCACCGGGTTCGAGATAAAATTCCATCTCATGCGCTGCCAGTTTTTTCTTCGCCCCAATCAACGGCAACACGTCGAAATTGTTCTCAATCGAGTGTCGCGAATAATCCTGCGGCAGAGAGCCGGTCATCAGCAATCGGTCAATCCAGGAAAAACGCTCATATTCATGACTGATGCGGACTTCCGCACCGGCCAGCCAGGCGGCGACGCGATAGAGCCTTGGGCCCTGCGGATGTGAGTTGATGGAAAGCTGGTACCGTTCCCGACGCAGTGACTGGAAAAAACGCACCACCTCGAATTTTCCGCAGGAGATGAGGTCTTTCTGAAACACGCGGTTGACGTTAGGATTATGTTCCAGCAAATCCTTCGCTCCGGGCCACCTTACGAACGCATCAATGGTCACCCCGGGAAAATTTTCACGCAGCTCGCGGATCAACGGAGTGGCAATGAGTGTGTCGCCGATACCGGCGAGGGAAATGACCAGAATCTTCACAACCGTGAAATTTTTTCCAGCAGTCCCGTGGTGGATTTGCCGGGCACGAAGGGGAGGATCACGATTTTCCCGCCGGCGGATTCAACCGTGTGGCGCTCATCCTGGTCGAGCGTGTCCGGTGTATAATCACCGCCTTTAACATAAATATCCGGCTGCGCGGCCGCTAAGAATTTCACCGCCCTGGTTTCCGCGAAAATGCAGACTCCGTCCACATTGGCCAGCGCCGCCAAAACGGCGGCCCGGTCCGATTCCGGATTCACCGGCCGGCCGGGACCTTTCAATTCCCGCGCGGAGCCGTCACCATTTACACCCACGAGCAAAGCGTCGCCCAGGTTGCGCGCTGATTCCAGATAAGTCACGTGACCCAGGTGCAAAATGTCAAAGCAACCATTGGTCACCACCAGCTTTTTGCCCTTGGCCCGCACGGCGGCGCGCCATTCCGACAATTGGTTCCAGGCGATGATTTTGTCGCGGAAATGCACAACGCAATCTTTGTCGACCCGCCGTCACTTGGCAACGCCCATTATGCGCAACGGAGTTACGGTTAGAACCGGGACAACAGGTAAATCGTCAGCAAGGAAACCAGCCCCATCAGCACGGAAGCCACGGAATGAACTTTCAGCATGGATTTCACGTCCAGTCCGGAGAATTTTGTGATCACCCAAAAGTAAGCATCGTTTACGTGGGAAATCATCATGGATCCGGCGCCCATGGCCAACACGGCGAACAACGGGCCTTTCCCCGTCGCCAGCCCCAGCGCCGGCAGCAGGGGTTGAACGATGGAAGCGGCCGTGATGATGGCGACAGTGGACGATCCCTGTGCTGTTTTTAAGATGAAGGTGATTAAAAAGGGAAATAAAATGCCCAGGCTGTCCAATGCCAAGGATTGACTGAGATGCCGGCCGATGTCAGCCGCGGCCAGTATTGCCCCAAAAGCTCCTCCCGCCCCAATGATAACCAGGATACCGCCGGCTTTTTCCACCGCTTCCTGCAGCAAATGTCCCAGAGTTTCTGTGCTCCAGGACCGATGGCAATTCATTGCCAGTAACACGCCGATCGCCAGCGCTATGACCGGATCACCCAACGAGAGCAGCGCCGAAAACCACCAGCCTTGGACGGCGGATACCTGGATGGAAAGAAAGGATCGGACGGCAATCAGAACAATCGGCACTACCACGGGCAAAAACGCTTTAATCACCGAGGGTGGTTGGGACGTTTCTTCGGGCATGATTTCCTCTTCGGCAACCGTCACGGGAATTTTCCTGCCGGCAACATCAGCCCACAAATAACCGGCTATCGTGGCCGGAATCGCCACCAGAATTCCGAAGAAAATCAATCTCCCGAAATCCACGCCGATGACGCTGGCAGCGGCCGTCGCCCCGGGATGTGGCGGAATCAGGCAATGCACGGCATACAGTCCGGCCGCCAGCGAAACGGCCATCGCTACCATGGAGATGCCGGTTCGCCGGGCCAGCGACCGGCTTAATCCACTAAGAACGATATATCCCGAGTCGCAAAAAATGGGTAACCCGACGATGAAGCCCGTAAGACTGATCGCCAGGGTCGCATGTCGTTCTCCGACTTTTCGCAGAATGAAACCCGCCATTACCCGGGTGCTCCCGGTATGTTCCAGCAAAACACCCAGGGCCGTTCCCAGAACAATGATCAATCCCAAAGACTTCATAATATTGCCGAAGCCTTCCTTGATGGCATTAATCAGATCCGGAACCGGAAGTTGTGTCCCCAATCCCACCAGAAATGAAGCCATCAACAGCGCGAAAAAGGCGTGCACCCGGTATCTTGCCGTCAACAGGATGATGACGCCAACGCCGACGACCAGACAAATCAGCAGCTGAAGCAAAGAAGAGGTCATGGGCCTTTGGTTTAACGGCGCTGTAATAATTTCCAGACCCGTAAGGCTTCGGTCGCGCCCCACGCCTGCGCGTCACATCCACGTTGGGCGTGGGGGGCGTCCCCGTCCAGGATTTCAGGAAGTTGGCCCAGACAACCTTCATCCATCAATTGTTGGATGCTGCCCAAATACGCTTTGGCGACCGCCACGGCCTCGGGTGCAAAGTCCCACGCGCGGGCAAGCGCCTCGCAAAATATCGGGAATGTCCACGTCCACGCCGTACCGTTATGATAAGCCGGTTTGCGGCTTGTATCCTCATCGCCCTCATAACGCGGCCAATAGGGTTCGACGGGATGGTTCAATGGCTCGCCGTTATTGCTGTAAACCGGCAGAGGCACAGATACCGGTAACGGTGCGAGCGAACGGGTGGCACCCGGCACAACCAGATATTTTTGCGCCGCGGCAACACAACGTTTGGCGCGGTCGCCAGTTACCAATCCAAGGCTCACGGGAAAAAGACAGTTGCTGCGAAGGGCATCGCTGGGCGTGGCATCACGAGCCATGACCCGCGGTCCAGCCAGCAACACGTCGGCGAACCAGCCCCGG
>JBGPDH010000031.1:0-20103 GCA_041482195.1 Verrucomicrobiia bacterium
GTCCGACTCCAAATCGAATCGCAACGTGGACATTTTGCGCGACTTCGTGAAAGAACAAGGCATCCCTTATTTTTACGACGTGATTGACGATTCGAACGGGCATTGGGTGTTCGATCCCGGCAAGGGAATGCTCAAGCGCCAGTACGGGTCGCATTATGCCGGTGTCTGCCACACGGCGTTGCCGCAGAAAGGACACACGCGTCCGGGCGAAATTTTGTTCGGCACCGATTCGCATACGTGCATGGCCGGCGCGTTCAACCAGTTTGCGACCGGCATTGGCAACACCGATGCCGGGTTCGTGATGGGCACCGGCAAACTGCTGCTCAAAGTTCCCGAGACCATGCACTTTCGGCTCGAAGGCCGCCTGCAGCCGGGTGTGATGGCCAAGGACATTATCCTGCATTGCATCGGTGAAATCGGCTTTGATGGCGCAACCTACCGGGCAATGCAGTTCGACGGTCCCGGCACCGCGTCGCTCTCGATTGACGACCGGATGACCATCGCGAACATGGCCATCGAGGCGGGCGGCAAGAACAGCATTTTCGAATTCGATGCGCGCACGCAGGAATACGTGGACGCGCGGGTGAAATTGAACGGTACGAAAGCCACCTACACGCCAGTGGAGCCGGACAAGGACCAGAAATTCGTTTACGACCTGGTCGTGAATCTCGACAAGCTCGAACCGACGGTGGCATGCCGCCCCGACCCGGGCCAACGCAAAAAGGCGAAGGAAATGGGCCACATCAAGCTCGACCGCGCCTATGTCGGCTCCTGCACCGGCGGGAAGACGAGCGATTTCGTAGAGTTTGCCCGGGTATTGCGCGGGCACAAGGTGGCCATTGACACCTTCGGTGTGCCGGCGACGCCGGAGATCGTACGCGATTTGCAGACGACTTACTGGGGCAATCAGACCGTCTGGGACATCCTTGTGAGCGCCGGCGTGCAGATGACGGAGAACGCCGGTTGCGCCGCTTGTCTCGGCGGACCGGTGGATACGTTCGGCCGTATCAACAAGCCCGGCATCAAGTGCATCAGCGCGACGAACCGGAATTTTCCCGGCCGCATGGGTGACAAGGAATCGCAGGTGTTTCTCGCCTCGCCGATGACGGTGGCGGCGAGTGCAATCGCGGGCAAGATTGTGGACCCGCGCGAGTACCTGGGAAATTAGCCGGCAGGTTCGCCCTAACGACGGTTGAATTTTTCCAACTCGGCGATAAACGCGCCCGGGCCGCCGGCGGCATAGCCCACCTGTCGGCCCAGTTCTTCGCCGGCGTCGTTCACCAGCACAAAGGTCGGAAAACCAGTGACGTGGTATTGACTGGCGAGAGCCTGATTGGCCTGTTTGAGCGCGTCATCCTGAGACCTGGTGTGCGGGAAATCGACCAGCACCAATTCCAGTTTGTTCCGGGCATAGGTGGCAAATTGGTCTGTCTGCAGCACTTCCCGGTCAAACTTGATGCACCATGGGCACCAGTCGGAACCGGTGAAATCGAGCAACACCACTTTGCCGTCCGTCCTGGCCTGTGCCTGTGTCCGGGAAAAATCGGTGCTCCAGTCTAAATCCGACGCATGCACCACGGCCGGCTCGGCCATCCGGGTCTCGTGCGGAGGCATCGGTGCCGGCTCACGAACCACCGCCCGCTGGTGTTTGGCATTGGCCTGAGCTCGTTTTTGTTCGATTTTACCGGCCGTCGCCGGCTTGTAATGAAAATGCTTTTGCAGGTCGGGACTGAGGTACTTCAACTTGGCGTTGGCCATGCCTTTCCCATGATTGAAGGTGAAATAAACGTCCGTGGCGGAGATCGAAAGCACGGTGACATTGCTGTAAACGTCGGTGCCGACTTTCAGCACCGGCAACTGCTCGTCAGCCCAAACCGACAGGCCACTCGACAAGGCCAGGGCACAAAGAATTGAAATCCGTTGGTTCATGGCAACCTGTACAGCAACCTGTTTGCCAAGTTCCGATGCCCGCAGACTGCCGCTGTGGTAACTGCCAGACCTTCTAATTCTGTAGCCGCGTTTGTTAAAACGCGGTTCTCCCGCCCATTCACATCGGCGGCTGCCAAATTTACCAAATCCGCCGAACCTCAACTCTTCTTGTTGGAGGGGGGAGTTGAAGTCGGAGCCGGCGTAGCAGCCGGTTGATCCGACGGATGTTCATGCTTTTGCCATTCCTCGGAGACTCGCCCGTTCCAGCAGGCCGTGTTCAGCGGATAAACATCAGGATCAAAAATGACGTGATAGAAGTGCCAGACCACAATCGCCAGGCACGCCAACACCGCTTCGTAATAATGAATCGTCAGCGCCACGTCTACGATCCAACGCGGCAGGAACCGGGTCACATCCAGCTTGAACCAGATCATGAGACCGGTCGCCCCCATGATAATCGTGCCCCAGAGGACGGCCCAATATTCAATTTTCTCGGCGTAACCGAACCGACCGACTTTGGGTCGCTCGTCGGTCAGACCGGCGAGATAACGCACCATGCACCGCAAGTCGGCCCAGTCCTTTTTCACGGGCAGCAGGTCCTTGACCAGCCGCCGGCCTTCCCGGCTCAGCAGAATATGGATGAGATGATAAAGCCCCGTCAGCAACAGCACGACGCCGGCGATGCGATGGATCCAGCGACGGACCGGTTCGCTCGAACCCAGCATTTGCGCCAGGCCCGAATCGGGAAATTTCAAGGCAAACCCGGTGACGGCCAGGGTGATGAAGCTCAGCGCCAGCACGGCATGCTGCCAACGGTGCGACAACCCCATGCGCACCACCGGTCGGCCGCCGGCACGCAGATGCGCTGCGACTTTCTTATGAAACAACAGCGCGTTGTGCACAAACATGGCGCCGACCACAACGAAGATGAGCCCCAGATAAATCCGCCGCACCCACCAGTTGATTTTGCCGGCCAGGTCCTGCTCTTCGGGTGCCGCCGACAAATCGGAATGGATCTTTCCACTCACAAACATTTTGTCCGCGCCGGGGTGGCAACTCCCGCAAGTAGCCACCAGATGGTTGGTGTTGATGCTCGAATCCGGGTCCGAAGACGGGAGGATAAGGTGGTACCCGTGACAACTCGCGCAATTGGCCACCACAGCCGAGCCGTTTTGCGCCGCCAATCCGTGGTAACTCTCCAGATACGTTTTTACGCGGTCAACCGGCAGGTTGTACTTCTGGTCGAGATAAACCGAGGCGTGGCAACGGCTGCAGACGCCGGAAATTTCCAGTGGCGTCCCGTCTTTCAGCGCCTCGATTTTGTGTTCAGAATGGCAATCGGTGCAGGTGGGCGCGTCGCGCTGGCCGGTAGCCATGGCCTTGCCGTGAACGCTGGCCGCTACGTCGCGCGCCTCCCGGGCATGACAACGGCCGCACGTCTGCGCCTGTTGTACAAAGTGAAGTGGAGATGCCGGCGACGTCGGCGGCAGAATACCGTGTGACCCGTGGCAATCCGCACACGTGGCGGCATTCTCATGGCCCGCTTTGCGCGCGAGACCGTGGACGCTGGCGCCGTAGCTCTCACCCTGCAGCTCATGGCAGCGCGTGCAATTCACCGGTGGCACGGGCCGGTTGTCATCAGGGTGCGCGGACGTAATGTCGTTATGACAACTGACGCAACTGTTGGTGACGTGGACGGAGCTGGCCAACCGGGCCTTATCGACAAACAGTGAAATGGCCCGGCCCGCGGCGTTGGTGATGGTAAGCGTGTTGTCAGCGTGGCAAACCAGGCAATCGTCATCCGACATCGCCGGCGCAGCCGCGGCTCCGGCCGCCAGAACGAGCCAGAGCCCGGCCAAAGACGATATTAACGTTCGCACAACATTACCCACACTATAAAAATCGGTGGATAAGAGCCAAATCGCTCTACACGGCTTGGCATTTGTTGCGCCTTTTTTGGCAGTCGCAGCTGTGGATTCTTCAACGCCATCAATGCGCCAGGCGTGTGGCCATGGCGTAGATGATCAACCCCAGCAGGACGAGGCCCAGGCCGAAGAAAAAGTAACCGAAAGATCGGGCGATGTTCTTCCAGCGCTCCCATTCATCCTTCACCCGGTGTTCGTCCAGTTTGCCTTCCGCGACCAGCCGGTCATACCAACGCTTCCGCTCGTGCAACATCTCGGCCTTGGAAACACGGCCGGAAAAGATCACGGTGTCCATGGGGAATTTCTCGATGCGGAAATGCGTGTTAAAGAAATGAATCGAGAAAATGAAGCCCGCCGCGAGCAACGCTTCATCCGAGTGCAGGATCAAGGCAATGTTGAGGATCCAGCCCGGCAGAAAACGCGTGAAAAAGGTCGGAAACCACATGATCAACCCCGACGCGCCAATGATGGCCACGCCCCAGAACACGGCAAAGTAATCGAATTTTTCCCAATACGTCCAGCGGTCGAACTGTGGCTTGGGTCCTTTGCCGAAGAACCATTTGTTGTGCGCCACGAAATCACGCCAGTCCTGAAGAGTCGGTATCATGGAATCAGCGCCGAACAAAGTCGCCCACAGTCGTCTGAACCGGAACCGGCCGCTGGCCGGCTCGCGCACCGATTTCCGGCCCTTCCAGGCCTTGCCGGCCAGCGCCGTGAGATGCAGGCCGAAATAAAGGAAGGTCACCAGGGCGCCGAGACGATGCAGAGTGCGTGCGGTTTCCGGTCCGCCCAGAATGCGGAAAATGGCCTTGGCCCAGTCCGTGTAATAGAACTTGAGCGGCATGCCGGTGATCACCAACAACAGGAAACTGGTCACCACGAGGAAATGCAGGAAACGCTCGAACGGCGAGAAACGCGTGAACCATTCGCCGTCCACCTGGGTTTGAATCTTGGCTTCGCGGAATTTCTTCGTGTCATGCAGATAAAGATAAACTGCCCGCACCAGCCAACCGAGCGTGTGCAAGCCAAAGAAGGCAAACGTGCCAATGAGCAGGCCGGTCATGCCGAGAAACACGGCGTGGAGCAATGGATAGTTTTTTCCGTCCAGTGGATTGGCGTGGGGTTTGTACTCGGTAAACTTGGCAGTGGCGCCGGGATGGCATTGCTGGCAGGTCGCCAGGATGTTGGTTTGAGATAAATGCGACCGGGGATCGGACGGCGGCTGCACGTCATGATATCCATGGCAGTCATAACAGGCGGCCACCGTCGGAGCGACATTTGGCCGGCCCAGTGCGACGGCTTTGCCGTGATAGGTGTCCCGGTAATGTTCCAGCCGGTCAGCGTGGCATCGGCCACAGCGCTCATCGCTGACGGCTTTGAAATTATTCCCTTCCGGATTCACAATTCCGTGCGCGGTATGGCAATCTGTACAAACCGGCCCGCGCGGATCGCCTTTGGCCAGCAATTGGCCGTGGATGCTCTGATCGTAAGTCTCTTCGACGCCGAGATGACATTTGCCGCAGGTCCGGGCGACGTTGGCGTGGTTGATGGGAGAATCGCGGTCCACCGCCCGCTTGATGTCATGCACGCCGTGGCAATCGTCACACGACGGCGCCACAATCAGGCCCATTTTGAGCAAGGCGCGACCGTGGATGCTTTCCATGTATAGGGCTGCGGCTTCGGGGTGGTTGATTTCGTATTCCTTCGTCAACCCCGGGTTGCTGTGGCATTTCGCGCAGGTAAAAGGCAGGTTCATCTTGAACACAGGCGAAGCCGGATTTTTGACCGGCAGAATGTCGTGCGACCCGTGGCAATCCCAGCAATTGGCCGCGCCGGATGCGCCGAGCAAATGGCTCACACCGTGAATACTGCCGGCATACGCCTCCGCCTCCTTTTCATGACAATGCGTGCAATCGGGGGGACCCAAGGGGTCGTGGACCAGATCCTTGATGCCGGTATGGCAGTCCACGCAAGCAAGCCTGGCATGAACCGATTTTTGAAAGGTGTTGGTCGGAAAAATCAGCGACTCGGTTTTGCCGTTCACCACCCGTGTGGTATTGGGATCGAGATGACAGCCCAGGCAATCGCTGTTGGCAAATTTTTCCGGCGCGTTCGTGGAAGCGGTTTCCTGGGCAAACGCCACTGTGCCTCCCAAGCCCAACATGGCCAGCCAAAGCCACCCCGTCATGACGATTCGCCACCCGGTCGCGATCATTCGCCCGGAGGGAACAGACTTATGGCGTTGGCAGTTGATTGTCATGGCGATCGATTCATTCATGGCCACCGGAGATTTCAGTACCCGGCCGGGCGAAAGTCCGCCCCTTCGCGAGCTGCTTTCACTTGCCGCGTGGGGCATACCACAGTTCTCCGTCAGGATTACTTCTTAAAGGCCCGCATGTATGCGACCAGAGCTTTGATGTCGTCGTCGGACAGATTTGCGGCCGGTTTCATCACAGACTTGCCGTCGCTGGTCTTGAAACCTTCCTTGATGGCTTTGAACGCGGCCTCATCCGTCAGCGCGGCCTGGACAGCTGCATCGGAGTAGTCCTTGGCGCCGAGTTTCTTGCCCATGTTGGTCTGGCCTTTGCCATCCGCGCCATGACAGCGCGCGCAGGAAGTCGTCCAGTATTCCTTCGGTTCAGCGGCCGAAACCGCCAGCACCGCGGCGAACCCGATGACACCCGCAAGCAGAATTGTTCTTTTCATTGTCGTTGCTCCATTTTTTGCATGTATATGCCCGGCACGGTCCTCCGCACCGATTTCACAGAGGACAACGTCGGTGAGAACGCTCAGGTTCACTACCCATGTATTGGCAAACGAAGCGCATTTTTTGCATCGAAATACGAAAATTATTCGAAGAAGTTTTGGAAAGAATGACGGGAAGCACAGAACAGCAGCCCGAATCTCAAGCCACGGCGCCTGGTCAATCCTTTGTCAGGATGAAGAATTCTTGATTAAACCGGAAGACGCCGCCCGCCTTTACTTCGGCAGCATCGCTCCCGGCAGATAAATCGTGAAGGTGGTGCCTTCATCGGCCCGGGTATGGACGTGCAACGTGCCCCGCCCTTCCTTGATGAGCCGCTGCACAATGCTGAGGCCCAGGCCGGTTCCCTGCCGCGCGCCCTTGGTGGTAAAGTAAGGCTGGAAAATTTTGGGGAGCACTTCCGGCGGAATACCCGGACCATCGTCCCGTACCCAAAGTTTGACCAGCGGCGGGGTGGTGTCCGCGCTTTCAACGTTGAGCAGCCGGTCGTGGGGGCTGTCCTTGAACTTGGAAAGATCCAGGGGCGTCCGCAGCATTTCACCGCCGACTTCCACGCGGTGCTTGTGCGGCACGCATTGAAAGGCGTTGACGGACAGGTTGAGCAGGATCTGGATGAGGTCGGTCCCGTTGATCTTGACGCTCATGTCCTCGGCCAGCGGCGTGATGCTGAATTCATTTTCCTGCACGCTGGGATGCACGCGCATCAGTTGTTCCAGGTCCTTGAGCAGTTGATTGACGCTGACCCGCGGGGCATGTTCGTCCGATTGGCGACGGAGAAAACCGAGGTAGCGGCGGGAAATTTCGATGCAGTTGCCCACCTGCCGCGCAATGATGCGCAGCCGGTCCTTGATAAATTCCAAATCCTCCAGTTCCGGACGCACCGCGCGATTAAGCCGCTGACTAAGCACCTGCACAAAACCGGAAATGACCGTCAGCGGACCGTTGATGTCGTGAATAATGCTGGCGTAGATGTCGCCGCGGGTTTTGGCAATCTGCTCTTCGATGCGCTGATTCTGCAGTTCGGTCAACAGCTGCTGGACTTTTTCGGCGCTGCTGTGGATTTCGCCTTCCAGCATCCGGCGCTGCATGGCTTGCGACACCGCGGTGCGGATGGTCGCGATGTCGAACGGTTTGTTGATGTAATCACACGCGCGCAACCGCAGGGCCTGCCGGATGGTATCGGTGGTCTCAAAGGCCGTCATCATGATGGCCTCGATTTCCGGGTTCACGAATTTCAGGCGTTCCAACACCTCGATGCCCGACATGCCGGCCATGCGGATATCCAGCACCGCGACGTCCACCGGATGCTTTTGCGCCAGCTCAATCGCCGTCGGCCCGTCCTCGGCCATCAGCAAATCGTAGTCATCCTTGAAAATCACGCGCAACGACTGCCGCGGGCCGTCCTCGTCGTCTACCACCAACAACAGACCACGGCGTTTGGGAGATACCGGTTCGGGGACTTCGGTTATAACAACGTCCATTTCGGCCACAGGATCATCGGTCAAGGTCATATTCAAGACTATGTTGTGCGGTTCACGCTGGCTGATAACGTCTTAAAGTTTTATTGTACGTCAAGGGTTCCTAGCCTCAAGCGCAAAACGTGCCAGTTTACAGGTTACAGGTATAAATGCAATAACGTGAGTGCCTGTCGTGCTGTAACTTGCTTAAACCGCCTGCGTTTAAAAGCATTTAATCGGTGTTCCACTATCGTTTCCAATGGACCCGCCAAAGCAATAAAGACCGTACCCACTGGTTTCGGCTTCGTCCCCCCGGCGGGCCCGGCGATGCCGGTGATGCCCAACGCAAAATCCGCGCCGAACCTTTTTCGAGCGCCCTCGGCCATCGCGCGCGCGACGGCATTACTCACCGCACCATGCGCCCCCAGTATCTCCGTCCGGACGCCGAGAAACTTTTGCTTGGCGGCATTACTGTAGGCCACCACCCCACCCAACAAAACCGCGGAGGCACCGGGCACGTTCGTGATCCGGTCCGCCAGACAACCGCCGGTACAGGATTCGGCCAGAGCGAGTGTCTGCTTCCGTTCCGTCAGCAAACGCACGACGGCTGCCTCCAAGGCGCCGCCGACCGTCGCCCGAAGGCTCTTCGCGGCGGGTTTTCCGGCCCTGGCGGGAAGGTGGCGCTTCACGGCGGGCGGCGCATGGGAAATCTTTGGATTTCCGCAGTGAAAGTTCCCGCCACGCAACTCTTCGCCTCATCCGGCAGGCAGAGATAAATTTTGCCCGGCAGTTTGTTGCCGGAAATGTTACCGAACTCCATTTTCATCGCAAAGCCGTTGGTGAACAGTTCCATCACCCGCAAATCGCCTTCCCGCCAAAAGAGGGAAACACTCGGCACCAGGCCGGAATGATTGGTGTCCACCTCAAAGGTCCCACCGCTCAGGATCTCGGCGGCATTGGTCGAGAAGGCGTTGGAGAAAACAAAAACGTTCGCCGCCATCGTTGACTGCCATCCCTCTCCGCTCCGGAGCACCAGGAGGCCATTCTGCAAAACCGCTTCGTGACAGATAAAATCCCACCCGTGAATTTTTCCTGCCGCCGCCTTCTTCGGAAAAGTCGCCTTCGTCAAATCCAAAGTCCACAACGGGCTGACAGCCAACGGAACGGTTTTACCGGGGGTGCCGGCTTCCGGCGATGGCATCCGGGCAATTTTTTCCCGGACCAACAATGCCATGGTAGCGGCGCAGGCGAAGATCAGCGCGAAAATCAGCAAGGCGGATTTTCGTTGATGCACCACCGGCGGCGTTGAAGACGACGGCGTGGTCGGCGGGAGGATGACCGGCTTGATAAATTGGGTCGCGGACAGTTGATATTTTGAACCGGCCGCCGGGGCCTTGGGCACGATCACGATCTGGAAACACGTCGGGCATTCAACTTGCGCGCCGCTCACACTCGAATCCACGGCCATACGTTGGCCGCAAACCGGGCAGGCAAATTTGAACTCGCTCATGGCTGACCGGAGAAACATTTCACATTCGCGCCACAGCGGCAATGAGGTTTTTTAAGTAATTTTAATCCGTCTTTGAGATTGAATTTTACCGCCGCATCTCAAAATCTGTGTTTATCCGCGTTCGGCGGTGATTAAGTCAAAGCGTATGAAAAATATTTCTCCTGTTTCCCGGAGCGGACGGTTTGCCGGCGGCCCGGCGGCGGACGTTGCCCAATTCACGGAATCCGTGTCGTTTGACCACCGGCTCTGGCGGCACGACATCCTGGGCTCGCTGGTCCATGCCGAAATGCTCCAAAAAATCGGCGTGCTTTCCCATGCGGAACGCAACGCCATCGTGCATGGCCTCAAAGCCATCGCGCGGGAAATCGAACAGGGCAAATTTCGCTGGAAAGCCGCCCTCGAAGACGTTCATATGAACCTTGAGGCTGAATTGACCCGGCGCGTCCCGGCCGGTGCCAAGCTCCACACCGCCCGGTCGCGCAACGACCAGGTCGCGCTCGATGTACGGCTCTGGCTGCGTGACGAAATCGTCCTGTTGCTCGGCGAAATCACCGATCTGCAGCGGGCCCTGGTTTCGCTCGGTGCAAACCACGCCGACGTACTGATTCCCGGCTACACGCACCTGCAACGCGCGCAACCGGTTTATCTCGCGCATCACCTGCTGGCCTACGTCGAGATGCTGGAACGGGATTGCGAACGGCTTTGGGACTGCCACTCGCGCGTGAACGTCTGTCCGCTCGGCAGCGGCGCCCTGGCCGGTTCCACCCTGCCGCTCGACCGGGTATTCGTCGCCAAACTGCTTGGCTTTGTGGATGCCAGTGGCCGGCCGCAGCTCACCCAAAATTCCATGGACGCCGTCAGTGACCGGGATTTTGCCGTCGAATTCTGCGGCGCTGCTGCGTTGCTGGCCGTGCATTTGTCGCGACTCGCCGAAGATTTGATTCTCTGGGCGACCACGGAATTTAATTTCATCAAAATCGCGGACGCTTACGCCACCGGCTCATCATTGATGCCGCAAAAGAAGAATCCCGACATCGCCGAACTGGCGCGCGGCAAATCCGGTCGCGTCATCGGCAATCTCGTCGCACTGCTGACGCTGCTGAAAGGCTTGCCCATGACCTACAACCGCGATTTGCAGGAGGACAAAGAGCGGCTGTTCGACACCGCCGATACCGTTCGCGCCACCACACGTCTGATGACGGCGATGCTCCGGAATACAAAAGTGAACCGGGCCGCGTGTGCTGCCGCTGCGAACGACCCGGCGTTGCTGGCGACCGACCTGGCGGATTATCTCGTGCGGAAAGGCATGCCATTCCGGGAGGCGCATCACGTTGTCGGTGCGGTCGTGGCGCTGGCGGAAAAGACCGGTAAACCGTTGGACCGGCTCACGTTGGCCGAACTGCAAGCCGTGGACCCGGTGACCGGGACCAAATTCTTTGGCCGCGATGCGCTGGGTGTGTTCGATTTGAAACGCGCGATGGCCAAACGCAATGTGCTCGGTGCACCCGGAACGAAGGAAGTGGCGAAGCAGTTGGCGAGGTGGCGGAAGCAGCTTTCATAGATATGCGGCGCGCAGCATTCATCGTGTTTTGGACAATGACGTTTGACATTTTGACATACCTCCTGATGGTGATTCCATTTGCCTTTTTTTTGCTTCATCGGGATTCCGATCCACCTACTGAATATCTTTTTGTGGCAGTCATGATTCTTTGTCCCTCAGCAGGCCTGCTTGGGTTTATCCTCGGCCTTCTGCGAAAGCTTCCCGGCACGAAATAGAATTTCAAATTTGAAATCCGAACTCAGCATGCCCGTTGAATTCGAAAAATCCGGTTGGTTCAGTCCGCGGTGCTCGTGCCGAAGGCACAACCGGAAATTAGCCAGCCACAAGGTGGCTGGTAACGTTCCGCAAAAAAATCCTCTCCGTCCCGGCGGGACGGCGGAAACATCCGTGCTCAATCCATTTGCGGAATTCCACCATCCTTTCAGGACGAATTCATTTGCACATCTTGACCAGACACGTTGTATCCGGCTAATGTCCAATGTGGCTTCGCAATAATATGGCGTATGCCATCAACTCATTTAAGCCTGCACTACCACATCGTCTTCAGCACGAAAGACCGGCACCCTTTCGTTGCCGATACGTGGCGTTCACGTTTGCACGAATATCTCGGTGGCCTGGTCCGCGCAGCGGATGGAATTCCCGAAGCCATAGGTGGCACAGGGGATCATGTTCATTTACTGGTTGGTTTACGTGCAACGCACACGCTCGCGTCGTTCGTCCAGGATATCAAACAGTCTTCGTCGCGCTGGATACACGACGTCATCGGCGTAAAGAATTTCGCGTGGCAACCGGGCTACGGTGCATTTACGGTGAGTGTTTCAAACTGCGACCCGGTCAAAGAATACATTGCCCATCAAGCGGAACATCACCGGACAAAATCATTCCAAGAGGAATATGTGGCTTTTCTCCAAAAACACGGTGTGGAATACGATGAAAAATATTTGTGGTGAGCTTTTCCGACGTCCCTTGCGGGACACAATCCGTTTTGGTCTGGCTTTCCAGCCACTTCGTGGCTGGCTAATATCCAGTGTTCCTGCGGAACAATGAGAACCCAAATGTCAAAACGGCTGAAAGAGTTGCTGAAAGCCACGTCGCGCTCGTTTTACCTGACGTTGCGCGTACTGCCCGGACGAGTGCGTCCGCAAATCGGCCTTGCCTATTTGCTCGCGCGCACCACCGATACGATTGCCGACACCGAAATCATCCCCTTGGGCCGGCGACTCGACGCGTTGCACGAATTGCGCGACCGTATCCTGGGCAAATCGACGGCACGACTGAATTTTGGCGAATTCGCCAAACAACAGACCCTTCCGGCCGAGCAAGAGCTGCTGGAAAAGGTTGAGGACAGCCTGGCGTTGTTGCATAAGCTTTCACCCGCCGACCTGCAACGAGTCCGTGGCGTGCTTGACATCATCACTGGCGGTCAGCAACTGGATTTGGAACGGTTCGCGGACGCTTCGGCCGGGAACATCATCGCGCTTAAATCTGCCGTCGAACTGGACGACTACACGTATCGCGTCGCCGGTTGTGTGGGTGAATTCTGGACCCAGGTGTGCCGCGCGCATCTGTTTCCCCGCGCGGAATTGGAATATGCGCAATTGTTCAGTGACAGCATTCGGTTCGGCAAGGGCCTGCAACTGGTCAACATCCTGCGTGATTTGTCGGCGGATTTGCGTCGGGGCCGTTGTTATTTGCCGTCCCTGGAACTGGAACCGCTGGGACTGTGGCCCACAGTCCTGTTCTCTCCTGTGAACGAATCCCGGTTTCGCCCGTTATATCAACGTTATCTTGATCTGGCGAAAAACCATCTACAGGCGGGCTGGAAATATACCAATTCCCTGCCGCGCGGGCAGATGCGGATCCGATTGGCCTGTGCGTGGCCGATTTTAATCGGTGTCAGGACGATTGAACGGTTGCGTGCCGCCGAATTGCCGGAGTTGCGGCAAGGCATTAAAGTTTCCCGCGGCGAAGTTCGCGGGATTTTGCTGCGTTCGGTGCTGCTTTATCCGCTGCCAGCCGCGTGGCGAAAACAGTTTGTTATCAACCCGAATGCTGTTGCATCCAGCCCCAAATTAGGGTAAGGAAAGTCATGCGAATTTCCAAGTTGTACCTTGTCATTTGCGCGGCCGCCTTATGCGCCAGCCGTCCGATCCTTCGCGCAGACGACAATCCGAACCAGGCCGCCGCCCGGGCCGCGCTGGAGCAGCAAATGCAGTCGATGGACGCGCAACAGGCGACTCCGAATGCGTCGTCCTCCGCGCCCGCAGAATCGGCCAAAGCGGCTGCCCCGGCAGCCGCTTCGACCCAGTCGCCAGCAACAAATCCACCCGCAGCGGCGGCCAGTTCAGGCAACAGTTTGTTTGGCCCGGTGCCGCCACCCTCGGAGGGCCTTCCGGCCTCCGCCATATCCGGGCAAAGCACCTCGACATCAAACACGCCCACTGCCGTCCAAACCCAAACGTCGGCCACAAACCAATCCCTGCTGATGGAGCCGTCGCAAAACAACGACGCGGCGAACAAATCCGCGAAAGAACTTGGGCTGAAACCGATTGTGGCGCCGCCGCTTCCGATTTCCGCCGACAAACAGGCACAACTCCGGGCGCTGCTGCAGAAATACGAGGCCGGCAGCATCTCGCCGGTGGAATATCAGGTTGAGCGGAAAAAGATCCTGAATTTGCCCCAATAAGAACCGTCTGCTTTCGGGCCCGCCGGTTCTTACTGGCGGGCTTTTTCTTTACCTCCCCAACCCGGCAACTTTAAACTTTGAACGCACATGCATGATTTTCGTTACGTCGGCAACAAATTGTTCTGCGAAGGCGTCGCTGTGGAAACCTTGGCGCGGCGGTTTGGCACGCCGCTTTACGTTTACTCGCAACACACACTGACGGACCATTTCCGGAAGCTGGACCGGGCGATGTCACCCGTGGACCACCTGGTTTGCTACGCCGTCAAATCCAATTCCAATCTGTCCGTCCTGCGTGCGCTCGCCAATCGCGGCAGCGGTTTTGACATCGTGAGCGGTGGCGAATTGCGCCGCGTCCTCGCCGCCGGCGGCGATCCGCGCCGGTGCGTTTTTGCGGGTGTGGGCAAGACGGAAGCGGAAATTCAATTTGCCCTGCGGCAAAACGTCTACTCATTCAACGTGGAAAGCGAAGCGGAACTGCAGCGCATCAACCGCGTGGCGGCGCGACTGAAGCGGGTGGCGCCGGTCGCCGTGCGCGTGAATCCGAACATTGAAGCGCACACGCATGCCAAAATCACCACCGGCACTTACGAAAACAAATTTGGCATCGCCTTCGAACAAATTGAAGAGGTCTATGCCCGGGCGGCCCGCTTGAAGAACGTGCGCCTGCGCGGGCTACAGATGCACATCGGTTCGCAATTGACCAGCGTGACGCCGTTTGAACAGGCGGTGCGCAAGATCCTGCCGCTGTTGCGACGGCTCCGGGAGACCTGCCGACTGGAATTCCTGAGCATCGGTGGTGGGCTGGGAATTATTTACCAGCCCGCGCTCGCGAGCGGTTCGCCCGGGTGGTGGAAAACCCCCGCCGCCAGGAACATTTTGACCCCGGCGAGTTACGCCGCCTGCCTGCTGCCATTACTGCAACCGCTCGGCCTGAAAATCCTGCTGGAGCCGGGCCGTTTTATCTCCGGCAACGCGGGTATTCTGGTGACACGCGTCGAATATCTGAAACGCACGGGTCGGAAAAACTTTGTGATTGTGGATGCCGCAATGAACGATTTGATTCGCCCGGCGTTCTACGACGCCTTCCACGAGCTTGTGCCCGTTACCCGCAGGGCCGGCGCAACCGTCATATCGGATGTAGTCGGGCCAATCTGTGAATCGGGGGATTATTTTTGCAAGGATCGCCCGCTGCCGAGGGTTGGGGAAGGCGATTATCTGGCGTTGCTAAGTGCTGGCGCCTATGGGTTTGTGATGGCGTCCAATTACAATGCACGCCCGCTGGCGGCCGAGGTCCTGGTGAACGGCCGCCACGCCGCCATCGCCCGCCAACGCCAGTTGACCGAAGAAATTTGGTCAGGTGAAAAAGTTGTGGCATGGTTAAAGTAAAGTCGTGAATACCGAATTTTCCATTGCCGCCCACTGGCCGGACGAGTTTGACGAGACGCGGCTCCGCCAGTGGGCTGAGCACCTGCGCACGCAACTTCTGGCGCCCCAGGTTTCGCTCGGACTGGTGTTCATGTCGCCGAAATTCTTTCCGCATGCGCGGCAGACACTGGAAATTTTGCGCGTCCATGCCCGGATTCCCCTGTTGGCAGGATGTTCGAGCACGGGATTGATTGCCGAGGCAAACGAAATCGAAGGCGCCACCGGTTTTGTCCTGGCGCTTTATTCCCTGCCGGGAGCGGAATTGAAGGGGTTCCGCTTCACGCAAAAGCAGGTGGAAGAAGTCAACGGGCGGAACTACTGGCATCGGGAAACCGGCCTCGAACCCAAACGCACGAACGGCTGGCTCGTGTTCATCGACCCGTTTCATATCGATGCGGAAAGCTGGCTCCGTTCCTGGAATGAAGCTTATGCGTCGTTGCCGGCGCTCGGCGGACTGGCCAGCGGCGTGTTCTCCGATCAAACCACACAGATTTATTTGAACGGCGATGTCTTCGAAGATGGCGGCGTGGCCATTTCTTTTGGCGGTGAGGTCAAGCTGGCCAGTGTCATCTCACAGGGTTGCACGCCCATTGGGGAAGCCTGGACGCTTACGCGCGTCGAGCATAATTTGATCCGGCAGATAGCCAATCGTCCTGCTTACGCTGTGCTGGCGGAAACATTCCAAAAACTCTCGCCCGCCGAACAGCAAAAAGCCCGCGGCAACCTGTTCATCGGTCTGGTCGTTAACGAATACCTCGAAGATTTTCACCGCGGTGATTTTCTCGTACGCAATCTCATCGGGGGCGACCCGAATTCCGGGGTCCTGTCCGTCGGCGCCATGCCGCGCGCCGGCCAGACCATGCAATTTCAGCGACGTGACGCAGCGGCGGCGAACGAGGATATGAACGAACTGCTTTCCCGCGCGCAAAAGCAGCTCGCGGAGACAACGATTTACGGCGGCTGCCTTTGTTCCTGCAACGGCCGCGGCCAAAACCTGTTTGGACGGCCAAATCACGATGCGGACATGGTGCAACAACGACTCGGTCCGCTCGGCCTGGCCGGCTTCTTTTGCAACGGCGAAATCGGGCCCGTCGGTGAAAAGAACTTCCTCCATGGCTACACCGCCTCGCTGGCGTTGTTTGTGAAAAAGTAACCCCGAACGTTTTCGGGGTTGCATTTGCCCGCCGACCCGCCATGCTCGCGGGGAAGATGGAGTCACCGGAAGAACAGCCAACGGAATCTAATCCTGCCGTGCCGCCGCCAGGCCAGGGCAACCGGCGACGACGGGGCCGACGAGGCGGCCGCGGTCGCAGTCGTGGCCGTGTTTCACGACCTTCCCCGCCCACCGCGCCCATCGATCAGCCCGCCGGCGTACCGCCGGAAGAAACGGCGGCTGTCCCGCCGGCGATTCCTGCCAACGCTCCTGCCGGGAAGGATTCTTCTGCCATCGGCCGCGCCATTGATGAGGTGCGACAAATCGTCCAGTCGCTGGAACAGGCTCTGGATCAAATGGAAGAAATTGAGGAACTGGTCGAACTGGCAGACCGGCAGAAATCTGCCGACGAACGGGAAATTGAATCATTGCGCCGGGCCATGCGGAGGATTCACCAGCCGCGCGGCCACAAAGACGAGACGCACGAACACGGCAGCGACTAGTGCATTTACTATAACTATAACACTGTAGCTGCCGACTTCAGGAGGCGGACCTGATCTCCCGACCAAACAGGGAATCCGCGTCGTCACCTCGGCGGTTACGACATTACTTGAACCGGTTTAGAACCCCTCAACTACCCGCGCCAGGCGGTGGTTCACGTAGAGAACGTTGCGGGAGCCAAACAATGGTTTACGCCGCTTCTCGATCCGTATCGGCCAGCGCTCGGTATTGCCGACGATAAAGTCGAAAACTTCTTGAATCGGCTCATTCAAAAGGCGGGTGGCCCGGTGAATGGGCTTTTTGTCCACGCTGATGAGCAGAGTGCCGCAGAGCTGGTTGAAGTTAAATTCGACGTGATGTTTCTCCAATTCGCCAACTTCAAAACTGAACTTCATAGATATACGTCTTGTGACACCGCTCCTGGCGCAAATTCCATGCCGACCACCAGAATCGATTGCCAAAAGCGCTTTCAACGATAATGTGTGGCTGAATCGAAAGGTCGTACCCGACCCGCGCAATCCACCGGGGATAACTGTCCCAAAACGGTTCAACCGTCATCCAGACGGGAGGTCAACTCAGGAGACGGCGCAGTTCCTCCGGCCGGTTTGTCGGCGGCTGGCACGTCGTACCGGTGCAAAGATAAGCCACCGCACCGTCCTTGTCGGGGAGGGTTCGCGCAAATTCATCGACTGCACCGCGATTTCCCAAAACGATCTTGTTGGGCTGATAAACCGAATGCGCAGCGCGCAACAGTTCCTGGAAAGGCGCGGACTCCGCGTCTCCGGCAACAACGACACGGCGGGGTTCTTCGAGCCAGAAATCCGCCGCGCTCAGCATGAAAGGCATGGCCTGCGGAAAATTTTGCAGCCGGTGCGCAAAATAACGCAGCGTCGATTCGGCGGGACGGCGCAAATCGTTACGACCGGTAATGGCGGCCAGTTTCAGCAAGGCCAACACGGCAACGGAATTCCCGGACGGCTCGGCCCCGTCGTAATCGTCCTTTACGCGTAAAATCAGGTCCCGGGCGCCGGCGGTGCTTTGCCAGAAACCGCCCTCGCCCGCGTCGTAAAATCTTACAATCATCGCTTCGCCGAGGGCGATGGCAAAATCAAGGTGCTCCGGGACCAGCGTGGATTCGTAACATTCAACGACGCCGGCCAGCAGAAAGGCGTAGCCTTCCAATAATTCCACTCGGTCGCGTTCGCCATCGCGCCAACGGTGAAACAACGTTTTTGACGGTTCGTCCCACAATTTTTCGCGAAGGAACGCCAGATTCTTCTCCGCCGCTGCAAGGTATTTCACTTCGCCCTGGACGGCACCGGCGCGGGCCATGGCGCCGAGCATCAGACCGTTCCAGGACGCGAGAATTTTATCGTCCAGATGCGGGCGAATACGCCGACTGCGTGCCTCAAACATTTTGCGTTTGGCGGAAGCAAACAAGGTTTCACCGTTTGGGAGGGACAGCGTGTCGCGGTCCCTGACTTTCATTGGAGGCGAAGCTTGGGACGGCGACACGCCATCCTTCCCCATGGGGTTGACCACACTCAAGACGTTCTGTCCCGGCAAGGGGTGAGGATGGCTGTGGTCGATGAAGTTCCCGTTATCGGTGATACCGAAACAGCGGACGACCACCTTGAATTCTTCCGCGGTCAGCAGCTTTGAAAGTTCCTCTTTCGTCCAGCAATAAAACTTGCCTTCATGGCCTTCGCTGTCGGCGTCTTCGGCGGAGAAGAAGCCGCCCTCGGGGTGAGTCATGTCACGCAGCACATAGTCGAGAATATCGCGGGCCACGGAAGCGAACGGAGTGCTGGAGGGTTGGAGTACTGGAGGGTTGGAAACTTCATCACTCCTATTCGCCATCACTCCTTTACTCCGTTCCGCGGCCAGATGCGCGTTGAGATAAAGTTCCACCAGTTGTGCATTGTCATAGAGCATTTTTTCGAAATGCGGCACCAGCCATTCAGCATCCACGGCATAACGCGCGAAGCCACCGCCGAGTTGATCATGAATACCGCCGGCAGCCATGCGTTCGCACGTGTACAGGACCATCCGGACCGCGTCGTCATCATGAAAACGTCTGGCGCAACGCAGTAACAACAAGGGAACGCTCGGCTGCGGAAACTTCGGCGCACCGCCGAATCCGCCGTGGCGCGGGTCGTAAGCGGTCTTGAAAACTGCCGCGGCGTGGGCCAGGACATCCGCGGTCAACAGCAGGTTCGAGGTGGTGGAGCCGGCCGCCGCCGCGGCGAGCCGGGCATGAATTTCAGTGGCGGAATTTGTGAGTTCACCGCGATGTTCCCGCCAAAGCCCGGCAATTTGCCGCAGCAATTGCAAAAAACCGGGTCGACCGTGATGACCATCCGGCGGAAAGTAGGTGCCTCCGAAAAACGGCTTCAAATCCGGCGCGAGGAAGACACTCATCGGCCAGCCACCGCCGCCGGTCGTGGCCTGGACAAAGGTCATGTAGATCTTGTCCACGTCGGGGCGCTCTTCGCGGTCCACCTTGATGCTGACGAAATGCTCATTGAGGTATTTGGCCACTGCGTCGTCCTCGAAGGATTCACGTTCCATGACGTGGCACCAATGGCAGGTGGAATAGCCGATACTGAGAAAAATCGGCTTGTCCTCCGTGCGCGCCCGTTCAAAAGCCTCATCGCCCCACGCGAACCAAGCCACCGGGTTGCGGGCGTGTTGGAGCAGGTAAGGCGATTTCTCACGGGCCAGTCGGTTTAAGTGCTCGACAGCCATTGGACAAAGAATACGTCGCCGGGGGAACGTCGGCAAAACGAAAGCGCGGGCAGTTTTGCGTCGTCAGTATCACGTGGCTGCGTTAGGCTGGCACCATGTTATCGGCCAAACCCTGGCGACCGGAAAGCGTCCTCTGGTTTTGTGCAGCGCAAATGGTCAGCCTTTGTGTGGGACTGACCCTCATTGGCGTGCTGCAAAAGGCCGGGTTGGCTGCGTTTCAACCCTTGACCGGGGCCGGCGCGATCGTATTGGACACTCTGGCTTTTCAAGGGGTCACGTGGGTGTTGATTTTCATTTTTTTGCGGATGCATGACAGGGACTGGCGGGATGCGTTCGGTTTGCACTGGACGGAACTGCATCGTGCGTGGTTTCCGGCCGTACCGGTTGTGTTAGTTTTTTTGCCGGTGGCATGGTTGCTGCAAAACCTGGCCTTGCACGCGTTCA
>JBGPDH010000032.1:0-19937 GCA_041482195.1 Verrucomicrobiia bacterium
AAGTGCGGTTCCGTTACCTGCTGGCGGGCCACGAAACTGCCTGGACGGAAGTGGGCGACACCCGCGTCGCGTTTTACAACAAACTGCCGCCGGGTGATTATCAGTTCCAGATCGAAGCCTGCAATGAAGACGGTATCTGGAACAAAAAAAGCAGCGAGCTGGCCATTACCGTGCAACCGCAATTCTGGCAGACGGGATGGTTTCGGCTGGTGGCCATCCTGGTGTTCCTGGGTCTGGTGGCTGCCGTGGTGCGCTATCTTTCCACGCAGAAATTACATCGCCAGTTGCAGGCGCTCCGACAGCGGGAGGCGCTGGAACAGGAACGTTCCCGCATCGCCCGCGACCTCCACGATCAACTGGGCGCCAATCTCACCCAGGTGGCATTGCTGGGCGAAATGGCCGAAGCCGACAGGCATTCCCCGGAGGAGATCGCGTCCCACGCGCAGCAAATTTCCCAGACGGCGCGTGAGACCACGCACGCGCTCGATGAAATTGTCTGGGCGGTCAATCCTTCCAACGACACCCTGGACGGCCTGATCACCTATGCCTGCAAGTACGCGCAGGAATACCTGGGCATGGCCGGGTTGCATTACCGCGCCGAGGTGCCGCCGCAACTGCCGGTGGCCATCATTCCACCGGAGGTGCGCCATAATGTCTTTCTGGCATTTAAAGAAGCGGTCAACAATGTCGTCAAACATGCCCAGGCCACCGAAGCCCGGATCCGATTACGATTGCAGCCTGACCGTTTTATTCTGGAAATTGAAGACGACGGGCGCGGCGTCGGCAAACCGGACGCACCGGCCGCACGGACCCGGAACGGCTTGCGGAACATGCGCAAACGGATGGAAGATATTCATGGCGAGTTTTTCATGGCCGGCGGAGCCAAAGGCGGAACCATTGTCCGCCTGGTGGTGCCAATTCACTTGAAATGAAAATGGTAGAATGAAGAATAAAGCAGCCATTTCCGACGGTTCGATTCTTGTTTCTTCGTTCCGCTTTCTTCATTCTGCATTCAAACAATGCCCATTTCCGTCTCCATTGTAGAGGACAACGAAAAGCTGCGCGGGACGCTGGCGCGGGTGATTAATCGCGCCGACGGTTTTCGCTGCGTCAGCGATTATGGAAACGCCGAAGACGCGCTGAAAAATCTCCCGCAAGTCCGCCCCGACGTGGTGCTCATGGACATCAACCTGCCTGGCATGAACGGTGTCGAATGCGTACGCCAATTGAAGCAACTGCTGCCGCAGACCCAGGTGATGATGCTGACGGTTTACGAGGACACGGAAAACATTTTCAACGCGCTGGCCGCCGGCGCCAACGGCTACATGCTCAAACGCACCTCCAGCAAGGAATTATTGGAAGCCATTCACGATGTGCAACGCGGCGGTTCGCCCATGACGATGCACATCGCGCGCAAGGTGGTGCAGTCCTTCCAAAAAACCGCCGCCACGGCGCACCCCACCCAAAACCTTTCCGAACGCGAACAGCAGGTGCTCGACCTGTTGAGCCAGGGACTGATGTATAAGGAAATTGCCGACAAGCTCGCCATCAGCTACGAAACCGTTCACACCTACATCCGCCGCATTTACGAAAAACTCCAGGTCCGGACGCGAACCGAAGCCGTGGCCAAATTTCTACGTCGATAAATCGGTACTTCTTGTTCATTTTCAATCACTTGAAAACAAAATGTGTTTGGGAAGTGCATAATCCCGCCCCGGCATGTAACCAGAACTGGTGACTGGCCGGGGACGGCGCTTCCGGTAGATTGGTGGCGTCGTTGATGCAGAAATGCGGTTTATCGTGTGTGAAGCAAGGCGTGGTCCGCAGCGCCGCATCCGATGAAAAGTTCGTGGCGGCGCGGCCATGAACGATGATTTAAGCGCTTAGTTCTCATTGGGAGGCCGGAGTAATCCGGCCTCTTTCTTTTTCATGCTGTCCCCGGCTAATCGAGGGCAGGGCGGCGGAGTTTCGGGAAAATGAAACCGGTGCGCTTCACATATTCCCGATATTCTGCGCTGTGCCCGGAAAACCGCACCTCCTCCAGGTGCGCCCGATAAAGCAGCAGGAAGATATGAATCGGGACCAGAATCAGGTAAGCCGGTGAAAAATTTATGAGCACGAGTCCGGCCAGCATAAAAATATAACCCAGATACATCGGATGGCGCACCCAGCGGTAAGGACCATCGAGAACCACTTTCCGCACCACGACAAAGATGCCGAAGGACCGTCCCAGAAACAGGACGCTCCAGATCGCCATGGCCGGCCCACAGAGACCCAGAAACAGGCCGGTTACCGTGAAGGGAATTTGCCAATCGGGTGGACAAAGATTTCTCAGCCACAATGCCGGAAACCACCGTGTGGCATTGTAAGTAAGATTGAAGAAGGACGCGGCCAGGGGAATGATAATGTCACCGGGGGTTTGCGGCGGCACGGCAGCGCGCCGCCCCAGCAGCAACAGGACGGCAACGAATAAATTCAGCATCAGCAAGATGACATGACGCGCGGCTTCCACGGCCGCGGCGCTAGAAGTGTTGGGAGGGCTGAGCCAAATGAGCCAGAGCTTATGGAATTCGACCCAGGTCAGGTACAGGTAGATGAGAGATAACCCGTATCTTTCGACATGGACCATCAGCAATGCAACCTTGGGGCCGAGGGTTTTTATCATAAACAATGACTTTGTTCTCCGCTCCCATTATTCCGGCGCAGTGTTCGCGCTGCGTTTAACAGCCGGCTCGCCGGGCCGCAACTCGGAGCGTCTATCTCGTGAGCTTCTTTCAACGTCGGCCTGCACTTCGCTTCGGCGCGACAGCCTCCCCGCTCCGCTACGCTCCGGGCGAAGGCTGGTGGTAGGTGATGGATTCGAACCATCGAAGGCGTAAGCCAGCAGATTTACAGTCTGCCCCCGTTGGCCACTTGGGTAACCTACCGCCAAAAGGTAGAGCCGTGCTGCTGCGCGGCCGGCCACTCCGGCGGCGTCGCAGCGCCGCCCTACCAAGGACGTGGGCCGGATAGTAAGCCAAAGCACTGCTTTTGTCTCAAGTTCAAAGTTCAACGTTCAGAGCTCAGTGTTGGACGCGGCGTCGGCCAACTTTGCACTTTGAACCCGCAACCCGGAACGTTTAGACTGGCAGGATGTTCGATTCGTTAAGCGGCAAGCTCCAGAACGCCTTCCGCAATCTGCGCGGGCTCGGAAAGATTTCCGAGGCCAATGTTGCCGATTCCCTGCGCGAGGTCCGCATGGCGTTGCTGGAGGCCGATGTGAATTTCAAGGTCGCCCGCGACTTCATCGAGCGCGTCAAGACCAAGGCCATCGGCGCGGAAGTAGTCCAGAGCATCCAGCCCGGCCAGCAAATCATCAAAATCATCCACGACGAACTGGTCGATCTGCTCGGCTCGCAAAATGCAGGGCTGAATTTGGGCGCCAACCCGAGTTGCCTCCTGATGGTCGGTCTGCACGGCTCGGGCAAAACCACGTCGAGCGGCAAATTGGCCCGCCTGCTCCAGAAACAGGGACGCCAGCCGTTGCTCGTCGCGGCGGATGTTTATCGCCCGGCGGCCATGGACCAGTTGGAGACGCTGGGGAAACAACTCGAGCTGCCCGTTTTCCTGAAACACGGTGAAACGGATGTTCTGAAAATCGCCCGTGAAGCGTTGGACTATGCAAAAACGAATAATCGCAATGTGCTGATTTTCGACACTGCCGGGCGGTTGCAGATTGACGAGCCGCTGGTGCAGGAACTCGTCCGGCTGCGCGACCTGGTGAAGCCGCAGGAAATTCTGCTCGTGCTTGACGCCGCCACCGGCCAGGAAGCCGTCAACGTCGCCACGCACTTCGATCAGGCATTGCAGATCACTGGCTCGATTCTGACCAGGTTGGACGGCGATGCGCGCGGCGGCGCGGCATTGAGCATGAAGGCCGTCACCGGCAAACCCATCAAATTCGCCGGCGTCGGTGAAAAGCTGGACGAATTCGAGCCGTTTCATCCCGAACGGATGGCGTCGCGGATTCTCGGCATGGGCGACGTCGTCAGCCTCGTCGAAAAGGCCGCTGAAGCCGTGAATTTGGAGGACGCCAAGCGCCTCGAGGAAAAGATGCGCAAGGGCGAGTTCTCGCTGGAAGATTTTCTGGAGCAATTGCGCGCGATGAAAAAGCTTGGCTCGCTTGAAAGCGTCGTTGGAATGTTGCCGGGCGGTGCGGAGATGTTGAAGCAGCAGGGTGATTTGTCGAAACAGGAAAAGGAATTCAAGCGGATGGAAGGCATGATTTGCGCCATGACGCCCAAGGAGCGCAAAAGCCCGCAAATCTTGAATGCAAACCGCCGCCGGCGCATTGCTGCAGGCAGCGGGGTGAGCGTGACGGAACTAAACACCATGCTGAACAAGTTCGGCCAGATGCAACAGATGATGAAGAAGATGGGCAAACTCCAAAAAATGATGGCCAAAATGGGCGGTGGCCTGCCGGGGATGTTGCGGCGGTGAGTGAAATTTTACTGAAATGTTAAATTGGAGAACCATTTTCCCCCTGACTGTGTTTGTTTTCGGCTGGGGGCTCGCAAATGCATCTGCCGCTCTTTCTCCTTTTGCTTGTCCGATTCCTTTGGAAAAAGGCGCCCGATGGACTTACGAAGGGCAAGTGGAGTGGACACTTGCCGGTTCAGCAACAGTCAAATCGAGAAATATTCGCTGGGTAACCGAAGTAGTAGACACGGTCGTCGGGACCAACACTCAAGCCGCGATCATTCGCGGGTTTCCCGATGAATTGGCCTGGTATGAGCCGGAGCAGCTTCCCGGTTTTTGTGTCGTTTTCAGCGTAAGCAATTGTGTCTACCACATCAGGGCCGAAAGTGAAAAGCAGGCGAGAGACTTTGCGCGGGATGTCGTCGACCATCCCGGCCAGCTTTCTTCATCCGCCATGGAATTGTTGATATTGCCCCTGGCAGAAGGGGAAAAGTGGGGCGGAGACACGAACCGCGACAATAATTTCTATTGTTGGCATGTCGAACAAAAAAGAATGGAAAAACTCTCCGTCAAAGGTTTTTCTCCTACCCAATCAAATGACGTTTTCACGGTTGCCTTTCGCACCCTGCCCGACCATCAGCTGATGGACATCGCCCCCGGTTTGGGAATAACGCGCTATGTTTATGCGCATCATGGAACGGTGGCATCAGCCGACATCCATTTATTGTCATTTAAACACCCGGCCGGGACGACCATTGACCCGACAGCGGGCGGCCCACATTGATTTTGTGCTTCAAGCAATAGGCTCCGTTGTCCACGTATTTTTCCGCCCACCATTTGAGTCCAGCGCGTTCTTTCGGCGTCAGTTTGCGGACAACTTTCGCGGGCGCACCGAGGACGAGTGCGCCGGGCGGGATTTTCATTCCCTGTGTCACCAGGGCTTTCGCGCCGATGATGGATTGTTTGCCGACGACCGCGCCGTCCAGAATCACCGCGCCCATGCCCACCAGCACTTCGTCGCCGATGGTGCAGGCGTGGACAATTGCGCTGTGGCCAACCGTAACCCAATTGCCAATAACGCAGGCGAAGTCGTCCGCCAAGTGCAATACGGCATTGTCCTGGATGTTCGAATGGTGACCGACGATGATGCGGTTAATGTCGCCGCGCAGCACGGCTCCATACCACACGCTGGAATGCGCGCCGAGGGCTACGTCGCCCAGCACGACGGCGGTTTTGGCGAGATATACGCCTTTGCCAAGTCTTGGCGTTTTGCGCAGGAACCTGTCGAGTTGCTTGCGGACGGTCGTCACGCCGGGAATTTAATCGCGCAATGCGGGAATGTCGCGGATTTTCAGATGGCGGGTCAGCGGCACAGGTAGGGACGACCTGCTGGTCGTCCGAGGCCGCGCAGCAGCGCGGCCCTACCTAAGCCGGCGGCGCTTTCGGCAGCAGCCGTGAAATGATGATCAGCAGCACCGCCACGACAACGGCCAGCATCCCCCAAAACAACACGCCACCTTTCCCCGGAACTTCGTATTCCAGCCATGAAGGTTTATTGAGCTGCTGCTCAGCACCTAGTGGCACGGTTTTTTTATCGGCAGCCAATAATTGGCCTGCCACAAGGGTTAAATCATAACGCGGTGGCGGCACATGCTGATTGCCGTAGTAAAGAAAAAGATCGTCATCGGCTTTCGATTTGAACAACACCCGCGTCACGGGATAAGCGGCCGTGAACTTTCCCAGTTCAATCGGCGGGTTATCGCCATTTTCGGTTTCCAGAAACAGCGTGTCGCTCTGGGGTACGCTGTCAAACGTCAGTACGAATTCCTTCGATTTGTTGTCCGGCGTTTGGGTCCAGGTCGCGTTGCCGAGCGGATACCGGTACTTGTCTCCGCGGTCATCGATAAGTTCTTCGTAAAGTGACAGCGAGCGCTGAAACAACGGTGTTGCGGAAACGCAGGTCAGGCGCGTCAGCGGCAGGTTAGCTTGCGGCAGCTTGATAAGCCAACGACTCAATTTGGGGTTCTTCGCATCATTTGTCATCATCGCCGTCAATGCCAAGGAACGGCTGATGGACGTGTGCTGGACGATATAGGGTACCTGATTGCTGCCCCGCATTACACGCAAATCGGAGAAGCCCGGCTGCATGTGCGCAAGCACGTCCAGATCGAGTTCCACCTGCTGCGCGCCGGCACCGGAGATTTGCAGCGGTTTGCGGAATTTCCATTCAGACGTGTCGAGCGACGCACCCGCCATCTCGATGCCGGGTAAGACTTCGGGCGGGTGATACGCCGGATTGTCCGACGGTGGCGGGATTTGAACCAGCGCGACCGGGACGGATTTCAGGTTCATGCCGAGCGCGGCCAAATCATAGCGCGGTGTGGCGCACCGGGCGTTGCCGGTAAGCAAATGAAAAGTACCCGGTTGGCGTGCGAGGAACACGAGGTAAACTGGTCGCCGTTCCGCCCGCACCGTCTTGATGGACAACGGCGGGCTGTCGCCGTTTTTGATGAATAAAATCAACTCACGCGAACGAACCCGGTTTTCCAGCGGCACGGAAAGATTTTCGGACGCGGGCTGGCCCTCGACGCCGACGCGATAAATCACGCCTTGCCCAATCATCTGTTCGCGAATGGCGTCCTCGGAAATTTGTGGAACGGCGATGGAAATCTGCCGGGTGAAGAGCAGTTCGGCGGTTTCAACCTGCAGACTGGCGACGTCCAGATTGGCCGCGCCGAGATCAAGCGCCAGCCGGGTTTCGCCGGGATTTTCATCGCGTTCGGCGATGGTCACGAGAGTGGTTTCCATCGGGGCTGATTCACCCGACGCGGCGTGGACCCGCGCCCCGGTGAACGGGACCGGCTGCGAACGCTGGTCGTCTACCGTCAGCCGCAGCCATTTAGCCGCGGTCGGCGGAAAGGGAATTTCCAAATTCGCCGCGCCATAGGCCTGGCGAAAAATCGGCCGGCCCTGGGCAAGTGTCCGCCAGCTCTTGCCATCTGCCGAACCCTCGATGCGCACGGCTTTGATGAAATCACCGGCGGGAGTTTCGAGTGTAACGGCGTCGAGCGGTTGCACCAGCCCGGTTTCCAGCGTGATGACCGTGTTATTGGCGTTGAGCGAAGCCTGGAATGTTTTCGCATTCTGAATAATTTTCGGCGCTGGAACGGGCCGCGCGAGCACGTAAGGAATCTCGGTGCCGGCGTCGTCATAAAGACGCAAATCCTCAAGTGCCGGCCGCGCGGCGTTGAGGGTTTCGACCGGCAGATTGATTTTTACGAGGCCGGTCGTGGAGACGCTGAATGTCTGCTCGTGTTGCCAATCGGACGGCAGCTCGGCAGCGGTCGTGGTTAAACCTGCCCAAAGCAGGCATCCGCAAAGGCCGTTCGCCAGATAATTATTGAGTCGTTTCATCTTTCGATTCCTTGTTCTTTGCACTGGCGGCGAAAAATTTCTGATAAGCGAACGACGCCAGCATGGCGATGATGGCCACGCCGACGAAGGCGCCGATGCGGTAAAGCTGGCCCAGCCGCGCCAGGTCATGGAAGAACAGCTTGAGCAGTGTGACACACAGCAGGCCCATCGCCGCGTAGCGCGCGGCGGCCGCGTTTTTAAGAATGCCACGGACGAGCAATCCCAGCGCGAAGAGCGCCCAGGCGATGGAATAAGTCATGTCTTGCGCGAAATTGCCGCTGAACTGGAAGGTGAGGGTCGAACCGGGCGCGCTGAAGTAGTCTGCGATCTCGATGTTCAACAGGAGAAACGCCAGCATGGTGCCTAGACCGGCAAGGATCGGCGGCGCGTTGATTTTAAAAATCTGATTTCGTGGCGGCGCAAGCATTTTTGCGCCGGCGAACAAGGCTACGGTTACAATGCCGTACGCGTACAAGTACCAGTTGAAAATGGCTGTGGCGGTGCTGGGATGATACTCGAGTACAGCGGGATTGAGCGCGAGGCGGACAAAGGCAACGGCCAGCAGACCGGCGCCGACCAGACGCAATCCTGGATGCGGCACGCGATGAAAGAGCCACAACAGGGCGGCCCCTTCGAGCGCCCAACCGATGGTAATCCACTGGCGATCGAATTGGATTGGGAAAATGAGCGTGATAAAAAAGAGCGCCACGCCACCAAACCAGGCCAGCTGGGTCAGGCGTGCTTTGTTTTCGGCGGAAACGGTTTTCAGCACCACCGTGAGGCTCAACAAGCCGGGGATGGCAAACGCGGCGGGCAACAGGCCCATGAAGTGATTCGGATAAACGGCGGCCACGAAACGGTGGATGAGGAAAAACTGCGGTGGACCGGCCATGGCGGCAGCGGCCCAGGGAACAATTTTACTTTTAAATTGCCTCAGGAACAAAAACGGGAACACGGCGAACACGGCGAAAAAAATCAAATACCACGCCAGCACCAGATCGAGCGGCTGGTTCAGGTTGGACGGATCAAAGCGGTTGAAATGCCAGGCACACTCAAGCGCCGTCACCGACACCAGGCCGATGGCCGGCATCCACTCGAAGGAGAATAATTTGGTCACGCCCAACAACAGCACGACCAGCAGCAATGCCAGGCCGAACACCGGCGAGGGATTGATTAATTGCAGCCGCAAGGTGGCCATGATGAGCAACAGAAATGGTAAGACGATGGAAAACGCCGGCAGCAGGGCGGCCACATCGCCCGGTGCGGTGAGGTCGCCACCAAATTTAGTTCCTGTCTTCAAAGCTTCCGGTTTGAATTTCCGGACCAGCCAGATGCCCGCTACGACGAAAAACACCACAAAGGCGCCGAGCAGGAAGAAAGAGGTCGGCAGGCCGGTGAGGTCGGATGGAATTTTGAAAATGAGCGCGCCGGTGGCGGCGAGGGTCAGCAGCAGCACTGCAATGACCGGCAGCAGTGTGGCGGTCAGCGCCGCGAGCGCGATGGCCAGCAAATCGACGAGCAAAATGAACGGCCAGACGATGAACGAAACCTCGGCGAGCTTGAAAACGGGCACGAGCACCAGCGCGAGCGCGAGAATTGGAAAGAGATGACTTGACCAAGGTGACTTCATAACGCCGTGCTGGCGTTGCAACCACGCGGGCAAAGCCGAATGCAGAACGGCGAAAATGAAATAGAATACCAGGCCGGCATTGAGCAATTCGTTCGCCAAGGAGTTTGTCGTCCAAAAGGTGAGCAATCCGAAAACGGCAAAACCTGAAATGGAGCTGGCATAAGAAATCAGCTCATCGAGCCGGGCAACAGCGATGGCGACCAGATCAATCAGGAAAACGAAACCGAACATGAGCCACGGACGCTGCGCGAGCGGGGAAAAATCCAGAAACCATGCGGTAAATGCCAGGGCGACGACAACGAGGCCGAGCGACGAGCCGGAAAGCCATTGGTTGATCTGACCTCGGCTTTTCGCCAGCCCGTTGGCTGCGAGCCAAAGTGCGTTGAACCCGAGCAGGACAACGAGGGCTATGAAAATTTTGTCACCGGTAAAATATTGTCCACTGACGAAGAACTTCCCGGCCCAGCCGATTTGCAGGATAGCCGTCCCGAGCGCCGCCAGCGCGGTAAGAAAATGCCAGCGGCGTGCGAGCGCGACGACGATCAGGCCGAGGTCGAGTATGGCAATGTACCCGAACAGGCCGAGGGGATTATCCTGACCGGTTGAAAGCAAAACCGGCGTGAGGAAACCACCCAGCATTCCGAGAATGGCCACGACCAGTGCATCCAGCCGGACCGCCAGCAGGAACGCCGTTGTGGTGATGAGGGCCATCAGCAGGAACGTGGGCAAGGGCCCGAAAAATTCAAAATGGTAAATGGAGCGGCAGGCGAAGGTAACGGCGTAAAGAATGACGATGCCGGTCGCGCATAATGTTTGCGAGAGCGCCGCAAAATTCTTCCGCGACATTACCACGCCACCGACGAGCAGGCCGAGCCCCGCAAGGAAACCGATGGCCACGCGCAGTTCCGGGGGAATGAGATTGTTGTCGAACGAATACTTGACGAAGAACGCGACACCGAGGAACAGCGCGAATCCGCCGAGCCAGGCGAATCCCTTGACCCCCATGAACTGTTCCCAATTGATTTTCGGCGAGGGCTGGCGCAGTGGTTCTGGTACGGTGGAACGCGGCGGCAACGTTTCCGACACAACCGGCTGGGGCTCAGGCGAAAGGGGAGGTGGCGATACGATCGGCGGAGGTACTCGTGGAACAATGGATTGAGGAACGATAATCGGCTTTGGCGGTTCGATTGGAGCTGGCGCGAGCGGTTCGGGCTGCGGCGCGGCTGCGGCTTCCGCTTTTGCCGATTCACGTTCACGGGATTGACGCAGGAGGTGCAACTCCGATTCGATGGTGGCGATGCGTCGGGAAAGTTCATCGATGCGATTTTTCGCGCTGACGGCGCGAACAATCAGCCAGACAGCCAAGGCAAGAGGGGTTCCCAGAAATACCAAGACGAGGACAACAATGGTCGGTTCCATAGATTTAACCCTTTAACCGGCGGAACGACTTGGGTCGCGGCACTGTGCGCCGCTGGCCAGCCACTGGCAAGTCGCAAATGCTCCCACCGAACCCGGTTTGCATTCGGTGGCTGACGAGATGAGGTCAAGGACCGCCAGTGAATGAATAGGAAAACGGATGCGGCGTTTTCCATTTCATTCGCTGGGTGGCGGGAGTAAAATACAGTCGTCGTATGACGAAACCATTTTCGCCGCGTCCGCCGTCACCCCCACGGCGATTGCCTCGTTCGTTCAAGGATTTGACGCCGTCCCGGCATTTTAATCCGCGAACGTTTTTTCAGGAAATGGTCTGGAAGGCCCTCTTGACGCCGCGCACCGGACACCACCGCCGCCCGGTTTTTCCCAAGTTGTCGCGCGGCCAGATGGCCGTTACCTGGATCGGCCATGCGTCGTTTCTGATTCAGTTCACGGACCTGAACGTACTGATTGATCCGAACTTCGCCAACTGGCTGTTTCTGCTCAAACGCATCAAGCGTTCCGGGCTGAAAATCCGCGACCTGCCACCCATTGACCTGGTACTGTTGACGCACGCGCATTTTGATCATTTCCACAAGCCGACGTTGCGCCGCCTGCCGCACCCCAAAATCGGCCTTATGCCGTGGGGCGTTGGCGACCTGGCCTTTGACCTGGGCTTTTCGCGGGTTATCGAACTGGCCTGGTGGGAGAGTTTTTCGCACCGGGACTGGAAGGTCTCTTTCACCCCGAGCCGGCATTGGGGCGCGCGCACCCTGGCGGATCATCACCGCGGGTACGGCGGGTTTGTGCTGGAATATCAGGGCCGGAAAATTTATCACGCGGGCGACAGCGCCTACTTCGACGGCTTCAAAGAAATCGGCGAAAAGTTTTCACCGGAAATCGCGTTGCTGCCCATTGGAGCCTACCATCCGGAATCCTTCCGTCGCGTGCACATGGGTCCGGACGAGGCGGTGAAGGCGTTTAAAGATTTGCGATCGCGCTGGCTGGTGCCGATGCACTACGGCACGTTTAAATTGTCGTTTGAAGACCTGGACGAGCCGCCGCGCTGGCTCCGTCAAATTGCGGTGCAGGAAAATCTGACTTCAAAGCTTCAAATACTTGACGAGGGCGTGCCAACGGTGTTTTGATTCGCCATTGCGCCGCCAAGCATGACCAATCCGACCGGCCATCTTAATGCGCCATCTCTTGAGGCGTTACGACGTTACGTTCCCCTGGCGGTCTGGGTCGTGGTCATTCTTGTCATCCTGGCCATACCTTTGAAAATCATCAGCTATGGTTTTCTGCCCGGGGATGACGCTTTACGGCACGCGGCCAAGGCGGTGAGCGGCAAACCATGGCCGGACATCCTGGTGCTGGGTCCGTCCTTCCAGATTGATCATAACCTCGGCTGGCATCTTTTTCTGCGACAGATCTTTCTCTGGAGCCATTGTACCACCGAAACATTGGTCGTGTTTTCCGTCATGTTCTTGTTTGTGGTGGCAGGTTGGTCGACTTTACCGTGGCTGAAACGGCCTGAGGCGTGGCTCATCGCTCTGATCGCCGCCGGTCTGGCCTCACCGCTTTTATCGCGGCTGTTAATGGGCCGGCCACTCCTGCTGACCATCACCGGGCTGCTGACCGTGCTTTTCCTCTGGCAGACCTGTGGCCCCTCTCCGCCGAAATGGCGGACGGTGTGCTGGATGGCCGGGATGATCGCCATTTGCACTTTCGTCCATGGCGTCTGGTATCTCTGGGCACTGCCGGTTGCGGCATTCTTCCTCGCCGGCCAATATCGCTGGGGGACCATGCTGGCGGTGGCTTGCGCGGTGGGGTCGTTTTTGGGCGCTTCGCTCACCGGACAACCGTTTGAAGCCCTGTATCAGGCGGTGGAAATGGCCCGGCGGGCGTTTGCCCTCCACATTACCGAGCGCACGTTGGTTGACGAGTTTCAGCCGGCAGATGGTGATCTTCTGGCGGTGATCATTATGGGTGGTCTCCTGATTTTGCGCCAACTGGCAAAGCTGAAAGCGCGGCCGCTGACGGTGGATCCAGTCTTCTGGCTGGCGTGCCTGGGCTGGGTGCTAAGCTTCAAAGCCAGACGGTTTATGGACGACTGGGGTTGGCCAGCGCTGATGGTGTTGATCGCCGGGGACATGCAACTGCTGCTGCTGACACGTTTCGCCGCCGATTCCTTCAAACGCCTGGCCCTAACTTGTGGGCTGGCCCTGACCGTGTTCATGGTGTTCACCAACGACATTAACAGCCGTTGGACGCAAAATTTGACCTGGACTTATTTGACACCGGACAACAAAAACCTCACTGGCTGGCTTCCGGAGAAAGGCGGCATTTTTTACACCATCGACATGACGCTTTTTTACCAGACTTTTTTCAAGAACCCGAACGCCGACTGGCGGTATATGCTGGGCTATGAACCCGCGCTGATGAGTGACAAAGATTTTGCCGTGTATCACAAAATCCTCTGGAATTCGGGCGACCCCGAGGCCTACCTGCCGTGGGTGAACCAGATGCGGCCGGCCGATCGGCTCGTGATCCGAGGCGGCAGTCCGCCGGACATTCCGCGACTCGAATGGTATTATGTTCCCCACCGTATCTGGATCGGGCGCTTGCCGGACACCAACGCTCCGCCGCCGGCCCCTACGATCCCGGCGAAAGCGGTGGTCAGTCCGACCAACGCAGATACGTCAACGCGGTAACAAGCGGTCGAACTCCTGCGCCAGGGTGAAATCCTTATCCGTCAGACCGCCGGCGTCGTGGGTCGTAAGCGTGAGCGTGACCTTGTTCCAACGGATGTCAATGTCCGGATGATGCCACGCCCGCTCGGCGAGTTCGGCGACGGCGTTCACGAATCGAACCGCGGCGGGAAAATCCTTGAATTGATACGTCCGCGAAATGGTCTCACCCTTATTCGCCCATTCCGACACGGCCACCAGCGCGGATTTGATTTCAGACGCATTCAGTTTTGACATGGTCCACCATCGTCCGGACACGGCCATTTGGCAAATTTCAGAACCACTCCTTTCGTCCCACCACGTAAACACGCACAAACTCCTCGTCGGACTTGCACAGATAAATGATCCCTTCGATGAGGCCGATGATCCACATCACCCAGGCGGCGATGCCGCAGGTGATCAAGCCGCCAACGAGAGTCACCAGCAGCATCACCACGCCCACCCCGGTGTATCCCAGAATGAATTTATGAATGCCAAGACTGCCCAGCAATATTCCGCAAATGCCCGCCGGGATTTTATTGGATGCGCGGGTGGCATAGATGGAGGGCGGCGCCACGGGAGGCGGAAGCGTTTTCAATCCGGCAGCCAGTTCAGGAATTTCTATCAACGGTCTCCATTCGGTTACGCCTTCAATTTGGGCGAGTGTTTGCGCGTTTACCCGGTTTTCGGCCGCCCAGCGCCGGATTTGCTCCGCATCGACGGGACCGTAAGGCCGGCCATCGGTTCCGATAATTCTATACATAACACACCTCTCTGGTTTTGGTTGTTATTCCGTCAGTTTCGGCGGTTCTGCCGGCGGGTTCGCGGTTGGCAGTGGAATTGTTTGCGATACGGGTGGTTCCTCTGATTTCGCCCGCTTCACCAGGCTGAGGCTGGTGACCAGGGCCCAGAACCAGGCCATGAGGAACAACACCGCGCCCATTTCACCAACGCCGGCAACAGACTGGGGACTGACATCCCCATTGATCTGGTTATAGGCCTGAACCATCGTTTCAAAAAACCACTTGATCACAAAGGCAAAGCCGGCCAATGCCAAAAGCAATTGCCCGGTTCCGGCCATCCACCGTCCCGCCATGAGCGAACCCAGGCCCGGCGTGGCGAATTGATTGATCAACGCCGCGTTACGGGCGGCGGTGCGGCTAACCGTTTTGCGGTTCGGCCGGGGAACAGACGGTTTCATAAGCGTACATCAGCGCCCCCAGGCCAATTGGTACCGTAAACAATATGCCCACACAACACAACAGCAGTCCGCCGATATTGATCAGGCTCACGAGCACCAGCAACCCGAACGCATGCCACCAATGTTTGTTGACCCGTTTCCAACTGACTTTCATGGCCGACCAGAAACCCAGCTGTTTGTCGATGATCAGCGGCAAAGTGAACAGCCAGCTGGTGTGCAGATAAATCACCGGGATCAGGCAGACAAAAAACACCGGGAGACACACGACCATTGCCGCTTTGATGGCCGGCATCAGATTTTGCATTTCGGCGCTGTCCGGCGTGGAGGAATGCAGGTGGGCAAACACCGGGATGAGTTTGACGGCCAGCACCACCACAAAAGGAATCAGACAGAGCCCGGCCAGCAAAGCGGGCACCAGATAACCCAGGAAAAGCTGTCCGAAGGCCAGCCGGAACCCGGCAAATATGTCGCCCACTGTGGTCGGCTGGCCGCGGATGGCTTGGAGGAACATATAAAAGACCCCGCCCATCAATGGACCGACCAGGATCAGATTGGCAATTGAAAACAACGGTCCGATGACGGGAATCTGTCCGCCCATGCCCATGGCGCCTTCAATTAACATATACAGCAGACAACCCCCGAACAGGGTCCCGAAGTTCTTCTGATACAACGCCCAACTGCGGCCGATGCAACCGCCAATATCCAATTGATAGTCAAGGTCCAGCCAGTTGGCCGGACTTTGGATCGGCGACGGCGTACTCGTGGCCGCGGGGCGAGCCGCCAGCGCATCGGCAAACTCGGGGAACTGGGACAATTTTTTCCATTCGATGTCCCCGTAGGCCTGCACGAGGGATTGCGCGTTCAGCCGGCCTTCGACAATCCACTTGCACAAGTCTTCGGTGGAGACCGGTCCGTATTGTTTCAGGTCGCCTCCTATGACTTTATAGTTTGCCATAATCGCATTGATTTTCGCGGGTTCTAGTCGGTTGGCGGCATTTACGCAAGCACTGGTTTGAAAAATTATATGTTCCGCACGAATAATTTCCCGGGCAATTGCTTAACGGCCCGTTTCATTTCCAGACTCAGTAAAGCCACCGAAACCGCCGAACTCGGCAGCCCGCTCCGCCGGATGACCTCGTCAATCGCCGATTCCTCAGGGTTCAGAGAATCATAGACGCGCCGTTCGTTTTCGGATAATTCCAGCGCCGGCAGCACGCCGGTCTCGCCCGGTGACGGCGGACGGTTGCTTCCCGGAAACAGATATTCGAACTCACTCAAAATATCCTCGGCGCTTTCGCACAGCTTGGCCCCCTTTTTAATCAGGTCGTGACAACCCTTGCTGCGCGGCGAATCAATCCGCCCCGGCACGGCGAACACCTGTCGACCGTATTCAGTGGCGAAATTCGACGTGATGAGCGCGCCACTATTCAGGTCCGCTTCCACGACCACGGTGCCGAGTGTCATGCCGGCGATGATCCGGTTGCGGATGGCGAAACTTTGTTTGTCGCCGTTGCGATTGAAGGGGAATTGGGTGAGGACGGCACCACCGGCCGCCGCCCGTTCGAACAATTCCCTGTTTTCCGGCGGGAATACGACGTTGATACCGGTACCCAACACCACGACGGTGCGACCTTTGGCTGCCAGCGCCCCCTGATGCGCCGCCGTGTCAATGCCTCGTGCACCACCACTGACCACCGTCACCCCGACGTAGGCCAGTTGGTAGGCCAGCTTGCGTGACGTCTCGATGCCGTAATGCGTCGTCATCCGCGAACCGACCATCGCCACCGCATTTTTGTCCCTGCCAATTAATTCGCCTTTGACGTAAAGCACGAGCGGCGGATCGTAAATCTCACGGAGCAGGGCGGGATATTCGTCATCGCTTTGAATTAAAACCCGGCAGCCGGAATCCGCAACGCGTTTCAGCTCACCGGCGAGGTCAACGGTTTTCTCCCACTGACAAATGGCCTCAGCGGTTTCGTCGCCTATATTGCGGACGCGGAGCAGGGCGGAACGGGAAGCGGCCAGGATTTTGGGTGCCTCGCCGAAATGTTCGAGCAACGAGCGGGCCCGCACCGGGCCGACATGTTCAATGAGGTTCAACGCGATTAGGGCTTCGCGGGAATCCATGCGGTCTGAATAATGGGTTATGATGCCGGCCGCAAGCAAAAGGTGTGGGCAGCGTTGCAATTTTGAAATTCTTTGCTACTTAATCCACGTGCCTGATCCCAGTCTGTTGCTCCTGATCCCGGCTTATAACGAGGAGCGCCGCATCGAACCGGTGTTGCGCGACTATGCCCGTTTTTTCCAGGAGCAATACCATGGCCGATTCCAGCTCGTCGTCATCCTTAATGGCTGTACCGACAACACACTCGGTATCGTGCAAAATGTCACGAAGGAATACTCCAGCGTCAGCTATTTGAATTTTCCCGGACCCATCGGCAAGGGAGGCGCACTCATTGAAGGTCTCAAGCTCGCGCCGTTCGCCGATGTGATCGGTTACGTGGATGCCGACGGTGCCACGCCGCCGCACGCTTTTCTGGAACTGGTCCGGCAGCTCGACGACGCGGACTGTGTCATCGGCTCGCGCTGGCTGCCTGGCGCGGTCATTCACCAATCGCAAGCCGGTCATCGGCGGTTTGCCAGCCGCGTGTTTCACCTGGTTGTTCAATTGCTTTTCTGGCTGAATATCCGGGACACGCAGTGCGGCGCGAAGGTCATCAAACGGGCGGCGGTCGAAAAGATCCACCCTTACCTGCGTATCGCCGACATGGCGTTCGACATCAATCTGCTGGTTGCTTTGCACCGCGCGAGGTTTCGCATCCTGGAAATACCGACGGAGTGGACGGACCGGGCGGGTTCCAAGGTGGTCTTGTTCCAGTCCTCGTTGACGATGTTTCTGTCCGTGGTGCGCGTGCGGCTGATTTACTGGCCATGGATTTACAGGATTCTCCGGCCATTGCGCCCCTTGGAAGGCTGGGTTTACGGGAAACTCCGCGCGCCACCACCGTTGTCGGAGTCCCAAATTCAAAGTCTCAGGTCCAAAGTCGAATGAGTTCAAGGCTTGGGGCCCTGGACGTCGGCCTTTGGACTTCGGAACGTAAACCACGCACACGCACCCAGCAACAGCAGATTAAAAACGCCGAGCGTCTTCAGCACCATGACCAGCGTGTCGTGATAGCGGGTCAGCGCAAATCCGTAGGCCGCGGCCAGTACCAACAGCACCGGTACAATGCGGAATTGCGACCGCGCGAGCAGATTGTTCACCAGCGCATACGCCAGTGATAACGGCACCATCGCCCACGCATACCACGGCAACACCGATGCCGCCACCTGCACATAGGAATCCTTATACACCAGCCGGATGATCAATGGCCCCAAAACCGTCAATACCAGCGCGCCACCCGCCGAAAGAATACCGGTGCCGAGCAACACCACGCCCAGCAGGTTGCTCTTCTCCGAGCGCGCCACGCTGTGGACGATTTTGGGAAACATCACCGTCGCCAGCGGTATGACCAGCCACATGAGAGCGCGCGACATCGTTCCGGCACTGAGATAGTATCCGGTTTCGTTGCTGGAGAAGTAAGCCCGGACAAACAACATATCCGCCGTAAAAAGAAATTGGACCGCGCCGAATCCGAGCATCAGCGGGACGATCTGCGCCAGCAAGTCACGCCAATCAAATGGCTGCGGATGCGCCAGCCAGAGCGAGCGCGTCTGCCAGACTCCGATGCCGGTAGCCACGGCCAGTCCGCTGCAGACACCCACCATCATTCCTCCTGCGCCTGCGCCCACCAGGAGGACCAGCCCGGCCGCCAGGCTCAAACGCCCCACGCCGTTGAAAATATTTGACCAGCCGAGCGAAAAGAAATCCTGTTGTCCCTGCAACACGCCCCAAAACATCGGCATCCAGAGGGAAAGCAGCACGGCCAGGACGGTGGCCCATAATCCGGCGGCGCTGGCCAGTTTCCAGCCCGCCAGGATATCCGCCTGCCAGAAAAACACCCCGCCGGCCAGCAACAGGCAAAGGGCGAAAGTTCCCCACCACGCGAGCCGGATCATGCCCGCCAGTTCGCGTTCGCGGTTCTTCGCCAGCGCCCGGGCGGTTTGTTGCGCAAAGACCATTTGCAACGGCAGGTTCGGCACGCACATGACCACCGACAGCATGACGCCAAACGCTCCGTATTCCGCCGCGGAAATATTTTTGCTTTTGGCCAGAAGATGCACCGCATACATCATGACGCCACTCGAAATGTTGGCAATCATCAGCCAGCCGCTCTGCCGGAAAAAGGCGGCGTGATGTCCGCTCCCGGTAGTTACGGGGGCGGATTGGCTCAGTTCTGCTGGCATGAGCGTTGGACGATACGAAAAGGCGCCGGTTCAAGAAAGTGAATTCAGAAACCGCAACAACAGGTTTTTGCCGCGCTCCAGCGACGCCAGTGAAATCCATTCGTCGGCCGTGTGTGCCTGCGCAATATCTCCGGGACCAAAGACGATGCTTGGAATTCCGCCCGCCGATAACACCGCAGCGTCGCAAAAGAAATCAACACCCGCCGGCCGCGGCCGGCCCATGCTCCGCAGAAACTGCCGGACCAGCGGCAGCTGCGGATTGGTCTCCATCGGCAGTGCCGGCGCCAGTTTGGTGCTGGTAATGTTCGGATGCAGTTTTCTGGAATCGAGAAATGCGGCGATTTCACGTCGCACGCCGCCGTCGGTTTCACCGGGAAGCGTGCGGCGGTCAATGGTAATGGCACAACGGTCCGGCACAATATTCGGTTGGGTGCCGCCGCAGATGGTGCCGACGTTCACCGTCGCCGGGCCGAGCAGGGGATGACGGCGGCTTCGCAGACGCGTCGCATAATCCGTTTCCAGAATGTTCACGACGCGGGCCATTTCATGGACAGCATTCCGGCCCAGGTATGGCATTGCGCCGTGCGCCGCCTTGCCCCGCGTTTCCAATTCCAGCCACAAGACGCCTTTGTGCGCGGTCACAACCCGCAACCGCGTCGGCTCGCCGACGATGGCCAGAGTAGCGCAGCCGTCCCGGCTGCTGCGACAGACTGGAATTTGCAGGCGGGACGCCTGCGCTACGAAC
>JBGPDH010000033.1:0-19845 GCA_041482195.1 Verrucomicrobiia bacterium
ACTTTCCGTTCCGATGAACTTCCGTTGCGGGAAGGCGTGACGGTCATCGTCATACATGGTCTCCCGCCGGGTTCCCCAGCGGTCCACATAATTGTAGCCCACCATGTCCAGGAGGTTCAGGAATGCCAGGGTCGCGCTCTGCGAATCCGTGTAAACATTGTCACAGGCCGCGGTGACGGGACGCGTCGGGTCTTCGCGATGGCAAGTCTCGACCAGCGGCCGGAGAATGTCAGCACCATTGGTGCTGGTCTGTTCGGGGATTTCGTTGCCGACACTCCAAATAACGATGCTGGCATGATTCCGGTCGCGATGGAGCATGTCGGTTAAATCGCGTTGCGACCATTCCTTGAAATAATCCGCATAACCATGGCGCACCTGGACCTTCGATATGGTCCATTCGTCAAAGGCCTCGTCCATGACGAGAAAACCCATGCGGTCGCAGAGATCGAGCACTTCAGGCGCAGGCGGATTATGACTCATGCGGATGGCGTTGCAGCCCATGTCTTTCAACTCTTTCAAACGCCGCTCCCAAATCCCAATGGGTACCGCCGCCCCGACCGAACCCCCATCCTGATGCAGACACATCCCCTGCATTTTGACGTGCCGGCCGTTGAGGAGGAAGCCCCGGTTCACGTCGTAAACAATCCCGCGGATACCGAACGTAGTCTGGTAATCATCCACGACTTCGTTTCCTGCCTTCACCAACGTGCGAACGCGATAAAGGCTCGGCGAGTCGAGGGACCAAAGATTCGGCCGGGCAACCTCGACGCTTTGGTCAAATTCGCCAATGGCTCCGGCAGCGATAAATTTTCCCGATTCGGCCGTTGCCACCACGGTGCCTTCAGCATTAAACACCTGACTCGCCAGCGTGACGTCACACTTCTTGGGCAATTCATTTTGAACCTGAGTCCGAATGCGCACCGTTGCCGAGTTGGTCGCAACCGCCGGTGTGGTCACATAAGTGCCCCAATGCGCGACATGAACCGGCTCGCAAATCGTGACCCACACATGTCGGTAGATGCCGGACCCGGAATACCAACGGCTGTTGGGCTGGCGGGAATTGTCGACGCGCACCGAGAGAACGTTGGTGGCGCCGATTTTCAAATACGGCGTGAGGTCATAATCAAATCCCAGGTAACCAAACGGCCGATGCCAAAGGTGCAGGCCGTTCACCCAGACATCGCTGTTCATATAGACCCCGTCGAACTCCACAAACACCTTCTTTCCACGCCAGGCTTCCGGTGCGCTGAAGGTGCGACGATACCAGCCAACTCCAGTCGGCAGAGAACCTCCGCTGCCGCCGGTCGGGTCGGACTGTGTGTAAGGCCCTTCAATGCTCCAATCGTGCGGCAAATGCACTGTACGCCAGTCCGTATCATTGAAATCGGATTGGTCAGCGCCCGGTTGGTCGCCTTTGATGAACTTCGAACCGAAGTCCGCGCTGAGCCGTTGACGGGGTTGATCGGCGGCTCGCAGCGGTGGCGGGTTGCCAAAAAGTAGGGTCAGGATACCGGCCCCAACAATGAGGAACGAAATTGCCCGATGCCGCAGGGCATTCCGATGGTCCATTTGGCTGAATGTCGTCCGGCTGTTCTCGCATGGAACTTCCATAGGATTTCGCTCTAATTTCAGGTCGTGATCGACCGGAATACGTTTTACCGCTCGACCGTCAACTCGGACCAGGATGTGACAATCCGGCCGATGGCAATTTCCCACCCGGCGTCGCTCCGTTTGGCAATAATGGGATCGCCGAGTGGATGGCCCGAACCATCCAAAGCTCTGGCTGACACCTTGCCGGCGTTCGCAAGGTCGCGCAGGGTAACCGTGCCGGTCACCGGCTCAATCATGGTGGGGGTCCCGCCCCAGTTCGCCGGAAGCGATCGTTCGGCATTCCAGGTCATGCCTTGGTTTTCGACGCGCGACCCGGTAACCAACAACATCCGGGCTGCCTGAGAAATCGGTTTGGCGTCCAGAGAACAGAGAATGATCGCACAGAAAGTGTTTGAGACATCCACGGAAAGATTGCTGGCGCTCTTGCGGTTGGCTTTGACGAAACCAACCAGCGCCTGCGAGCGCGGGCTGTCTATGGTCACCAAACCCTGGCCAACCGGGTTGGTGTACCAGGTCAATTGGCCGGTGTCACTTTTGTAGGGATCGGCAAGGTCTGCCGTGATGCCGGCCGTCGGCTGGCCTTCGAACGATTGAATGCGCGAAGCATGGAGCAACGGTACGGATAGCGGAAATCCCGGCGTAAAATATGGCCGATTCGTTCCCGCGAGCAATCTGCTGTCCCAGACTTCTTCCCGGGTATAGGAACGCTCGACGGTTTCCCGGGCCGGTTCAATGTCGCCACGGAGAAACATCAACGCCCCGGCCGCCATCTCTGGCATCTTAATGGGATCGTGCGACATGTCGAACGCGTCGGTGAGCACGGGTTGCCAATCGGCGCTTCGCTTCGGCTCAAAGGTGTACCACATGATGCCGCTCCAGCCCTGAAAACCGCCGTAAGCGGCCAGGATGGGAATTGCCTCGCAGGCAAATTGATTGGGCCAGGGCTCGTTTACCTCGCTCACGGTGTAAGGCTTGCCGGCCATGGCCGTTCGTGAAAGCTCGACCACGGTCGAATTGAACGGTTCGTTGACCATGGGACTATGTCGAAAGGGCGGCACACTCGGATGCCGCCAGTAGTCATGACCGTCCATGATATCCAGTTGCCGGGCGTCAGTTTCCAGCGGATATCCACTTCCGGAGTGACTGTGGTCGGCGGTGGCAATCAGCGCGCATTTTACACCCAGGCCATTCCTCAAATAGGAACTCATTTCCTTGAAAAAGCCGGACTCCAGTTCGGAGAAGAATCTGCACTCGGTGTAATACCGGTCTTTGGTCGCGCTGTGCAAAGTCGAACCTTTGAGGCGGGGAATGGGTTGATCCGGACCGACGCCAGCCTGGTTGCGGAACCCGGCCAGTGTTTCGGCGGAGACATTCTTGAGCAACCACGCGTTGAACAGATCGGTCAACTCATCATCATAGGCTTTATTTCCACTCCAGCCGATACCGATGGCATCCTCATTCACGATTTCGACGATGGCGACACCTGGGTCCTCCACGTAGGCCTTTCGGGTGTACGGATTCACGTGGGTCAGCAATTGTTTGGCATAATCCTTTTCCAGTTCGATCAGGCGCTGGTCGAAAAGCAGCGGACCTTTCCCTTCCCGCAAGGCGGCGACGTTGTCCCCCGTTTTGAATGCCCGGCCGACATTCAGGTTGAAATCAATGTAGATGCCGCGCTTCGTTAATTCGGAGAGGAAAAAATCCTCGTTGTCGAGTTGCACCGGATCGAAGTGCTGACTGTCATCGCGAGTGCCGTCGATCAATCCACGCGGCGCCGCCAAATCGAGAAACTGCAAACGCACAATATTCACACCAGCGCGGGCCAGCGCATTCGCCCACATAGGCGCGTCCTCTTTGGAGGGAACTTCCGTTGAACCGTGGCTCCACTCGGTAACGTTGAATCCCCAAAACCGAACCGGTTGGCCGTTGCCGTTGACTAGTTGGTCACCCTTCGCTCGAATAAAACCATCTTTTCCCGCCGGCGCATCCAGCAGAAAGGACAAATCAACGACGGAGTTGGTTGCGTGGCGATGATCAATGACGAAAGGTTTAAGGTCAATTCCTGGCGTCTCAAACGGTGCCGTCGGCCCGAAGGCCCGTCGGAAAAAATCGCCTCGCCACCGGAGGCCATTTACGTTGGTCGTTCCCCCACCGGCGGCCGGCACGGGCCGGCTGGCCGGCGGCGCAGCATTCTGGGCCGGCGCCAGCACAGTGGTCAAAAGCGCAAACAGCAGGATCCATCCCGGCGCTCGATTTTTCATCGTCCAGTAAAAATCAGCGGATGCAAGAGAACGCACCCGGCTTTCCGCACATCGTTCTTGTTCAAGTTCCCCGTGGGAACGGTTTGATCCATCGTCGAAGCGTGTATTTGCAGTTAATGCCGTTCAGTCGTTTCCGCATGCGCGGTTTGCATTGCGGGTTGAAGGCCTAAGACATACATCGCGGGAAGCGGGTTGCCCTTCGCATCGAACAGGGAGTTGGCATCCGGCCCGCTCCAGCGATTGGTGGAACCCGGAGTGTAAGTAGCCTCGGGATGCCAGTAGTTGACTCCGATGCCCCGACCGTCCGGCGCTTGTTTGACTACGCGGATGAGGTCGGCCAGGAACTCCTTCTGCCCCTCGGGGGTCATGGGCCAGACCATGTTTTTGCTTGCGGCCGCTGAGGGATGAACATTGCGGGAAGGGTAGGCGGTTTCGACAATCATCACGTCCTTATGATAACGCTCAATCGTGTTGCGCAAGTTGTCACGGACATTGTCCAGAGTACCGTGCCAGTTCGGATAATAACTTTGACCGATCACGTCGTAATCCACCCTGGCCCGGGTCAAATGATCAAAATACCATTCAGTGACCGGCCAGTCACCGCCGCAATCAATATGTATGACGATGCGGACGTGGTCCTCGGGCGTGGTCACCGAACGGACGCCACTGACATCAGCCTTTAAGAGCCGGATGAGATGATCCCATTGCCGGGCATCGTCGTAAGGTTCCGGCGGCTTGATGACGATCACATCACCTCCAAATACTTTGACCGTGGAAAGCGGCACCTTTACCTGGCCATCGGGCCACAACATGCCGCCGGTGATTTCATTGCCGATCTGCACAAAATCCGGCGTGGCCCCAGCGTCCTTCAAGGTTTTGATAACCTGAGCGGTATAGGACTGCGTTTGCCGGACCAGCGCGTCAAAATCCAGCCTGGCCCACGCGGCGGGTTTGTTCTGCTTCTGGGGATCAGCCCACCAGTCGGAATAATGAAAATCGAGCATGAACGTCCCGCCGGCGGCTTTGATTCGTTTGGCCAGTTTTGTCGTATACTCCAGTCCATTGACGCCATTGCGGGGATCAACCCAGATCCGCAAACGGAAACAGGTCCAGCCGTTCTTCATAAAAATGGCCAGCGCATCGCCGGGTTTGTCGCCATCCATGTAAACGCCGCCACGTTGATCCACCTCCGGGAGAGTGGAAATATCCGCGCCCAGATAGAACGGTGAAGGATCAACCTTGGCGGTTGCTGGCAAAGCGGGGCCACTCACACCTCGGTTGGCCGGAAATAAGAGGATAGCAACCATCAGTCCCGCGCCGAATCGAATGCTGCTCCAGGACAAGTTTGAGGATGATGTTTTCATCTTTTTTCAAAGCTACAGGGTTGTCGCCTTCAGGTAGTGGTACATTTGGCAACCTACGGTGGGGCGAGCGTACTCGCCGAACCTGGCGTTGCCAAGCGAAGTGACGACGGCTCGTCAGTAGCCTCGCCCCACCAAATTGCACCAATACCGACTTCGATGCGGCCTGCCGGAAACAATGCAGCCATGAAATGATGTTACACCCGCCACTCAAGTTGTTGCATCAGGAAATTGACGAAAGCGCCAAAACCATACATTTGTGAGGCTATGCAAAATCCTTTCAAAAGGATGCCATGCATCCAATGGCTACCATGCTGTTCGCGAACCGGAATCTCTTGCTTCAGAATTGATCGACTGGAAAAATGATGTTTATGAAAGAAACACCTCGTCTGAACCCGTCTCCATGGGGCAGGAAACAATCGGTTATTGCTATCCTCTTTATTCTGAATTCGTTGGCAACCATTGCCCCGGCCGCAGACCCCGTTCGGGAACGCCTTTCTTTCGACTCTGACTGGCGCTTTGCCAAGGATGACCCGTCAGGAACAGGTGATTCACTGAGTTATACCAACATCAAGCCTTGGGTTACCGCCACCGGTTATGAGTTTGTGTCAGATGACAAAGCCGCAACGCGCCCGACGGGCAACCCCGGCGCGGATGTCGCCTATACCCAATCAGGATTCGATGACAGCGCCTGGCGCCAATTGAATCTTCCCCACGACTGGGGTATGGAAGGGCCGTTCAAACAGGAGGCGCCCGGTTCGACCGGTAAACTGCCTTGGGAAGGCGTCGGCTGGTATCGTAAACATTTCACAGTTCCCGCTTCAGACAAGGATCACCGCCTCTGCCTCGAAGTGGATGGCGCCATGTCTTATGCGAATGTCTGGCTTAACGGTCAATACGTCGGCGGTTGGCCCTACGGTTATTCCTCCTGGGAACTCGATTTGACGCCCTATCTCAAGACCGGCGCCGAAAATGTCCTCGCCATCCGTTTGGACAACCCACCCGCCTCCTCGCGCTGGTATCCCGGTGGCGGAATTTATCGCAATGTCTGGCTGGTAAAAACCGGGCCGGTGCATGTGGCGCACTGGGGCACTTATGTAACAACGCCCACCATTAGTCCTTCCGCCGCCACCGTGAAAATTCAAGTCACCCTGGACAACGACACGGATGTTGCTTCTGCCGTGTCAGTGAAAAACGAAATTTACGAACTCGGAAAGGACGACACCAAAGGTGCGTCGGTTGCCTCGACGATGTCGGACGGCGTGCAAGTCGCTCCGGGCAGCAATCAAACGGTTGAGGCACAGGCTACAATTAAAAACACCCTTCTCTGGAGCTTGCAAACGCCAAACCGCTACGTTGTGGTCACCACCATTGCAGCGGACGGTAAAGTGTTGGATTCCTACGAGACTCCCTTCGGCATACGCACCATAAAGTTCGACCCCAACCAGGGTTTCTTTCTGAATGGCGAACAGGTCCGGCTCAATGGGGTTTGTGACCATGCCGACCTGGGTGCACTCGGCACGGCCATCAACGTTCGCGCCTTGCAACGTCAGATTGAAATTCTCCGGGAAATGGGCTGCAACGCCATCCGCACCAGCCATAATCCGCCGGCGCCGGAACTGCTCGATTTGTGCGACCGCATGGGGATGCTGGTGATGGATGAATCATTCGATTGCTGGCAAAAAGGCAAGCGTCCCAATGACTATCACCGGCTGTTCGCCGACTGGCACGAAAAAGACTGGCGCGCGGAACTGCGGCGCGACCGGAACCATCCCAGCATCATCCTCTGGAGCATTGGCAATGAAGTGCCCGACCAGGGAACGCCGGACGGGCCCCGGCTGGCCGCCGAATTGACCCGCATCGCCCATGAGGAAGACCCGACGCGACCGACCACCGCTGCGTGCGATCATATTGTGTCCGGCTTTAACGGTTTTCAGACTAACCTTGATGTCTTCGGCTACAACTACAAACCTTTCGAGTACGCCAAGGTGCATGCGGCCAATCCCGGTTTGCCGATCTTCGGCAGTGAAACCGCCTCCTGCATCAGCTCGCGCGGTGAATATTCTTATCCGGTCAGCACCAACAAAGCTGACGGCAAATCAGGTTTCCAAATGAGTTCCTACGACCTTTCCGCCCCTCAATGGGCGACCATTCCGGACACGGAATTCAAGGGACAGGATGAAAATCCGTTTGTCGCAGGAGAATTCGTCTGGACCGGATTCGATTACCTGGGCGAACCGACGCCATACGATGGTCCCAACGACCCCTCGCGCAGTTCCTACTTCGGGATCGTGGACCTGGCCGGCCTCAAAAAGGACCGTTTTTATCTATATCAGGCACGTTGGCGGCCCGAATTGCCCATGGCCCATCTCGTGCCACAATGCTGGACCTGGCCGGACCGCGTCGGACAGATCACACCCGTGTTTGTTTATACGTCCGGTGATGCGGCCGAGCTCTTTCTCAACGGCAAATCTCTTGGATTGAAGAAAAAAGATCCGTACCAATACCGGCTGTGCTGGAATGAAGTGAAATACGAAGCGGGCAAACTCAAAGTCGTCGCTTACAAAAATGGCGAGCGTTGGGCAACCGATGAGATACAAACCACCGGCCCGGCTGCAAAACTCGCTTTGGAGGCGGATCGCACTCGGATTCGCGCTGACGGAGACGATTTATCTTTTGTCACGCTGACCGTCGAAGACAAGCATGGTTTGGCGGTACCTCGGGCGGACAATGCGATTCATTTTGAAATTTCCGGGCCCGGTGAAATTGTGGCCACCGATAACGGCGACGCGACGGATTTGGTTTCATTTCCCTCCCATGATCGCAAAGCCTTTAACGGCCTTTGCCTCGCTATCATTCGCGCCAAAGCCGGACAAACCGGAACCATCAAACTGACTGCCACCTCGGACCATTTGAAGACCGCCAAAGTGTCCATTAAGGCCGAATAGATTCAATCCATCGCGGTACCGACAGCTCTCAGACACGGATTACACGGATTAACACGAATGAAATCGGAAGCCCGTCCGGGCGGGCATATTTGTAGACCAAGAACACCCGTCCCACTCTCCCGCTTTGGAGCGGGGTGAGGGCTTGACTGCGAGAGTCAAACGCTATAGAGCGGTAGTAGTTTGGCCTATGAAACTAGGGCTGATTGTTTTTAGCGTGTTAACAGCTGTAATTCACTCGGAGGCTGCTGGTACCAATAAGGGTTGAGATAAGGAGTCGAGCGCCAAGTAGAGGGATTCAGCATTCGTGTTAATTCGTGCAATTCGTGTCAGAGCAGATTTGGTTTCTGCCTTAGTTACTCCGCCGTGTGTCTCAGCATATTTTGTTTAGTTAGGCCGGTTACATGATTGAAAGGCGCCGCAAATATGAAAACATGGGGGCATGAGATTCATTCCGGCCATCATCGCTCTCGGCTCGATGAGTTTGCCGCTGTTCGCCGCCGACCAGCCGCCGACGGAATGGATTGATTCCGAGACCGGTCACCGAATCGTCCGCCTCTCTCCTGAACCCGGCAGTGAGAGCCTTTATTTCAACCAAAATGCCTTCACCGAAGAAGGCGACAAAATGGTCATCTCCACTCCGCAGGGAATTTCCACCGTCAATCTCAAGACGCGCAAAGTTGAATTGATCGTACCGGATACAAAAAATGTCAGCGGCATCGTCTTCGGTCGGAAATCGCGGCAGGTTTATTATGTCCGGAAGACCGGCACTAATCTGGTGGCCCTGGCTACCGATTTGGATACCCGGGCCACGCGTGAAATTGGAAAAGTTCCCGAAGGCGGATCGCTGATGACGGTCAATGCGGACGACACGTTGCTGGCCGGCAGCTTCGTTGAAAACGGCGAGCCAGTGCGGCCAGGACCTGGCGAAAGCAAGGGAGCGTGGATGCTGCGGCGTCTGGAAGTGCATACGCCCATGGAGCTTTTCACAATCAACATCAAAACCGGTGTGCTGAAAACGTTTGGCCGTTCCACCGACTGGCTGAACCATGTGCAATTTTCACCGACGGACCCGTCCTTGCTCATGTTTTGTCACGAAGGCCCGTGGGACCTGGTGGATCGTATCTGGATTATACGGACCGACGGGACCGGCTTAAAAGAAATCCAACCGCGCACGATGGAAAGGGAAATTGCCGGGCACGAATTCTTCAGCGCCGACGGCAAATGGATCTGGTATGACCTGCAAACGCCGCGCGGCGAAGACTTCTGGCTGGCCGGATACGAAATCGCCACCGGCAAGCGCCTCCGGTATCACCTCGATCGCGACGAATGGTCGGTCCACTACAACATTTCGCCGGACGGCTCGATGTTTGCCGGCGATGGTGGAGCGGAAAACATGGTGGCCCACGCCAAAAACGGGAAATGGATTTACCTTTTCCGCCCGGTTTACACCCCTGCCCCGACAGGAACAAAATCCGATTCCAACAGCCTGATTCAAACCGGAACGGTTAAAGCGGAACGCTTGGTCAACCTGTCCAAGCACAACTATCATCTCGAACCGAACGTCAACTTTACCCCGGACGGAAAATGGGTTGTCTTCCGCTCAAACATGTTCGGCCCGACCTATGTTTTCGCCGCGGAGGTAGCCAAAGCCAGCCGCTGAACGACGACACGAGTGCAGGTTTAACAGAATTGACAGGATTTTTTCCCATCATGTTTATCTTGTTAATCCTGTCTCAAAAAACTTTGGACAGGAGGAACAGGATAGGATTCTATAGGAGGCAACAACGCTAACTGAGTCTGGAGGGAAATCCCGTAGAACGGATCGTTTCCATATATCAGGACATAGACGAAGCAAAGCCCTCCAGTTTTCCCCTTCTCTTAGTCGGCGCCGACTCACGTCGGCGGCTACATTATTTTGAATTTGCCCTAGGCAATCGCTGGTCGGCTGGATCCAGCATAAGCCCTGCTACCGGCACGGAGGTTTGTCGTCGGCCTTGAAGTTCGCGCCCGGGTTATTTTGATCGCGACTTTCTGTTGCCTCGCATCGGATTCGAGACCGGTGGACTGCTCATTGGCCGCCAGCCATGCCAGCGCCTCTTCAAAACTTACAAAGGCCCCGACGTTCCAGCCCTGTATCCGACTGATGAAAGCAAACAACCTGGCCCGGCGGTGAGGGTCGCTGCTGTAAAGCACCGCCAGCCGGTGCTTTTTGGTGAACCCGATGGTATGGAACGTGGAGACCAGCATCACCAGGTCTTTGGGCTTGAACACCGGAACCGGACCGGGTTTCAAGGCGCGCAAATCGAGGAGGGCCTGATGAATCCCGCGTTTTCGGCACGCGCGTGCCAGGTCCGCGAGGACTGCCTTGCTGGCCGCCACATCAAAACGGCCTTTTGCACCCATCCGGATGAATTCATGGGCGCGGATGATTTGAAGTTCCAGGGGCATGTTTATGGTTTGTTGTTTGGCACAACCGGTCGGCAACTGACCGAGTCATCATCGCTCCACCACATCCCGGAGTCAACAGGGCCGGAGAGAGAGTAGTGGGCTATTTTGAAGGTAGGGACGGTTCGCCGAGCCGTTCGGACGCGTCGCCGACGCGTCCCTACCAATGAAAGTTACCCACGAGCGAAGAGAAGAATGCTTCGACCCTGTTGTCCCGGTTTTGCGCCAATGTATGGGTACATCTTAACACTGTCCTTAAGGGGCAAACTTGGGCCAGAAACATCGGGCGACTGGAAAGTCGCCCGAACCCGCCGACACGAATGTCGGCGCTACGTAGCGCAGGCTTTCCAGCCTGCGGGTTCCGGGGACTTTCCAGTCCCCGGTCAAGGACAGTGTCAAGATGCACCCCAATGTATCCACAGGTAAAATGGCTATTGTATCCCTAACGGGAAAAATCGTAGAATCGAGACACTTGTCGGAGCAGCTACGCTGGAATCGTGCCGCAGGTCCAGCACCGCACCAGTTCTTTGAACAACGCCGTGATCGTTGTGATTGCAGGCGAATCTTGAAAGCAATACCACTCCCGGCAATAGCCGGCGAAGTCAAACGAGCGGAAGGCGTCCATTGTTTTGTTGTAGTAGAGCGACGCAAACCCTGGGAAATGAAGAGTGCGGCTTTCTACCGAAAGCCGCCACGCACCATTATGAAAACCAAAGAATTCATCAAACGCGCCCGGAAGTTCGCGCGCGTGTTCCGTGTGACCGACGGCGACAAATTCCGGTTTAAGGATTTCAAACCGCATGACACCCTGGGACTCAAGGATGAACACAAGCCGCGCGCCAAGGAAGCCCTGGCCAACGGCGTGCAGGTGCTGGCCGACTTGCAGGACAAACTTTACGCGTATGACAAATGGGCCTTGTTGCTGATCTTTCAGGCCATGGATGCCGCCGGCAAGGACGGCGCCATCAAGCACGTCATGTCCGGCGTCAATCCCCAGGGCTGCCAGGTATATTCATTCAAATCACCGTCCGCCGAGGACCTGGACCACGATTATCTCTGGCGTTGCACAAAATGCCTGCCCAACCGCGGGCACATCGGCATTTTCAATCGCAGTTATTACGAGGAAACGCTCGTGGTGCGGGTGCACCCGGAATTCCTGAACAAGGCCAAGCTCCCGCCGTCGCTGATCACCAAGGACATCTGGGACAAACGGTTCCGGGACATCCGCGCTTTTGAACGTTACCTGGCGAACAACGGGATCCTCACCGTTAAATTTTTCCTGCACGTTTCCAAAAAGGAACAGAAACGGCGTTTTCTGGAGCGCCTGGAACGGCCAGAGAAGAACTGGAAATTTTCCAGTGCCGATATGGCCGAGCGCGGTTACTGGGACGAGTACCAAAAAGCGTACGAGGATACCATCCGTAACACCGCCACCCCGCACGCGCCATGGTATGTCGTACCGGCGGACAACAAATGGTTCTCCCGTATCGTGGTGGCCTCGGCTGTGATTGACACGCTGGCGGAGCTGGATTTGGAGTACCCGAAAGTTGGACCGCAGCAACTGAAGGAACTCGCCGCCGCCAAAAAAGAACTGTTGAAGAAATGAATTTTAAACACCACCCCAACCCAAACCACCAGAACTACCCTCATTGATATTATGAAAAACATATTCCGTTACACTATCGTTTGTGCCGCATGGTTGGCTGCCAGCCAGGCCCAGAGTCTGTTGGCCCAGGAAACGGTGACGTCCCAGGAGACGCCCATGGGCCGCGTCGAAACCATACATGCCAAGTTGACCGCCGAAGTCACCGCCATCAACCTGACCAACCGGGAAGTCACCTTGAAAGGACCGCAGGGTAACGAAGTCACCATCACCGTCAGCCAGGCGGTAAAGCGCCTGGATGAAGTGCGTGTCGGCGATTTTGTCCGCGTGGACTATCTCGTTTCCGTGGCTGCCGAGATCCGCAAGCCGACGGCTGAGGAGGCAGCGCATCCGCTGGAGATCATAACTGCCGGTGGCAAATCCCCGGAGGGTGAGATGCCGGCCGCCGGTATCGCCCGCCGGTTCAAGGTCGTCACGACGATTGAAGCGCTGAACCGCCCCGCGCAAACCGTTACGGTCAAGGGCCCGCTGGGGCGCTATCTGACTGCGCGCGTGGCCGACCCGGAGCGCCTGACGAAAGTGCGCATCGGCGAAACCGTTGTCATCGTCTTCACCGAGGCGCTGGCGATTTCGCTGGATAAGACGGACAAGCCAACCGAATAAAACCGGTTCAAAGAATTGCCCGAAATGGCAATCACAGCTAAACCCATCGCCTGGCCGCTGCCAAAAAGGAATCGCAGGTGAAATAGTTATACTGTGGCGTTTTGTTGATTTGTCAGTCGAAATACTGATTATATAATTGACATAATACAATGATTCTAATGAATATAACAGGACTCAACACCGTCAACTGACGCCCGACACCACCTCAACCAGACGACCTATGAACCACCCCATAATGAACTGGCTGTTCGACACCTTGAGGAGCAATCCCGAAATCGCCATTTTCCTGGCCCTGGCGCTCGGCTTTTGGATTGGTGGCATGCGATTTGGAAAATTCAGCCTCGGCAATGTCACCGGCGTGTTGCTGGCTGGCGTGCTGATTGGACAACTGAACATCACCATTTCGCCGAATGTGAAATCAGTGTTCTTCCTGATGTTTCTCTTCGCGGTTGGTTATGGTGTTGGGCCGCAATTTTTCCGGGGCCTGAAAAGCGATGGACTGCCGCAGGTATTCTTCGCTGTTATCTTGTGTGTTACCTGTCTGTTGTGTGCCTTTATCGCCGCCAAGGTCGCCGGTTACAACATGGGCCAGGCGGCGGGCTTGCTTTCAGGCGCCTGCACCATTTCCGCAGTGCTTGGGGTGGCGTCCGATACCATGGGCCAGATCGGCCTCACCCCCGACCAGCACAAGGCCATGGTGGACGCCATGCCGGTGGCTTACGCCGTCACTTACCTGTTCGGTACGGCTGGCTCGGCGTGGTTCCTGGCGTCCATGGGCCCGAAGTTGCTCGGCGTTGATCTCGCCAAGGAATGCGCCGATTACGAGGCAAAGATGGGCGGCGCGGCGGACGCCGGCGACCAGATGTCGGCCTACCGGCGATTGACCACGCGTGCCTATCAGGTACAGAAAGGTTCGAAGTTGGCGGGCAAGACGATCGCTGAATTCGAGGCGCAGTTTTCTATGCCGCGGGTGTTTATTCTGCGTCTTCGGCAGTCTGCGAAAGTCTGTGACGTCGATCCTAAAATCGTCATCGGCTCCGGTGATGTATTGGGGTTGGCCGGACCGCGCGAGCTGCTATTGAAAATCGAAGCTGAGCTGGGTCCGGAAGTGGACGACCGTGAGCTGTTTGACGTTCCCATCCAGCTCCTCGACGTGGTCATCACGAACAAGGAGTTTGCGGGGAAGACGCTGCTGGAAATCCGAAATTCTGACGCCGCCCAGCAGGTCCGCGGCGTGTTCCTGCGCAAACTGATTCGCACCGGCCAGGAAATGCCTTTCAACCCCGGCACCAAAGTGGATCGCGGCGACGTCGTGCAAATTGTCGGTCCCGTGCAAGAAGTTGAGAAGGCGGCCAAGCGATTGGGCTATGCCGACCGCGCGACGGACAAGACCGACATGGTATTCATGGGGCTGGGGATTGTCATTGGTGCACTCATCGGCGCCATCGTCATCAAACTCGGACAGGTGCCCTTGAGCCTGAGCACCAGCGGGGGCGCGCTTTTTGCGGGGCTGGTTTGCGGCTGGCTGCGCTCGGTAAATCCGACGTTTGGCCGGATCCCCGGACCGGCGCTTTGGGTGTTCAATAACATCGGTCTCACCGCGTTCATTGCCGTGGTCGGCATCAGTTGCGGGCCAAGTTTCGTGGCCGGCCTGAAGGCGGCGGGCATCAGCCTGTTCCTCTGGGGCGTGTTCGTCACCACCGTGCCCTTTATCGTCGGCATCTTCACCGGCAAATACCTGTTCAAGATGCATCCCGGCATCATCCTCGGCGCCTGCGCCGGCGCGCGCACGACCACCGCAGCACTGGGCGCCATCCAGGACGAGGCTAAAAGCAAGGTACCGGCGCTGAGCTATACCGTCACCTACGCCGTGGGCAACGTGTTGCTCATCACCTGGGGTGTAGTCATCGTCCTGTTGATGAAATAACAGTTTAAGCGAACAACCAACCTGAAGCCATATGCCCACCAAAACCCAAATCCCTTCGTCAGCCACGGGGCTCAAACACGGCTTGTTCAGCGCGGCCGAAGCGCGCTTCGATCGCTGGTGCGAACTCGGTCACGCCGCGGAAGCCCTGGTCGCCACGGCACAGACCGGCAAACCCTCCGCGGAGGCGCGGGCGCAAATCGGACAGCTGCTGGCCGCGCTCGAACCCCTGGAAACCTTTCAGGCTTATCCGGGCGATGCCTTGATGGTGGCGCTCAAGGATTTGCTCGAGCGCGGCAATTTAACGGGTTTCTCCGAGCTGGCCACCCGCATCGGCAGGGCTTTGCGCAACGGGACTTATCGCCGCAGCGTCAACGCGTGGAAGGTGGGGGAGGAATCCGAAGGTGAATCAAACGATCGGATTCTCAAGGATTACTTTGAGGGCGAGGACCTGACCAAGCCCTATTTCGAAGTGCTGATTGTCAGTGATAACGGGACGCCCGAGCAGGTCCGCCAGGTGCGAAACGAGTGGCGCAAACTCCGCCGGGCCGAAGACCCATTCGTGTACGAACTCGTCGTGGCCACCAGCTTCGAGGACGCGATATTGGGTGCCGTTTTGAACCCGAACATCCAGGCGATCATCATTCAGGACAACTTCCGGTTTCAAACGCGCCTCCACGCGCCGCTGCTCCGTGAATATCTGCAACAACATCTCAAGCTCGATGCCACCGCCGTCGCGCCCCAGGACTACGGTGTCACCCTCGCCAAGGCCATTCGCGCGTTCCGTCCGGAACTGGATGTTTATCTGGTCGTGGATCGGGGCGTGGAAACGCTCGCCAGCCAGCTCGACTCAAAAAACATCCGCCGCATTTTTTACGGCATCGAAGACCTGATGGAATTGCATCTCGCCCTCTTCGAAGGGGTCAACGACCGTTATGACACGCCATATTTCAACAACCTGAAAAACTACGCACGCAAACCGATAGGCACGTTTCACGCCCTGCCGGTCGCGCGCGGCAAGTCGGTGTTCAAATCGCATTGGATCCGCGACTTTGGTTATTTCTACGGCACGAACATCTTCCTCGCCGAATCCTCCGCCACCACCGGCGGCCTTGACTCCCTGCTGGAGCCCACCGGCAACATCAAGATTGCCCAGGAGAAGGCCGCGCGCGCCTTCGGGGCGCAGAAGCTGTTCTTCGCCACCAACGGCACCTCGACCTCCAACAAGATCGCCGTGCAGGCAATCGTGAGGCCCGGTGACATCGTGCTGGTCGACCGCAACTGCCACAAGTCACACCACTACGGTCTCGTGCTCTGCGGCGGCCAACCCCTCTATGTCGAGGCATATCCGCTGATGCAGTATTCGATGTACGGCGGAGTGCCGCTCCGCTCGATCAAGCAGACGCTGCTGAATCTCAAGGCGGAGGGCAAACTGGATCGCGTGCGGATGCTGCTGCTCACCAACTGCACGTTCGACGGCCACATCTACAACGTGCCGCGCTTTATGGAGGAAGTGTTGGCCATCAAACCCGACATCGTCTTCCTGTGGGATGAGGCCTGGTATGCCTACTCGCGTTTCTCTCCGTTCCACCGCCGCCGCTCCGCAATGGGCGCGTGCGAGGCGCTCCGCGAACGTTACGCCAGTCCTGCCTATCGCGCAGAGTATGAGGCGTTCAAGAAAAAGCATGGTAAAATTGATCCGAAAAATCCGAAGCTCCTCGACACTCATCTGCTGCCGGACCCCGACGCGGTGAAGCTGCGCGTCTATGCCACGACTTCGACGCACAAATCACTCTCCTGTTTCCGGCAGGGTTCCTACATCATGGTCAACGACGATTGCTGGGAGAGCACCGAGGCAACGTTTGAGGAGGCGTACTTCACCCACACCAGCACGTCACCCAACCTCCAGATCATCGCGTCGCTCGACATCGCCCGCCGCCAGGCTGAGCTGGAGGGCTATGAGCTGGTGATGCGTTCCATCGAACTCGCCCTGATGCTGCGCCGTGAGGTCAACAACCACCCGCTTATCTCCAAATATTTCCGTATCGCCACCAATGCGGACATGGTGCCGAAGGCGCATCGGGCCAGCGGATTTGAAGATTTTCACGCGGCCGGTGCGACGTGGAAAACCATGCATGACGCCTGGGAGACGGACGAGTTTGTGCTCGACCCGACGCGCATTACACTGTTATGCGGCACCGCGGGCTTTGACGGCACGGCGTTCAAGACCCATCTCGCGAATAAATTCGACATCCAGCTCAACAAGACTTCGCGCAACAGTATCCTGCTTCAGTCGAACATTAATAACACGCGCAGCGACATCGCCTATCTTATCAAGGTGCTCGCGGACATCGCGCGGGAGCTCGATCGCCGGCTGGCCCGGGACCCGGAGGAGAAAGCCGGTTTCGACGCCCGCGTGAAGAGTCTCTGCCACGACGTGCCCGAGCTGCCGAACTTCAGCCGTTTCCACGACGCCTTCCGCGAGAACCCGAAGTCGAAAACCAACGAGGGCGACATGCGCACGCCTTTCTTCCTGGCCTACGACGAGGCCAATTGCGACCACCTGCCCTTGAACACCCGGGAATTGGAGGCGCGCGTGAAGCGCGGTGACGCGGTATCGGCCAACTTCGTCATCCCGTATCCGCCCGGCTTCCCGATCATGGCGCCCGGCCAGGTGATCACCCGCGAGATTATCGAGTTCATGCGCAAACTCGACGTAAAGGAAATCCACGGCTACCACGCCGCCGCCGGATTGAAATTGCTGAAGCCCGAGGTGCTGAAGAAACGGAAAAAACGCTGATGAACACTGAGCCGGTCAACGCATGGAACTGCTGAACCACATCCTTAAATCCGACCCGGAGATTGCGCTCTTTCTCGCGCTTTTTTTCGGTTATCTCCTCGGCCGGGTAAAGATCAAGGGATTCAGCCTCGGCGGTGTGGCCGGGTCGCTCATTGTGGCGCTGCTGATTGGACAACTGGATGTCACGCTGCCGGATGCACTGAAGACCGTCTGTTTCGCGCTGTTCATCTATTCGGTTGGGTTCAAAAGCGGTCCGGAGTTCTTCGGTGGACTGAACCGTTCCTCCATCAAACTCGTGATTTCGTCGGTCGTCCAATGCGTGGCCGCTTTGATCGTCGTGCTGATCATCGCGCGCTTGTGCGGCTTCGGCAAAGGTTTTACCGCCGGACTGGGCGCCGGCGCGCTGACGCAAACCGCCATGATGGGCACGGCGGGTGGCGAGCTGGCGCGCCTGGGTCTCACGCCGGATCGGGTCTCCCAATTAACCAGCCAGATGGCTGTCGGCTTTGCCATTACCTATGTGTTCGGCACGGTCGGGGTCATTGTGTTCGTGCGCAGCGTCGCGCCGCGATTGATGGGCGTGGATGTCAGAAAAGCGGCGCACGAACTGGAGGTCGAACTATCTGAAGGCGGTCAGGTGACACGACCCGGATATATCACCCCCTTTGTGCCAGTCGTCGCCCGCGCGTTCAAGGTCGAAGCAAATAAATCAGCCGGGAAGACCATTGCCGAAATTGAGAAGAAGTTTGATCGGGCGAGCATCGAGCGTCTCGTCCGCGGTGAGGAAAGCCTGGAACGCTCACCTGACTTTACCTTGAAAGCCGGTGACATTGTCGGCGTGTCCGGCCAGCTTACGTCGGTCGTCGCCGCCGGCGACTTGCTCGGCGAGGAGGTGGAAAGCAAGGAGGCCCTTTCGTTCACGATGAAAGTTGTGACGGTGGTGATCACGTGCAAACGCATTGCCGGCAAAACGCTGCGCCAGATACGCGACGGTTTCACCAAAGAGCAACGCCAGGGCGTTTACGTAGTCAGTTTCAAGCGCCAGGGTCTGCCCATGCCGATATTGATGAAAACCCAGGTGCGCCGCGGTGACATGTTCGAACTGGCCGGCCGGCCCGAGGAAGTGGACCGGATTGCCGAGGCGGTGGGCCATGCCGAATCTCCCGACGGGCGGAGCGATCTGGCGTACCATGCCATCGCCATTGTTGTAGGCACGTTAGTCGGCTTGCTGTCCGTTACGATCGGCGGCATTCCCGTGACGCTGGGTGTGGGCGGGGGTGTGCTGGTGTCCGGTCTTTGTTTCGGGTGGCTGCATACGCGCTATCCGATTTTTGGCGCGTTGCCGCAATCGGCCCAGTGGATCCTTTCGGAATTCGGGTTGAGCGCTTTTGCCGCAGTGATTGGATTGTCCGCTGGTTCCAAGGCGGTGGCGGCGATCCAGCAACAGGGCATTGCGCTGCTCATCGCCGGGGCAGTCGTGACCCTCGTTCCTTTGTTCGTCGCCCTTTATTTTGGACGGTATGTGTTGAAGCTCCATCCGGTCGTGCTGCTGGGCGCGTTGTGCGGTGGACAAACCGTTGCGGCGGCCTTGAGTGCCGCCAACGAGGAAACCGACAGCATCACGCCCGTGCTCGGTTTCACTGTCACTTACGCCATCTCCAACGTCCTGCTCGCTGTCTGGGGACCGGTAATCGTTGCCTTGACGCCTTGACCCGGTATGCAACCAACCAACACCAAACTATAAGGAATTATGCCAAAGCCCACCTCCACCACCCGCGCCCACCAAAAGGCGTTGCTCAAACTCAGCCCCTTTGAGCTGAAAGATGAATTGATCAAACTCGCCAGGCTCGCCGAACGCGATGAGTTGGCCCAATTCCTCGACGCCGGCCGCGGCAACCCGAACTGGATTTGCACCACGCCGCGCGATGCTTACGGAACCCTCCTCCGCTTCGGGCTCGAGGAATCCCGCCGCGGCGTCAATGTTCCCGACCTCGGCCGCCAGATTGCCAGGACCCCTGGGCTGGCCAAACGATTCGAGGAATTCCTGAAGGCCAATCCCAAGGCGCCCGGCATCAAACTGCTCCGCGACACCTGGGACTACGGGATCCGGAAGCTGAAGTTCGACGCCGACGCCTTCGCCTACGAGCTGGCCCAGGGCATCATCGGCGACCTGTATCCCGTGCCCGGCCGGATGCTCCGCTGCTGCGAACGCATTGTGCATGAATTCCT
>JBGPDH010000034.1:0-19628 GCA_041482195.1 Verrucomicrobiia bacterium
GGAGCCGACGTGAGGAGGCTTGGCTGTTTCCCAGCCGCAGACCCGGACACGTCACCTCGTCTCCTACAATCCACCAGCCGTCGTACAACGTTCAACACGTCCAAAGTCCATCCGCGTTCCCTGACGCTGATTTCTTTCAGCGGTTTGACGCGCTTAAATCTCTCACGGACTTCATCAGGTCTGGCGATTACCGTAGCGCAGGCGTCTCGCCTGCCCGGGCATAGATCCCGGCGTGATGCAGCCGGGACGGCTGCGCTACTCTGCAACCTAATCGTCTTCACCAGCCAAATCCGGGCGTCAGCCGGAATGCGACCAGCCCCGAACGCTTTCGGGGTTCAAGGCAACCTGCCCCGATGCCGTTTATCGGGGAGTTGCAGCCAACCCAGCCGGCCCGGCGGGCGGTGGACGACAATGGTTTTCGTTTGATGATGGCGGAGGGCGGGAAGGCGAAGCTGGGGACGAGCAACAAATTCCTGACACGCCAGGTAACCAAATCATATTGCAAAAAATAATAGCTCGGGGCCTCGTCATTCTGGATGGCCTTCATCATCGCCGCGTACGCACCGTCCGTGATGCTGTCGCCGATGCGCGATTTCTGGCTTTTGAGTTGATACCAGAATCCGCACGCCGGACAGGAATAATCGCTGGCCGGATGGCCCGGCTCCAGCCAGGTCAGGTTGGGAGACGAGCAGTTTGGGCAGTAAAGATTGGATTCACCCCAAGATTCCGTGACGACCCGTGCCCGCTGCGCGCCGCTCTCGTAACGAGCAGCCAAGGCACCGGTCATGGAAAGATCCATTGGCGATAATTAATTCAAGCTGTATTTGCGGATAATTGATTCGACAGCTATTGCTCCCGGAGGCAAAAGCAAAATGTAATCGTCTGTCTGATTCCATTCCAGAAACCTGTCGTCATGCAAAGTCTGAATAATCTTTTTTAGGTAAGCCGTGTTCTCTTGTTCAAGCCAGCGCTGAAGGTCTCCAAATTTGACTCCGCCTTTACTTACGGCTAACAAAATTAAAACTTGCTGAGGAAATTTCAACTTGGGCACAAGAATCCGTTTTATATTTCCCGATTCCCAAACTAGCGGCGTCTTCCGTTCAACCAACACGTTCACAATCTGTTGAGCATCTTTCACCGACAGTTGATGCATCACGCGAATGAGTTCCGCCATTACCCAAGTGGTGGAGTTCAGAACCAAAGAAGCATCCATCTCGTTTGGATCAACATCTCCCCCCACATGACCAACGTTGCGATTATTTCTTACCTCATAGATAGCCACCAACACACGGGGAATCAAAATCCTAAAACTCCGTGGAGATTTTACGTGCTGTTCCAACGCTTTACAGGCAGCAACAAAATCCTTCGGCTTTGCTGGTTTGGCTGGATAATTACCCTTCCCGTAACCGTCTAATATTGAAAAGACAATTTCCGAAAAAAGTCCCCCGCTCAATTCTGACGGCTGCCATTTTCTTTCGAGATAGTGCGAAACTATTGAACTATATTCTGCGAGCAGTGGTTCTCTTAACCCTGATGGAATCGCCACTAAAACTGAGGCGAGATTCATGTTCCTCAAATTCCCAATTCTTTCAACCCTTCAGTGGTAATAAAAAAGTCAGAATCATCTTTTTCGCAAAATCCCTTTTTTACGTTTTGGTTGAGACAATCCGCAGGGTTGCCAAGCCGACTTTGGTGATTATCTTTTAGAGCCTTCGTAATATCTGCCGTTCCCATTTTTGTTTTCCCCTTCAAATGCAGCCATCCAGCAGTTGATAGAAATTTGCGAACCTGATTTGTGGTTGCATTCTTTGACCCAAGATAACTTCCCAACGCGGGGACGCTTCCAAGCTTGGCCGGACCGCCACCACCGCTGCCGGCTGGCAATTCATGCTTTTCAGCTAACTTGCCCAGGACATCGGCTTTGGCGATTATCTTATCCAGTTGTGATGCTACCCATTGCTGTTCCGCTTCAGCCGAGAAATGGAGTTCCCCGATTTTGATTTCAATTTTTGCTTCAGCCATAAGATTCCAGTTGTTTAGTGTGAGTTTACCAATTAGCTGGATTGCCCTGCTGGGTCAATGATTATTCTAACTCTTAATTTATTGTTCGATAAATTTCCGTCTCACAGCGGACGATGTGGGTCGTTTCCCGTTTCTTGCCGGTCGGGGCGTGTGACCAAACCTATGGCTCAACCCCGATGAGCACCAGCGGCACGGCGGGGACGCCACGACCATTCCGGATAATGTTGTAGAGTTCCCCTTCGTAATAACCCGGACCGGACGACATGTTTGATTGGAGCGACTTCATGGCCAGAATTTCAATGCCGACATCAATCTGGTCCCGGACATAAAACGCAAGGTGTTTCACAAACAGATCGTAGGCCACGAACGAGTATTTCCCGAATTGCACCTCGATCGCCACACGGTCTTTTACAAAATCTGTCTGGTTGTAGCTGAAGATGGGCGTCTCACCGGCTGCTTCAATTTCCGTTTTTTGCTCCTCGGCGGATTTAGAGAGTGTTTGCCGGATCAGTCGTTCGCTCTTGGTGACCCAATATTTCACCCGGCTTTCAGACCAGTCCTTTTTGGCGAGCAAGCCCGAGAAAGCCTTGTTCATGTCTTTCGGACTGTAGAGAACCTTTCCTACCATGCCTTTTTCTTTGCTGACCTTGGTTTTACAGACGTTTCCGTCCACCGCTGCAATGACCTGCCGCACCTCATTCCAAAGTTTTTTCCTGTGAACCAGCAAATATTCCAAGCCGTTCAAATGTGAGTAAGTTTGGACGATTTTCATTTACGTACGCGATAGGGTCCGGCTTTTTCCAAAAGAGCCATTTGATCAATGTTCTTCTTTTCGGCCAGCCAAGGCGCGGTTAATAGATTCCGACCGGCATTCTTGGGGTCGAAAACCGGCCGGTGCATTGGCCTGACCGGAAGTTCGTCGTCAGCCGCTTTGTAAATTCTCGATTTTGCCGTCTCAATGTATTTGTGTACCACCTCTGCGCCGATACCTCGTCGCTGATGACGCATCGCCGCTATAATGGAGGTTCCCGTGCCAAGAAATGGATCTAACACCCAGTCTCCTTCCTTTGACAAGGCCAGTACCAACCGCTCAATCAATTCAACAGGGAACTGGCATGGGTGGTTAGTCTTTTCCACGTGGTTGCTTTTCACATTGGGAATTGTCCACACGTCTCCGGGGTTTTTCCCGAGTGGGTTGCAGGAATACTGGCCAGCTTTCGGCCCTTTGAAATACTTTTTACCAGGATATTTTTGCGGCACACGGATTGGATCCAATTCAAACACGTAGTCGTCTCCTTTGGTAAACCACATGATGGTCTCGTAACGTCCTGAGAGACGGCGTGAGCAATGAAGACCGTGTTCAAAATGCCAGACGATGCGATTCCGCATCTTCAGGCCCAAATCGGCAAAAGTGGGATATAGAAGCGAATCCAGCGGGATGATCGCCCCATCATCAACATAATTGCCAACCTCCCAGCAAATGCTCCCGCCATCGCTCAAGACCCGCGCGCATTCTGAAATCACTTTCCGTTGTTGGGAAAGGTAATCGTTGAGGCGCAGGCGGCTTTCGTATTCCTTGCCCAGATTGTAAGGCGGAGAAGTAACGACGAGTTGAATTGCGCCTGTCGGGATTTCCCGGAGCATATCGCGGCAGTCACCTTCGAAAACAACCGTTCGAGCGTTTGGTTTGAAGTGAGGCGTGATGTTAAAGCCGTTGATCATTTTTCCTCGGCAAGTTTAATCCAATACCAACACGCTGCAAGCGGTAAGGAGAAATTCGCTGCCGTTGGACCGGCCTTCGCTCAGAAACTACGGCCCGGCAGGCAGGAAGTACGGAGGGTCGGCAAAGTTGGCGTCGAAGCGGCCGGCGTCGCCGTATCGCTCGTAAATCGCATCCAGCAGATCCAGACTGTTCCCATGGTACAAACGAACGAAAGGGGCATCAGACTCAAAGATAAGGCGGGGAGGTTGTCCGCTGATTTCGCTGATTGACGCCGATTTCTTTTCTGAATCTGCGGATTTCTGCGTCATCTGCGGATGCGTTTGAATCGAGCCGTCTTCGCGGAGGGTGAAATGGGAAGGGGCCAGGAAGTGCGGATGGCGGAATTCGGCGGAGCGCGGAGCATTGCTCTGCGTGTTGGTGGATTTCGTTCGTGCGGAGCGATGCTTCGCGCTCCGGGGTTTCGGCGGCGGTCTTCGGTAAAGCGGGCGTGGTTTGGCGGATGTGGCTTTCTTCGGCACGCCCAGATCAATTGATCAGATCACGGATTGGGATCAAGTCCAATCCGTGCGTGACAGGTGACGGGTGACGGGTGACAAGAACGGAAAGACGGGGCCTCACGCAAAGGACGCGAAGACGCGAAGCCAAACCCTCAACTCTCAACGCTCAACCTTTTCAAGAAGCGGCACGCCCAGATCCAACCCCGATAGTCATCGGGACGGGTTGACAGATCCGGGATCCAGATCAAGGCCAATCCGTGCGTGACAGGTGACAGGTGACGGGTGACAAGAACGGAAAGACGGGGCCCCACGCAAAAGACGCGAAGGCGCGGACCCACACCCTCAACTCTCAACCAACATCAACCGCCAGGACGCCGAGACGTGGAGTTTTCTGGTCTATTTCTCTGCGCCTTTGCGCCTCTGCGTTTAAATCTGTTCTGCGCGTCTGGCGCCTTGGCAGTTGAGGCGTGGGGCTGAATCCACGAAAACCTCGTATGAGGGGAACACCCCATGGCATCTGCCAGGATTCCAACCTACGTTTACCATGCTATGAAAGCCGAAAAAAAGCTGCCCGCCGAAGGTCCGGCCGGCGCACCTCGGCAATGCCAATCGAAACCCAGAGGTTCAAGGCTGGCACTGGTTCGCAGTCTCATGGCCACCTTTGTGATTATGACCCCGGGTATGGTGCTCGGGGGCGATGGCCAAACACTCCAGCCGCCAGACGGTGGAAGCCCGGTCACGAATGCAGACCCATCATCCCCTGCGTTGCTGGCGGCGGAAGGACGGCGGCAACCCAGTTATCAAGTGTTCGCATTCCGTTGCACGTCACCTTCCATAACCGTGGTGAACGAGACTACACTGGAGATTGGGGGCAAGCAGAAGATTGATGTCAGCCGGTTGAACCAATTGGACAGGGCAGAAAAGGAAACCCTGGCCGGCCAGTTTGACGTTCCTGTGAGTGTGGTGGACAACCTGCAGAAGAGCTGCTCCAAACAGACGCCCGCGGATGCAGCGGAGGTCGCCGGCAAACTCCGCGTCATGGTGATCGATTACAAATACCTGCTGGAGAGGTGGACCCAATATCATCCTCCAACGGGACAGGAAAAGGTCAAGACCGACGCGCTTCTGGCGTTGCAAGGCGGGAATGTGGACAAGGCTTGGGAAATGTTCGCTGCCCTGCCCAAACCCAGACCGCCGACCGGATTTCATGTAGCCGGTTGACATTTGCCGGGTTGATTTGTACCTGGACGGGCTCCGAAAGTTTTCTCGAGTGGATTGCTCACAAAGGCGATCCAGATCAAGACATTTTCAATCACGGATAAACACAGATGGGCACAGATTTCTTCCGGCAAAACAAGGAACATTCAACTCCTTGTCGCGTCGTAGCCTTGGCGAAGACGGATCAACCATCAACTTTCACCAAAAGCGGCACGCATCATTGAGACGGCCGATGCACTTTTGGTTTGAAATCAGGATGGGCGAGGATTAAAAAGGCGGCAGGTGGTCAAAGTTACCCGATATGAAAACCAGAATGCTCCTCCGGCTCGTCACACTCGCGTGTCTCTCCACGCTCAACATTCAACTCTCCACGGCCCTGGCCCAGGGCACGGCGTTCACGTATCAAGGCCGGTTGAATGACGGCGCGGCTCCGGCCACGGGGATTTACGATATACGATTCACAATTTACGATTCCACCAACAGTCCCGGCGTCGTGATTTCCGGGCCGGTGACGAACAACGCGACGCCGGTGAGCAACGGTTTGTTCACGGTGATTCTGGATTTTGGAAATCAGTTCGGCGGCGCGGCGCGCTGGCTGGAGATTGCCGTGCGCACGAACGGCGTGGGCACGTTCACGAATCTTGCGCCGCGCCAGCCATTGACGGCCACGCCTTACGCCATCACGGCAGGCAATGTCACGGGTCCCATCAACGGCTCGTCCATCATCAGCGGCACCATCGGGAGCGCGCAATTGGCGGCGGGCGCGGTGACGGCTGCGAACATCGCGAGCAATTCCATAGGCGTGGGGCAATTGAGCCATCGTTATTTGAGCGGGTCGGTGCCGTATGCTTCACTGGTGAACGGCCAGTATGGTTTCTCTCCATTTACCGCGGATCAATCGGTGACTTTTGCGACTCCTTTTACGACCACGCCGGTCATTACCCTGGCAGTGGATACGCCGCATCCGGCCCTTCCGGGCAAAGGGCCGTTACTCATCACGGCGCACACTACCAACGGATTTACCATGCGCGTCCCGACGATGGCGGTGGGAGTGGAAGCGGCTCCCCAGGGAAACAGCGGCGCCCGTCCGACCCTCCGCACCGTGAACGGCAACCCGGCGATAACGGGTGTGGCCCAGATTGGATTAACCATTGGACTGGTTTACAGCCGGTCCGCGGATGCGACCGGCGCAAACTGGCCGACGCCAACGATACTCGCACCGGGATACCTGCTGTCATCATCCCTGGACATGGCGGGCGACAGTCCCGCGGTCACCTTCATTGACGCGCTGGGCGGCATTTCCTTCGTGCGGGCCAATGACACGAACGGAACGAGCTGGCCCGCACCGACGCAAATTGCCGCCCCGGCCGCCGTGGGCGGCGGCGGACTGCGTTTGAGCGGCTTGCTGGTGAACGGAAATCCCGCCTGGCTGGCCGCCAATTTCACGACGAATGTTTATTACCTGCGCGCCAATGACAATCCCGGTTCAAGCTGGGGTGCGCCGTCCAGGGTGTTCAGTACGTCAAACTCCGTGAATTCCATCAGTCTCGCCCTGGTGGGTGGACGCCCTGCCATTGCGGTGTGCGGGGACAACCGGATTTTTTTCGCGCGCGCCAATGACACGAACGGCACGTCCTGGCCCACCTTCACCACCGCCGTTTTTCCCAACAACACCAACGACATTCCGTCGGGCAACCTTTCGCTGATGGATATCGCGGGCAAACCCGCCCTGGGCTACGTCGGACAGGCCGGAGCGAGTTCCGTGAATTATTTCATGTTCTTTGTACAAAGCACCGATACCAACGGCGCGAGTTGGGATTTGCCAAAGGCTTTCACCACCAGCTCACCGAGCTTCCCGACGCCGGTGTTCAATGTGGTTGGCGGCGCGCCCTACGTGGTGTTCACCCAGAATGGAATCCTGCATTTGATAGAATCATTTCCTCTGGGAGGATCGTTCCAATTCCCAAGCCCGTTTGACATCGAGCCCGGCGACGGGAACTGTACGATTGAAACCGTGGGCGGCCAGCCGGCCATTGTTTTTTACGGAAATAATTCGCTGCGATGCATCCGGCAAGGCACGCCGCCGCCAAACTCGGCCATCAATTGGATCGCAGTGGAACCGTGAGTTTTTGCGGACGGTCGGGGCGGGTCGACACATCAGCGGATCGGATCAAGAGGTTTTTACGCGAATTACGCTAATTGCCGCTAATTTTTTTACCGGATTGAATTCGTGTGAATTCGTGAAATTCGTGTCAAACTGTCTATTTTTGGAGCGCATTTTACGCCTTTTGGCGGCAAGGATGCTTTATCGGCGGAATCCGCGTCATCCGCGGTTCAGCCTAGTTGTCCGGTCACTTGAAGTAGTTCTGGTATTTGGACGGCTGGCCGGTTTCCCAGGGACGATATTGATTGCAGAATTCAATGCGTTCCGCCGTGGTAGGGTGCGAGCCGTACCAGAATTGGATGATGGGCGCGGGCCGGTAAACATAGACGCCGTTTTGCACCATTTTGACAAAAGCCGTGGCGGCCGCGGGATTGTTGTGGGTCAGTTCCAATCCGAACCGGTCGGCTTCGTGTTCCTGATGGCGGCTGAACTCCATGAGCGGAGGCAGGTCCACGAAGAGAAACAATTGGCCGGCGAGAATAAACAGCGGCAGGGCGGCGAAATCCGATGGCGTGTCAAAGCCCCACCGGTGTTTGAACCGGCCGATGACCGGGCCGGCCAGCCAATACGCCATGTAGAGTGTGACCAGGGCAAGAAACGAGGCGAAGGCGATCAGCTTGACGACGTGGTGAAGAACGTAATGGCCCATTTCGTGTCCCAGGATAAAGAGGAGTTCGTCGTCATTGAGGTCCTTCAGTATGGTGTCCCAAAATACGATGCGTCGCGTGCCGAACAGGCCGGTCACATAGGCGTTGTCCAGTTTGGTGTCGAGGCTCAGGTTGGCTTCATAGACGTGGCTGCCGGCGATGCCGGCGCGCGAGGCCTGGGCAAGGATTTTTGCTTCGAGGGTTTTGTCCGACAACGGCCGGAACTGATGGAACAACGGGTCAATCAGGACGGGTTGAATCAAGAGCTGGACCGTCATGAACAGCGGCACCAGCAAGCCGAGATAAAGCCACCAGCGGCGCGGACTTTTTTTAAGGACAAGAAACGGAATCCAGCCCACGGCCAGGCCAATGACCAGCACCACCGCCGCGCTTTTGAAGGTGTTGCCCAGCCAGCGGCTGAAGGTTTGATTGGTCAGGTCGAAGTTGTGGGGAAAAACAAAGCCGGCGTAATAATTCATCGGCAAGTTGACGAGGAAATAGAGCAGGCCAAAGGCCAGGGCGTAGAGAACGAAAGTGAAATACCAGTTTTGCCGGCGGCGCCCGGCCCAGGAGCGAAGCCGGGCGGACCAACCGGTAAACAAAAACAACGCCGGCACGAACAGGCTCCAGATGATGGATGCGATTCCCACCGCGATGGTGGCATGATAGCGGCGCACGGCTTTTTCGGTCGGGACCGGCACGGCCACGATGGCGGCGTTGGTGCTGGTGATTTGGGAATGAGTTGGCGCGGCCACAACCGGTTCGTCGGCTCGCGCAAGGGAAAGGGTGAACCAGAGGCTGGTGGCGAGCACGAACCAGAAGAGAAGGGTCTTCATGGGCGTGCTTTTGATACGGGTGAACCGCCGAGGCGACAAGGTTTTTTAAACCGCAGAAATTGTAGAAAATACAAAGAAACATTCAACATTCAACATTCAACTCTCAACAACGAATGAGTTTCAACCATAGATGAACATCCTCCTTCGTCCCGCATTGCGGGACTACGGAGGACAGGCAGATGGGCACAGATAATAAAGGACCTCACGCCAAGACGCAGAGTTATTTGGACTGCGCGGACAAGTCCGCGCTTTCAAAGCGGTGACATGTCACCGCACTCCAAAACGCCAAGGAAGCCAAGGGTTCTGCCTCGCCACTTCACGCCCGACATTGTTGCCGGCGTGAAGCAGCGTTGGTGTAAACTGCGCCCGATGCGGAACGGCTATTGGCGCCGACGGAACATCAGCAGCGCAATGGAACCCAGACCGGCCAGGGCCAGCATGCCGGGCTCGGGTACCGGAACTGGAACGGGAAGCGTATTGGGCATGTCGTAATTTGCCCCGAGATCAAACCACGCCGAATCGCCCACATTCAGCGTCCCAGTGCTTGGACCGGTAAGATTCTGATTTTGCCACCCGATGCCACTGGTGTAATAGCTGATATCGTAAGTCTGGGTGAGTGGATTCAAAATGGATACGCCTTCTCCGTTAACGGGATTCCGTCCAGTCACATTGAAAAACTCGGTGTCCAAAGTTCCGGAGAAGGGAGTGGGATCGGAAATCAGTTGCAGTCCATTGGGATAGTTCGGGTTCCAACCTACGTTGTGCGGGTTGCCATCCTGATAATAGGGTCCCACGCTTCCGACAAAGGTGTTGACGAACGACGAAGGAGAACTCAGGTATCCGCCCTGCCCCAGGTTCAGTCCGTAATTGATGCTCCAGGAATTGAGGTTGGCATTATAAACTGACCAGGGGAGAAATGCCCCGTTGTTCCACATCGTGAAAGCGGTATTATTCGCCAGCCCGCCATTGCTGGTGGACGCGTTAAAAATTGAATTCAACGAATTGTCCGGTGAGGTCAAAAACTGCTCGGCAATCAGGTTGGCGCCCGGTTGGATGTTAAGGTTGTAATAACCGACGATGTTTCCAAAGGTGGATTCGGCGAGAAAAAGGCCGAACGCGCACGCGACTACTTTTCCAAGGGTGGTTTTCATATCTGGAGTTTATTGTTATTGTTTGGAATTCCTTAACTCCGGAACCATCCGATACTGGTTGGCTGCGAAGAACGATGTCCCGGCCACCCAGAGCCAGTTATGGTATCAGTTCCTGAATTCTGAAATACTACAGCTTTTATGAACCCGTTCTCAGAGCAATTCAACAACTATGTGAGTAAAGTTTATAATAAGCACAACCGGTTGTGGCACAACGGTCCGGCAAGGCTGAAGAAACATTTAACGCTCAACCTCGAATGAATTTCAGCCGCAAAGAGGCACAGAAGGCGCAAAACGATTTAACCGCAGAGAACGCGAAGAAACATTTAACTTTCAACCTTCAACCATCAACTTTTAAACAAACGGCCCGCCTTAATGGGCGCCGCCTTTGTTGCCGGGATTGCCGGGACCGGTGCCGGGACCGTCGTTGATGGGCGGATTGCCGGGCGGTTGAGGGTCTTCGCCGTTGCCGACGCCGTTGTTGCCTTTAACCGGGGAAACGGATGGCTCAGGCTTCACCACAATGGTCGCGCCGCCCGCCTTGAAGACCTGGGCGTTCTGTTTGACGGTGTTGATGTCGGCAATCAAGTTTTGCAGATAGGACGGGTTGGTGGGGACGACGGTGCCGGTGGCGGGGTCGAAGGTGGAACCGGCGGGCACGCTGACTTTGACGGAACCCCCGTTGCCGGGGAGGTTGTAGTTCAAACTGACCGTGCCGTCCAGGACGCTGACCGCGCCGTTGGCGTTGACGACGTATTCGGTGCCGACAATGGTCGCAGTGTCGTTGAGGGTCTTGAGTTCAAAATGAGACGGGGCGACGAGTTTACGTTGCGAGCCGATCACGGACCCCTTAAGCACCTTGAGCGAGGTGTCGCTGACGGTCAATTCGCCGGCCGGCGTCTTATTCAGGCGTGCAAATTGAAGCATGGAATCCGGCTGTATCCGCAGCACGGTGCCGCTGTCGGGCAGGGACAAATCCACGGTGGAGTTGGCTGCCGTTTTCAGAATGGACCCTGCGGCGACGGAATCGCCGGCGTGCAGAGGAAGGTAAGCCGTGCCGTTTGCGGAAATGGAAGCCGTACCGTGGACCACCTGGATATCAATGTGTGCCTGGACTGGTTCTGCCCTGCTGAGATAACCGCCGGTCATACCGACCAAAACGAACAGCAGCACGCCCCGAATTACGAACATGCATCCTTTTTTCATAACGCATTTCTCCCGATTTACAGGGTAGTCCCCCACAACTACCAATCTAATGATTCGCTTAATTATGACTGAATGCAAGGGGCAAAGAAAAAAAGTTATTCACAACCCCCGGCGAGTGGCTGCGACAGACGTCACCGACGAATTTGACCGTCGGCGGGCAACTGTTTTTCGAGTAACCGGCCGGGAATGGGCAAGCGGGGGAGCAACCTTAAGGAGGATCATTTACCACGAAAGACACGAAACGCAGCACCGGGCAAAAGCCACGTAACCATTTAACATTCAACCCTTAACCAAAAACCACGGCTGGGCACAGATTTTACACCGCGAAGACGATGGGCCCAGAGATATTAGCCGAGAAAGGGACTAAACACCCGAAAGGCAAAAGACATTCAACCACGGATAGACATGGATGGACACGGATTTTAGACCGCAAAGAGCAGAGATATTAACCGCGAAAACACAAACCACGCGAAATTAATTCATCTTTTTAAACCGGAGAATACGGAGACGCATTGGAGGGCATTGCATCGTCAATGCCCTGATATGGGTAAGCCCAAGCGAATCAATTGCGGAGTGTGGAGTGCGGATTGCGGAATTGATCAGGGCTCGGCGGAGTCTCGCCCTATCAGGAATTGTTTCACGGCTCGCGGGTTTCAGCCTTCACCTGGTTACAGCCCGACCGGCTTGGCCCGCCGATTCAGGTGGTTATCCGTTCAACAGACCCTGAAGAGTTTGTATCCCCGGGTCCAAATTCTTCGCCTGGGAAAGCATTTGTTGGTTGCGGCTTAACGCGGTCGCCGCGTTTTCCTTGGCTGTCGGGGCCAAAATTTTGTCTTTCCCCATTTCGACCGTATAACGGTTCGGGCCGAGTCCGCCGAAGTCCATTAATTTATTATACTCGGTCTGGGCTGTCAGGCTCCGGGCCTGTATTTGCCGGTCGGCGGTTTGCCAGGTGTTGTCGAGCTGCGTGAACTGGGTCAGAACGACGGCAATCTGGCGCCGGATTTGGGACTCGGGCAGCGCGGCGAGTGAACTGTTCACGGCCGATTGCGTGGTCAGATATTTCTGATGATAGGTGTCGAGTCCGGTGGTTGAGCCACCGAGGGTGCCGCGCAGCGCCTGGAATTGTTTGAGCGCCGAGGACGCCTTTTCCTGGTAGAGCTGCAAGGCTTGCTCGGCTTTTTGCCGGGCCTGTTGGGTACCGGCGAGCTCACGCGTCAGCTCGTCCACCTTTTTTTTCAGGGCGTCGAGCTGGCTGCCGAGGGACTTTGATTCAGCCATGGCCGCTTCGGCCTGCTGTTGCGCTTGCGCCAGCTGGCCTTGCAGGTCCCCGGCGGCAGCTGACGACGATGCTGCCACCGCCGTTTCGCCCTTGGCCGCCTGGAGTTGCTTTTCAAGCTGTTGCACGCGCGCCTTGAGGTCGGCGTTGTCCGATTGCAGATTCGCATCGGTCTTCTGGCAACCGGACAAGAAAGCCGTGAGGGTTATGAACAACGCAAAGGAGAGGAGGGTTTTCGTTTTCATAAGCTCGACATTGCTCCCAGGCCGGCCGCCTGTCCAGCGGAAAATGCACGTGGCCGAAGGCAATGGGAGGGACGTTTAACCCTCAACCTTCGACCCTCAACTGAACCGGCTCGCAGGACGTAATGCGCGCGAAGACCGTCGGTGGGGGATGGTGGACCGGTCAAGGCAGGGACGATTGGAAATTCAATTGCGGTTCCGGGTTAAGTTGATCCTGGCGCAGCTCTTTTTGAACCCACATCAATCCCAGGAGCAAACCCAAGAAGACGACGCCCAGGGCGATGAATAGGTGTTTGACGTTGCGCCTCCGTTCCCACCGGTCCTGTTGCGGAAATAAAATTCTCCCGACCCAATCGGATAATTGCATGGTCTTCGTGCGGTCAACTCGATCCCGCGCCTCCTTTCAGTGATTGGATTAAAACCCAGATCGCCGCGCAGGTCAAGGCTAAAAAACTGCTAAGTCACAGAAAGGCAGAGAGTTGTTCACCGCGAAAGACGCGAACTGCGCAGAAAGGCAAGAGGCTTTTCAACCACCGATGAACACGGCGTAAAGCCGCGTCGCGGCCACGCCGCTATACGCGGATAGACACGGATTTTCAGCCAGTTCCTTCCTGCCGTACTTCGCGTCTCTGCGTCTTTGCGTGAATTACCGGGTCAGCCGCTTCAATCTTTCATGCGTTTGACAAGCGCGGTGATCTGGCCGTTTTCGTCGTTCTGGATGACGACCGGTTTGCCGAAGATGACCATGAAGGTGGATTGCAGACCGACGCTCAGTTGCTGATAGGAAGATCCCGCGCTCGGCCCGCTGCCGTAGGTGCCGGTCACGTAAGGCACCGTGCGGCCCAGGAACAATTGCAGTCGGCCCTCGTTATCGCTGATGGTGCTCAGGGAGCCGCTCAACTTGAGGGTGACGGGAATATCGTTGTTGTTGATTTTGACGGAGTTCTTCTGAATGGTGTCGAGGCCGAAACTGCCGTCGGTGGTCAGCACTTCCAGAAATCTCGGGTCGCCCTTCGGCTCCTTCCACTCGATGCGGATGAGGTAGTTGACGGGTTCCCGGGCGGGGGCGACGGCCGGCGGGATGGCACCCGGTGGGGTGGCGAGCGGTGGCTGGCCCGGCAGACGTGGCGGGATGGGTTGGGCCTGTCCGGCCGAGGCCAGGAACAGGATGACGGTCAGAAGGGAAATGGTTTTCATGATGGGATGGGTTGGAGTCGGTTCACTAACACGCAAACACCAGTGCGTCGGGCAAGTTGCGGCTGTCCCAACCGCGAAAGCCGCGAACCACGCAATTGCAAAAGACTTTTTAACCACGGATGAACACCGTCTGTAAACCTGATTCAGAACACTCATAAAATAGCAAAAACCCTGTAAAATCAAGGTTAATTCGCCATAACTCGTCACTATTTTTCACTGCTTTTCATTCCTTTCACTGGCACTTTTACTGACAGTGTGGAGCCTTGGTTCTGCAACGATCCAAGAATCTCTTTCGCCAACTCTGAAGGCTCGTGGAGTTTTATGCGAAGGTGTAATTTTCAGGCGTTTTGCCCTCGGCAGCAAATAAACCCCAAATATCTATTGACATATTTTCCCATGTAGTGTAATTACACTACTAAGATGTCAAATGAACTGGATATGTCGGCGGCGGCAAACTGCGTGTGTTTCAACTTGCGTCGGGTGACGCGGGTGGTGACGCAGTTTTATGACGCGGAAATTCGGCGGCACGGAATCCGGCCCACGCAGGGGTCGATTTTGGCGGCACTACAAGCCAAGGAGAGTTGGAGCATGGCGGAATTAAGCGAGTGTTTGGGAATGGATCGAACGACGCTCGTGCGCAATCTCCGGCCCTTGCAGCGAGATGGTTTGGCGCAAGCTGCTGGGGGTGGGCATGGCAAGCTGGTGGAACTGTCCATTACGAACAAAGGCCGAAAACAAATCGAGAAGCTCACACCGGCTTGGAAGTCTGCCCAAAGCGGCGCCGTCAAAACTCTTGGTGAAAAACGTTGGTCTGCAATCCTCTCTGATCTCAAAACTGTGGCGACAGCCCTGAACAAATAAGCAAATAACCCTGAATGCCTCTAAAGGCGATAAACTAAAAGCCAAATAGTGTATATGCACACAATATTAACAAACAAAGTCACATTAGTCACCGGTGTATCCTCCGGTATCGGCCGAGAAATCGCCCAGCTACTCGCGCAGCGAGGGGCTCGTGTCTTCGGCACCGCTCGCGATCCAAAATCCGCAAACCCCATCCCTGGCGTGGAGATCGTCCGCATGGACGTGACGGACGACGCCAGCGTCAGCGAAGCGATTCAAGGAATTGTTCAGAAAGCAGGACCCGTTGAGGTTCTGGTGAACAACGCCGGTTACGGTCTCACAGGGGCGTTGGAGGAAACAACTCTCAAGGAAGCACGAGACCAATTTGAAACCAATTTCTTTGGCGTGCTGCGGGTGACCAACGCCGTGCTGGCCCGGATGCGGCAAGCTGGCTACGGTCGCGTAGTCAATATCAGCTCAGTGGTTGGTTTTATCCCCGCCCCATTCATGGGCATGTATGCTGCGAGCAAGCACGCGCTCGAGGGCTACACCGAGACCTTGGATCATGAAGTGAGGCAATTCGGTGTGCGCGCGGTGTTGGTCCAACCCTCTTATACCAAAAGCAACATTAACCAGAACGAGAAGACTGCCCAAACCAACCTCGAAGCCTATGCTGTTCACCGGCAGCGCATGCACGAGGTGGTGGCGAAAGGCGTCAGGCATGGGGATGAACCACAGATCGTGGCAGAAGCCGTTTGGCGGGCGGTGACGGCGAAATCGCCCCGGCTGCGTTATCCGGTTGGCAAGGGCGTCCTTTTGAGCCGACTGCGCCGTTTTGCTCCCGTCGCTCTGTTCGACCGGGCTATTCGGAAAGAATCCGGTCTGAACCGATTCTTCAAACCTCGCGTTGAGGCATAATCTATGAAAGCACTTATCTTTAAAAAATATGGCAGGCCGGATCAGGTCGTGTTCGCCGACATTCCGAAGCCCGCGCTCAAGCCGGACGAGATTCTTGTTCGCGTCCATGCCGTCGGCTTGAATCCGGTCGATACCCTGATTCCGAAAGGAACGTTCAAGCCCATGCTCAAGTTTCAGCTTCCGGCCACGCTGGGCAGCGATTTGGCGGGCGTCGTGGTGGAAGTGGGAAGTCGCATGACTCGCTTCAAGCCGGGCGATGCCGTCTTCGCCAGCATTTTTGATCTCGGCACGGGCGCGCTCGCCGAGTTTGCGGTCGTGCCGGAGAACGCCGCCGCACACAAGCCGGCCAATCTGGATTTCGTGCAAGCGGCCTCGATCCCGATGGTTGGACTCACGTCGTGGCAAGCGCTGAAGGTGCGCGCAAAACTCAAGCCCGGCCAAAAGGTGTTTATTCCAGCAGGCTCGGGCGGCATCGGCACATTCGCAATTCAACTTGCGAAACACCTCGGAGCAAAAGTTGGGACGACCACGAGCACGGGTAACGTGGAATTGGTGAAGAGTCTCGGAGCGGATGAGGTGATTGATTACAAGAAGCAAGAATTTGAGGAGGTGCTGCGGGACTACGATGCCGTGCTGGGAACTGTCCGGGGCGATGCGATCGAAAAATCACTTCGGATTCTGAAGTCCGGGAGCATCGTCGTCTCGCTCATCGGACCACCGGACGCTGCATTCGCTCGCGCGCGAGGCATGAGTTTTTTAATGAAATTCGTCTTCGGGTTGCTGAGCCGTAAAATAATTCGTCACGCCAGGAAACGCGGCATCGAGTATTCATTTCTGTTCGTGCATCCAGACGGTCGGCAACTTGCGGAGATTGGCAAACTTCTCGAAGCGGGGCGCATCCGCCCGGTGATTGACAAGGTGTTTCCATTCGATCAGGCAAAGGAGGCGCTGGCGTATCTCGAAAAGGGCCGGGCCAAAGGGAAGGTCGTTGTGCAGATCAGGTGAACCGGTCAATCATACGCGGTGACTGGATTATCTGTTTTGATATTCCAGTCCCGTATCCCCGGTGTTTGTGAATGCCAGCGGTGGCAAAGTTTCAGCGAGTTCTGACAAGTAGTGGTGAATAGTCCTGTGACTCTCCGCTTCACTGACAGTTTCGCTGACAGTGACCGTACATCCCGCGAGCAAACCTTGACAAATCAATGGTTTTGATGAACTCGCCACGGATGGACACGAATGGACACAGATTTTAGCTACAGAGAGGCACCCGTCCTCCGTAGCCGGACTGCGGAGGGTGGACAAAAAGCGCAAAGGGAAAACTCTCAACTCTCAACCTTCACCTCTCAACCAGCCAACAACCACAAAGAGCACAAAGATTTTCGGACAGGGAGGGCACTGCTTCTGGAGGGCATCGCTTCGTCAGTGCCCAAAATGGGGAAGGGATCCGGCAGTGCGGGACTTCCCGCCTGGTAACTCGGCCATTTAAGTCAATGTTCGGCGTAGAGCCGGCTCATCCGGCGCAGGCGGTCGGCGAGCTCCTTCATGACGTGTGTGGCGAAGAACGGGTTTTGCTGGATGAGAAAATGAAACCGGCGCTGGTCCACTTTGGCCAGCCGCGTGGGATTACGGGCGACGGCCGTGGCGCCGCGGGGCGATTGGTCAATGAGCGCCAGTTCGCCGATGATGGCGCCGCGTTGGGAATTTTCGACGACCTTGTCGCCGATGATGATGTCCATCGTGCCTTCGAGCAAAACGAACATGGCATCGCCGCGTTCGCCCTCCCGGAACAACACCTCACCGGGCGCGAGCCGCACCACGTCGTCCTGCTGGGAGAATAAATCCGCCGGATTCATCGCGTCTGGAGCATAGGTGGCGCGCGGATGACTTCAAGTTACAAACCGGTGACAAACGGGTGACGACAATGGAGATGAAGGATTTTTCGTGACAAACGCCCGAGGGTCCTGCTACTATGTCAGCCTGCTGATTAGAAGGACAATTTATGAAGAACGAAGGTTTCCTGTTTCTATCGTGGGTGGTGTGTGGATGGTTCATTTCCGCTGCAGCCCAAGCCAACCCACTGCTGGTTCCAACCGATTATTCAACCATTCAAGCGGCTATCGATGCCGCCAGTGCGGGTGACACGGTGCTGGTGTCCCCGGGTACCTATCCGGAGAATCTGGATTTCAAGGGCAAAGCCATCACCGTGGCCAGCGCCGCCGGCCCGCAGGTGACCCTCATTGATGGTGGCCACGTGGGCGCGGTGGTTAATTTCAGCAGTGGCGAAGGGCCGGATTCGGTCATTAAAGGTTTTACCATTCAGCATGGTTTTTCCAACTGGGGCAGCGGCATCAGTTTGAATGCAACGTCGCCCACAATCATCAGCAATGTCATCCAGTTCAACGACGAAGTGGTCGGTTATTGGGGTGCGGGCATCGGCGGCTGGATTGCCTCGCCCATCATTGAACAAAATCTGTTCCGATATAATACTGGTGACAGCCAGTACCTGAGTGGTGTCATTACGTTTGTGAACGGTTCGTCGCCTTTGGTGGCCAACAATCTTTTCGTGAGCAACTCCTGTCGGGCCATCACCCTCATCCTGCCGGCGGACACGGCGCCCGTGGTCATCAACAACACGATTGTACGAAACCCGGTGGGGATTGATGCCAGTATTTTGGGGCTGGGGATCTTTGAGAACAATATCCTTGTTGACAACGATGTCGGTGCCGCCGTGGGCGGCAACATCATTTGGGACAACAACCTGGTTTTTGGCGGGCCGATACTCTATGCCGGTCAGGACCTGACCGGCACCAACGGGAATATTTCCGCCGACCCACTGTTTGTCAGTCCGGCCGGCGCGGATTTTCATATACAGGCCGGTTCGCCTGCCATTGATGGGGGTGACAACGCTGCGCCGTTTCTGCCCCCGGTAGATTTTGATGGGAACCCGAGGATTATTGCCGGGCATACGAATGGTCCGGCCATGGTGGATATGGGCGCTTATGAATTCAGTCCAACCAATTCTGTGGATGCTACTCCTCTCATCACCTGTGCGGAACCGATGACAGTGGAGTGCGGTCTACCCGTTGTGCTGATGACGCAGGTGTTAAGCCCGGTGGGGAACGCGATGACGGTCGTGTGGTCGGTGGATGGAGTCACCGTGCAAACGAATCTGATTACGGCACCCCATCCGCCCGTGATGATCACGGGCGTGCTGGCGTCTCTTGGTGCCTTGCCATTGGGGACGAATCTGGTGGAAGTTAACGTGACGGACAGCGTGAGCAACACGGCATCCTGCTCGACCACCATCACGGTAGTGGACCTCATGCCGCCGCAGATTTCCAGCGCGAGTGCCTCACCCTCCGTCCTCTGGCCGCCCAACCATCAGATGGTGACCGTGGCCATCAACGCCACAGCGACCGACGATTGCGGCACGGTTACCTGGAAAATTATCGGGGTGCACAGCAACGAGGCTGTCAACGGACCCGGCGAAGGCAATACGGCGCCCGAATGGCAGATTTTGGGAGACCACGCCGTCTCGCTGCGAGCCGAGCGGTCCGGTAACGGTACGGGCCGGGTTTACGGCATCACCGTTCAGGCTCAGGATGTGACTGGCAATCTTTCATCGCCGGTCAGGGTCATGGTCACAGTGCCTAAAAGTCAGGGGAAATAAACCGACGGCAAAACAGCGCAC